>CALFTQ010000001.1 GCA_937916135.1 uncultured Verrucomicrobiales bacterium
CCCGCGACCTCAGCCGTGACAGGGCTGCGCTCTAACCAAACTGAGCTACCGCTCCGTCGGTTTTACCGAGTTCGCCGCTTTGCAGCGGGAACGGGCGCATTATACAGATGCTGCGGCGGCATTGCAAGCCTTTTTTGAAAAAAATGTTGCATCAGGTGACAAAAATGCTAGAATGAGGCCTGGAATCATAGCTGAATTGTCATGAAACGCAAAGAGATAGAGCAATTGCAGGCGGCGGGCCTGATATCGGCTGAGCAGGCGGTGGCGATTGCGGAGCATTTTCATCTGAACGGCGGTCGCCGGTGGAATTGGCTGGTGCTGAGCATGTCTACCCTGGCGGGCGGGCTGATTCTGGGCGGTATCATCATGCTGATATCGGCGAACTGGGAGGCTATCCCGGATGTGGTGAAGATGGCGGTGGCCATGGCACTGCTGCTGGGGTTCTGGGTGGCCTGGGCCCGCACGCGGGAGAACTATCCGTGGATATCGGAGGGGCTGGGCCTGGTGGGGGGCGGCATGTGGCTGGGCTGCATTGCGCTTTATGGGCAGATTTTCCAGCTCCAGAATCCGTTTGCAGAGGGGTGCATGTTGTTCTTCCTGGGTGTGTGCGCGATTCCGTTCATTGTGCGGCAGCGCTTGCTGGTGGTTGTGGTGGCGGTGGCGAGTGCGGTGCTGCTGGGTGCCTTGCTGGATAATCGGGAATCGTGGTTGAGTCTGCGGCCCTGGATTTCGGATGATTCGACGGAGATGGCATGCTGGGTTCTGCTTTGCATGGTGTGGTGGCTGCTGGGCGAGCATTGGCGCACGTCTGCCGGGGCCTGTCGCAGCTATGCCTGGATAGGGATGGTTGCTATTCTGCATTTTCTGTTTATCGCACAGATTTCTTTGCTGTATCAGGCGGTTCGCGCTGATGAAAATCCGGTTCTGCCGGGGCTCCTGCTGGCTGTTCCGCTGCTCTTGTTGTGGAAACCGAAGGGGGTGGACTGGCCTCACTGGGGGCTGATGATGGCGCTTCTTTCCCTACCGTATCCTATCGGGCTGATGCTGAAAGGTTCTGCTGGGGGCGAGTTCATGGGCGTGCTTTGCGGGTTTGCCATGGGCGGCGGGTTGATGTATCTGGGTCACGCAGCGAAGCGCCTTTCCTGGCTGAATTACGGCTCGCTGATGGTCTTTTTTGCTGGGATTGCGCTGATTGCAAATGTGCTGGAATCACTCACCGGTTCGGGTCTGGTGCTGATAATAGCCGGTCTGCTGATGCTGGGGCTGGTGTGGCTGTTGGAAAAACAGCGTCGTGCGCTGGCAAAGTCTATCAAGGAGAATGCTTAACCCTTTTTACATAAGATGAAACGCGTTTACCTGTTGTTTGCGGTGGTGGCAGCCCAGTTAATCTGGCTGGGGTGGAATTATGCCGACCGCACCCGCGAGATGGCCGAGGCCCCGGTGATTCACATCGAATGCACGGATTACGACCCGCGCGATTTGTTCCGCGGGGATTATGTGAGCATCCGGACCCGGCAGGAGGTGCCGCTGGAGCTGGCGGGGGCTTCCATCTACTGGGGCGAGAAAGTCTGCAACAGCGTGAATACCTACTCCCGCTGGAACAGTGATACCTGCAAGCATGAGCCCTATCCGGTCTCGAATCCCCTGCCGCCCAGAACCGCTCCGGATGGCTCATCTGTAGAAATAGGTGATGGCCTTGAGCATGGATACTCCGGGCCTGGCAGGACGGTGACTTTCTTAGGAATTTCTGAGCAACTGGCCGTCTACTGGAAGAAAGAGGCGGATGGCCTTCACCACGTGTGTCGCGTAGAGGCTCCCGGTTCTGCACAGGATTCTCCGGCAGCGGGTGAAACCCGCGCTCTGATGTGGGGCGATATAGTATCGGATTTCGATATCGAGAAGGAGGGAGAGAAGATTATATCGGTGAAGCAGAAGGCGAAGCTGCGTTTGTCTTTTTCCCGGAACTATTGGAAAAATATGCGCTTCTATGTGGAAGAAGGCACGGGGGATATCCGTCGGCTCTGGCTCAATGAAATTGAGGGGAAGGATAATGTGCCGTTCGATAAAGTCCGCCGCACGGTGGATATCGTCCTCCGCGAGAATGCCGCCGCCATCCCCCGCATGTTGTACCTGAACGGTGTTGCCTATCCCGAGGCCATCGAGCAGATGCGGAATAAGACGTTCAAGTGGGAGTGAGATAAAATATAAGAAAAAACTTATATTATAGTCTTGCCGTCAGGTGGCTGATTTGCAAGAATACCCTTGCCGGATGAGCAAATGGAACATCATAGAGGCGGCGCAGTATCACCGCGATCTGAAGAAGATGCTGAAGAAGTATCCTCGGGAGACACGGCAGATGCTGGTCAATCTGGTGCGTTATCGAGAAGCACTGGAGGGGTGTGATAATCCGCTGCTGCTTGTGCAGTTCCCTTTTGTGCATCGGGAGTCGTCCGGATGCCATGCTCTGACTCAGCAGCCTCTTTCATCGGCAGCGCAAACCCGGTTGTACCTGTATTGTCACATAGATGAACATAATCTGCATTTAATTTGTCTAGTATGGTGTTCGGAAAATATCTAGCCCATAAATGGGAGTTTGGAGGAAACAGTATGGTTGAACGTGCATCCATTTCAGATATTGCATCATTGACTGCATTAAGATTGGAATTCTTGCAAGAAGACTGCGGCGAATTGAGTGGAGAAATTAAAAGTAAGCTCATAGAAGCTTTGCCAGCTTACTTTGAAAAGAATCTTAACCATAATATCTTCTGCTACCTAATTAGAGAAACGGAAGAAGTCGTTGCCTGTGCATTCTTGCTAATAGTTGAAAAGCCTGCAAATCCGATGTTCATAACAGGCAGAACAGGAACTGTGCTTAACGTATACACGAAACCGATATGCCGACATAAGGGGTATGCAAAAGCGATAATGAAAACGCTGCTACAGGATGCAGTTGAACTGAATTTGAGTTTTGTGGAACTTGAATCTACAGAGGCTGGATACGATTTGTATAAATCCATTGGTTTTACTGATGATGTGTCAAAGTACCATTGTATGAAATGGTACAACGTATAGTGAAATTCCAATTTGTCAGTCTGGTTATTCACCAGAGGGTATGCCAGTTATTTCCCGAACGCTATACTAGGAGATAAGCACAGCCAGCCGGGTGATAATCGCTTCTGCTCGGAATATGTCAAGAACCTGAAATCATAAAGACGTTATGGATGATAAAGAATATCTTACCCCCGACCCCGGATTGGGAACCTCTCATTCGACTTTGAAAGAGGGGCATGTGCCCCATTTGATTTCAGAGACGGACTGGGATGCTATAGAGAATGAAGCCAGGGCCTATTCCATTGCAGACCGTCTGGTGGAAATGCGAGTATCGGCTGGTCTTTCGCAAAAGGATATGGCGGTTGCGTTGAATTGCCGTCAGCCGCGTATTGCGGAAATTGAGTCGACTCCCAATGAAAAGATGAGCTTGAAATCGATTTCCCGCTATGTTGAGGTGACTCGTAAAACCTTGGATGTCGTGCTGCAGGACGGTAAACGCCTTGTTATGCGGCCTGCTCCCAAAAAATCGAAGTCCCGGGAGCTGGCATACGCATAGGGTGGGGAATCTTTCCCAATGAAAGGGGGAAGATAAGCCCGGGAAATAAAGGAAAACGATATCCAGTCTCCTGCGGAGACTGGACGATATCCGGCTGCGCCGGACGATATCTTGCCTGCGGCAAGACGATATCCGCTCTGCGGACTTTTATAACCCCATCTTACCCGGGTTGAGGATGCCGGCGGGGTCGAGGGCGGCTTTGAGGGCGCGGTGCGCATCCAGGGCTACATCACCGATGGCGCGGGGGAACCAGGGGGCCTTGGCGAGGCCGATGCCGTGCTCGCCGGTGATGCTGCCGCCGTGTGCCATGACCCAGTCGAAGAGGCGGTTCACCAGGTCATCGGCTGGTTCGCGGATGTCGCGGCCTTCGGCATCCTTGAGCACCATGATGTTGGTGTGGATGTTGCCATCGCCGCTGTGGCCGAAGCAGGCCACGGGTATGCCGGTTTCCTGCTGCATGCTCTCGCAGAAGCTCACCAGCTCCACCAGTTGCGAGCGGGGAATGACGATGTCCTCATTCAGCTTGGTGAGCCCGGTGGCTTTCAGGCTGTAGGAGAATTCGCGGCGCAGCTGCCAGATGGCTTCCACCTCGGGCTCGGTGCGGGCATAGACCACCTCGGTGGCGCCGGTTTTGCGCAGAATGGAGGCTATGGCTTCCAGCTCAGTGGCCACGGCATCGGCCTGGCCGTCAATTTCAATGATGATGTGGCCCTTCGCTCCGGCGGGCAGGGCGCTGGGCCCCAGGTGATTGCGGGCGGCTGCCAGGGTGAAGGCATCCGTAATCTCAATGGCGCAGGGCAGGTGGCCACCCTGCAGGGTGTTCTGCACGGCGGCGGCGGCCAGGGCAAATTGCGGGAAACTGGCGTGCAGCGCAGCGCGGGCGGGCGGCGCGGGAATGATGCGCAGCGTGGCTTCGGTCACGATGCCGAGCATGCCTTCGCTGCCGCAGAAAAGCCCCACCAGGTCAAAGCCCTGCTTGTTCTTGTGGGTGCGGCCACCGCAGCGCAGCACGCGGCCATCCGCCAGCACCACGGTGAGCCCCAGCACATAGGCGCGTGTCACGCCGTATTTCAGGCAGCGGGGTCCGCCGGCGTTGGTGGCGATATTGCCGCCGATGCTGGATTCCTTGCGCGAGGCGGGGTCGGGTGGGTAGAACCAGCCCACTTCCGCGCAGGCGGCCTGCAAATCAGCGGTGAGCACCCCGGCCTCGGCCACGGCCACGCCATCCGCCGGGTTTACCTCCAGAATGCGGGTCATGCGGGCCACGGAAATGACGATACCGCCCCGCACCGGCACACAGCCGCCCACGTAGCCCACACCGGCGCCGCGCGGGGTCACGGGAATACCGCGCTCGTGCGCAAACTTCAGAGCGGTGGCCACGTGCTGCGTTTCGGTAGCCAGCACCACGGCCTGCGGCAGCGCAGCGGCGTGCCATTTATCGCCCGCATGAGCCTGCAGTGTGGCCTCGTCCGTGCACACGCAATCGCCTAGCAAAGACTTCAACTCCTCAATCCACTCCGGAATCATAACCCCAATAGTCAATGGTCAATCGTCAATCCTTATTCGTTCCCCAGCGGCGGTGCAGCCAGGTTTCAATGGGCGAGAACAGAATCTTATCCGCCAGCAGACCCACGGCAATGATGATGAACATGATACCGATGACCTGGTACATGCGCTGCAGCTCGCGGCCATAGTGCAGGTACTGGCCGATACCGAAGCCGGACACCACGGATACATAAATCTCCGCCGCCATGAGCGAGCGCCAGGCAAAGGCCCAGCCCTGCTTCATGCCGCTCACCACAAAGGGGGCCGAGGCCGGCAGGGTCACGAACACCAGCGTGTGCAGCGGGCTGGAACCCATGGTGCGCGCGGCGCGGGCATAGATGGGCGGCACATTCTTCATGCCGTTCTGGGTGGAGAGCAGCACACTCCACAGCGTGCCCATGATGACCACAAAGAGCAGGGCGGCTTCCGTCTGCCCGAACCAGATGCAGGCCAGCGGCACCCAGCACACGCTGGGCAGCGCCTGCAAGCCCAGCGCCAGCATGCCCAAGGTATCATTCACGCTGCGGAAACGCGCGGCCAGCATACCCAGCGGCACCCCCAGCACCAGGCCGATGACGTAGCCGATGAGCAGGCGGCGCAGGGTGATGAGCATGGAAAGCGGGATTTTGCCGTTCACGGTGTTATCCCACAGGTAGTGGCCCACGGTGCTGGGCGGGGGCAGCACATAGGGCGACCACAGGCTGATATCCAGCCCGAAGGCTGCTAAATCGCCAGTGAGCGCCGCCCACACCAGAATGAGCAGCAGGAAGAAGAAAATAGTGATGATAACGCGTTTCATGTCGGCTTAATCAGATTCGTTGGCGGTGTAGCCCTTCAGCGCCGAGGTGATGCTCTGCGAGAGGTCGGCCAGGTCGTGGTTGTTGATATTGCGCGGGCGGGCCAGGTAGACCGGGAATTCCTCGCGCACGCGGCCCGGGTGCGGGGAGAAGAGAACCACGCGGCTGCCCAGGCACACGGCTTCGCGCACGTTGTGCGTCACGAACACGATGGTCTTGCGGCGCTTCTCCCACACGTCCTGGATATCGCCGTAGAGCCGCTCGCGGGTCATGGCATCCAGCGCGGAGAAGGGCTCGTCCATGAGCAGAATCTTGGGGTTCGGCGCCAGGGAGCGGGCCAGGGCCACGCGCTGGCGCATGCCGCCGCTCAGTTCGTGGATGTTGGCGTGGGCAAAGCGGTCCATCTTCACGAGGTAGAGGTAGTACTTGGCCACCTCCAGACGCTCCTTATCGGTGAGGTTGGGTTTCTGCTTGAGCCCGAACATCACGTTGCCGATGACATCCAGCCAGGGGAAGAGCGCATGCTCCTGGAACATGACCATGCGGTCGCGCCCCGGGCCGGTGATGGGGGTGCCGTCGATGAGCGCCATGCCGCTATCCGGTTTTTCCAGCCCTGCGATGATATTGAGCAGGGTGGATTTGCCGCAGCCGCTCGGACCCACAAAGCAGACGAACTCGCCCTCGTTGATGGTGAGCGAAACATCATCCAGCGCGCGCACGGTGCCGCGCTTGGTCACGAAATCCTTGCACACATGCTCGATACTGAGCTTGGCGGTCGGAAAATTGTGTATCTCCTCGTGTAGTTTTTCCTGTGTCATCAGTCTTGCTTGTAAATCATTCCTTCAAGCGGCGGCACGCGGTCCAGCAGCCCGGTGGCCTGCGCGTCCTTCACAAATTGCTCCAGCCCCGGCAGGTCAATCGCATCCGTCAGCTTCAGCCGCTTCCATGCGCTGCGCACCAGCTCCGGCTCCATGGGGGCCTGGGTCAGCTGGGTGAGCTCATCCACCACGCGCGCCTGGGCTTCTTCCGGGTGCTCGATAATCCACTGCGTGAGCTCGCGGTGGGCGCGGATGATGGTGGCAGCCTGCTGCGGGTGCAGCTTCAGCCAGCCCACGCGCCCGGCCAGCACCGTGGTGACCACATCCGGCTCCTGCACCAGCACTTTCGCACCGGCCATGCTTTCCAGACGCGAAACCCAGGGTTCCACCGTCCAGCAGGCGGCGATTTCGCCCTGCTTCATGAGCTGCAGCTGCATGGAGTTCGGCGTGGGGGCCACGCGGCAGTCGCCCGCACCCTCCAGCGTGCATTTCAGGCCGTTTCTGGTCAGCCAGGCGCGGCAGGAGACATCCTGCGTGTTGCCCAGCTGCGGGGTGGCAATGCTGCGCCCCTTGAAATCGGAGGGGGAGTTGATGCCGCTCTCCGGTGCCACCAGGAGGGCCGCCCCGCCATTCACCGCCCCGGCCAGCAGGCGCACCTCGCGTCCGGCAGAGACGGCATAGGCATTCAGCGCAGGACTGGGGCCCACGTAGGTGAGGTCGGCCGTGCGCCCGAAGAGGGCTTCCATGGCGGTGGGCCCGGCATTGTAGGTGTACCATTCCACCGAGTAGCCGGGCAGGTAACGCTCGAACCAGCCCTCGCCGTGGCGGCTCATGTTGCGGGCCACCAGGGCCTGCACATGGGTCACATTCGGAAACCCGCCGATGCGGATTACCTTGCTATCCGGGTTCTCCTGATTGCACCCCGCCATCACGAACAGGGCGCACACCAGGAACAGGCAGCTGAGCAGTTTTTTGAGCATTCGTTAAAAACTACCAGAATCCCCGCCCGCGGTCAAGCTGCAAGTGCGGCAATTCGCGCTGAGCGCATTCGGACAAAAATATGCACACCGAAATGCAAAAATTGGGGGCAGAAAAGA
>CALFTQ010000002.1 GCA_937916135.1 uncultured Verrucomicrobiales bacterium
CCTCTACCTTACCGGTGGCGTAGTCGAACTTGGTCTGGCAGTAGGTGAAGCCGTTGATACGGGAGATGATGTAGGCGGCGTCCTTGCCCAGGCCGTTCAGGATGACGCGGAGGGGCTTCTGACGCACCTTGTTGGCGGAGCGGGCGATACCGATGGCGCCTTCTGCGGCGGCAAAGGACTCGTGACCGGCCAGGAAGCAGAAGCACTCTGTCTCCTCGCGCAGGAGCATGGCGGCCAGGTTGCCGTGGCCCAGGCCCACCTTGCGGTCATCAGCCACAGAGCCGGGGATGCAGAAAGCCTGCAGGCCTTCGCCGATGGCTTCGGCGGCGTCGGCAGCCTTGGTGCAGCCCTTCTTGATGGCGATGGCGGCGCCTACGGTGTAGGCCCAGCCGGCGTTCTCGAAGGCGATGTTCTGGATGCCGCGCACGATTTCGCGCACGTCGATGCCCTTGTCAAGGCAGACCTTCTCGGCTTCCTCGCAGGAGCTGATACCGTACTGAGCAAGAACCGGAAGGATCTGGTCGATACGACGGGAATAAGATTCAAAAAGAGGCATAATCTTGTTCTATGTTTAGGGGTTCTTTACTCGTGGCGGGGGTCGATGTACTTGGCGGCATCAGCAAAGCGGCCGTAGGAGCCGGTGTGCTTCTTCACAGCCTCGTTGGCGTCCATGCCCTTCTTGATGTCTTCCATCATCGGGCCCATCTTCACATACTGGTAACCGGTGATTTCGCCGTCGGCATCCAGGGCGAGCTTGGTGATGTAGCCTTCAGCCAGCTCCAGGTAGCGGGCACCCTTGGCCAGCGTGCCGTAGAGCGTGCCGGTCTGGGAGCGCAGGCCCTTGCCCAGGTCCTCAAGACCGGCGCCGATGGGCAGACCACCCTCAGAGTAGGCGCTCTGGGTGCGGCCGTACACGATCTGGAGGAAGAGTTCGCGCATGGCGGTGTTGATGGCGTCGCACACGAGGTCGGTGTTCAGAGCCTCGAGCACGGTCTTGCCGGGCAGGATTTCAGAAGCCATGGCGGCGGAGTGGGTCATGCCGGAGCAGCCGATGGTTTCGACCAGGGCCTCCTGGATGATGCCCTGCTTCACATTGAGGGTCAGCTTGCAAGCGCCCTGCTGGGGAGCGCACCAACCCACACCGTGGGTCAGGCCGGAGATGTCCTCAATCTTGGTGGATTGCGTCCAGGCACCCTCCTGAGGGATGGGGGCGGGGCCGTGATTGCAGCCCTTCTTGACGCAACACATCTGTTCGACTTCGTGTGTGTACTGCATAATAATGGATTAGTTATGATGAGAAAATGCTCGGCACCGGCAACGAGCGCCAGTGATACCTTGCTGCCGCTATTATAGCGGTTTTTCCAAAAGATGCGAGCACAAAATCTGCACAAAGCGAACAAAAACACCCCACCGCACCCGGCGCACAACCGGGGCGGCAGGGATAATGAATATTTCGGGGCTCGTCAGCAGCCGTAGCGGGCGGCGGCGCCAAGCTTCTCCTCGATGCGCAGCAGCTGGTTATACTTTGCCAGGCGGTCTGCGCGGGAGAGGGAGCCGGTCTTGATCTGCCCGGCATTGGTGGCCACTGCCAGGTCGGCGATGAAGGAATCCTCCGTCTCGCCGCTGCGGTGGGAGATGACGGCGGTGTATGCATTGGTGGTGGCCAGGCGCACGGCCTCGAAGGTCTCGCTCAGCGAGCCGATCTGGTTCAGTTTCACCAGGATGGAATTGGCCACGCCGCGGTCGATACCCTTGCGGAGGAAGTCCACATTGGTCACGAAGAGGTCATCGCCCACGAGCTGGCAGCGGTTGCCGATGGTGTCGGTCAGGTGCTTCCAGCCCTCCCAGTCGTTTTCGGCGCAGCCGTCCTCGATGGAGATGATGGGGTAGCGCTTGATGAGGTCTTCGTAGTACGCAGTGAGCTGCCCGGCGGTGAGCTTATCGCCCGTGCTCTTCTTGAATACGTAGAGCCCGCTCTCCGCATCATAGAACTCGGAGCTGGCCACATCCAGCGCCAGGGCCACTTCCCTGCCCGGCTCGTAGCCGGCCTCCTCGATAGCCGCCACGATGGTATCCAACGCTTCATCCGCACTGTGCAGGTTGGGGGCATAGCCGCCCTCATCGCCCACGGCGGTGCTCAGCCCCTTCCGGCGCAGTACCCCGGCCAGCGAGTGGAACACCTCTGCGCCGCAGCGCAGCGCTTCGCGGAAGGTGGGCAGCCCGCGCGGGATAATCATGAACTCCTGGAAGTCGATGGGGGCATCGGAGTGAGCCCCGGCGTTCAGCACATTCATCATGGGCACCGGCAGGATATGCGCGTTCGGCCCGCCCAGATAGCGGAAGAGCGGCTGCCCGGTGGCCCAGGCCGCGGCGCGCGCCGTAGCCAGCGAAATGGCCAGCACCGCATTCGCGCCCACCCGGCTCTTGTTCGGCGTGCCGTCCACCTCGCGCATGCGGGCATCCACCGCAATCTGATTGGTGGCATCCATGCCCACCAGCGCAGCGGCTAAATCCGTGTTTGCGTACTCCACTGCCTTGAGCACGCCTTTGCCACGGTAGCGGCTCTTATCGCCATCGCGCAGCTCGCAGGCCTCGTGCTCGCCGGTGGAGGCCCCGCTCGGCACCGAAGCGTGCCCGTATGAGCCGCCGGCCAGCTCCACCACGGCTTCTACCGTCGGGTTCCCGCGGGAATCCAGTATCTCCCGCGCCTGTATCTTCGTTATGCTCGTTTTCATTGTCATTAATTCTTCGTATTAGTGCTTTCTAACTTTGATTTCTTGCTGGCGCCACTTTATCACATTCCCTACCTCATTGCAAGACTTTTTGTTTGTTTTGTCTAACTTTTTTCACGAAGCGCCGGTTTTTATGTCCATAATCAGGTAAATTGATGTTTGTCGTTGTCGGGGCACGGGACTTCAGTCCCGAAATAACGGTGCTTCCAATCGGGACTGAAGTCCCGTGCTCCGACAGAGTTCCCCCACAAATTCTGATTTATCGAGCAGAGGGGGGGTATTCTTACAAAATGTGGCTGATATTTCTATTGCTTCAAAATCTTTGGGGCGCGTGAGGATTTTTTGAAACAATACGAAATTGCAGCTTGCCAGCGAGCGGTACGCATGGTATAAATAAGGAGTCCGATAAATCCATCTATTACCATGAAAGTATCTGCACTCAATAAGAAGAAAGGTTTCACCCTTATCGAGCTTATGGTGGTGATTGCCATTCTGGCAGCCCTTGCCTCTATCGGTTACGGCCCCATCATCGACCACATGAACGACGGTGACCGCCAGAAGGCCAGCTCCAACCTGAAGTCTCTGCACACAGTGCTGCAGGGATTCAAGACCGACCAGGGCAGCTACCCCTGCGACAGCACCGCTGAGCGTCTGCAGGAAGAGAAGCCGGACCTGAACTTTGGCGCCCTGACCGGCGACAACTCCAACGCCTACTTCCGCCAGGTTTACTACTCCC
Source organism: uncultured Verrucomicrobiales bacterium (assembly GCA_937916135.1). Taxonomy (GTDB): domain Bacteria; phylum Verrucomicrobiota; class Verrucomicrobiia; order Verrucomicrobiales; family Akkermansiaceae; genus Akkermansia. The sequence continues at coordinate 3,469 of CALFTQ010000002.1, forward strand.
CCTCCAACGTATCTGAAAAGCCCTTCTTTGCCAAGGTGAACTGCAACGGCCTGAATGTGGTGAACGAAGGTGACGAGAAGCTGGCCAACGGCGCCGCTCTTTCCCGCGGTGAAAACGCCATGGCATACGTGATGCGCAAGAACAGCGAAGACCCGGCCATCAAGGACGGCGTGAGCAAGTCCAACGCCCCGCTGGCTATCTGCGGTATCTACCCGAACGCCGCCCCCTACTCCGGTGACCAGCTTGCGTTCGATGGCACCTCCTTCCGCGGGCACGCCTTCATGCTCTCCTGCGACGGTTCCGTGAAGGATCTGGAGCGCGACCTGGAAGAAGACGAGCAGTCCGATGGCGACAAATACATCATGAGCGCCGGCAAGAGCCTCTTCCCCGAGACCAAGAAGGGCCGCTCCACTGCTGATGGCTACCTCGTGCTCAGCCCGGAGAAGTAATCCCCGCTCTGCATAAAGACATTTAAAACACAGCCCGCGTTCCGACTGGAACGCGGGCTGATTCTTACTTGATAAACCAAGCGAAGGAGGCAAGCGGGAACACGGGGCATCGCAACCCCGCTCCGGCATCAGATTTCACCACATCCGCAAAGCTCCGCGATGCGGCAGATAACCGCCTCAATCACATTGGCAGGGCAGGATGCGCCGGCGGTTACGCCAATCTGCAGTTCGCGCTCCGGGTGCTTGAACCAAGGCGGCAGCGGGCGCACCACTTCCTTCTTCTGCTCCAGGTCAAAGCAACGGATGCGCTGCGGCCTCAGCAGGCAATCTGCGGTAGAAACAAAGAAGGTCGGCACTTTTTTCGCGGCAATATGAGCCAGGTGAGTGGTGTTTGAGCTATTGTAACCACCGATGATGAACATGGCATCCAAGGGGCGCTCCAGCAGGGCAAAGAGAGCGTTCTGCCTGTCCTGCGTGGCGCCGCAGATGGTATCGAACATGTGGAAACGCTCATCGCTTCCATCACGCTCCACCACGGCGGCACGCAGCATCTCCTGAATCTCTGCTGTTTCGGATTTCAGCATGGTGGTCTGGTTCGCCAGCCCGATTTCTGCCAGGTGCACATCCGGATCAAAGCCCGGCGAATAACTGCCGGAGAAATGCTGCATGAAAGCAGCCTTATCGCCCCGGCCATTCAGGTAGTCTGCCACCAGGCGGGCATCTGCCGCATTGAATACGACCAGGAAATTCCCCTTACCATCTGCCCCCTGAGACTGCGAGGCCGTGGCCATGCTTTCCTCATGCTTCGCCTTGCCATGGATGATGCTGGTAACACCTGCGGCAGCGTATGTGCGCACCCGCTGCCACACCTTGATGACATTACCACAGGTGCTGTCCACCAGGGTCACTCCCCTGCTCTCCAGGCGGCGGCGCAGCGCCACCGGCACGCCGAAGGCAGGCATAATCACCACATCCTCCGGGGTAAGGGCATCATAGGCCGGGTCATCCATCTTCCACGGCAGGTGCTGCAGCCCCAGCGCATCCAGCTGGGCGTTCACATCCGGGTTGTGAATAATCTCGCCAATGAGCCAGATGCGCCTGTCCTTGAACAGGCGGCAGGCAGCGTAGGCAATCTCGATGGCGCGTTTCACGCCATCGCAGAAACCGAATGACTCTGCCAGGAAAAGACGCACGCCGGGCAGCTCCAGCTCGTTCCCCTGCTCGCGGATACAATCCACCAGCGGGCTCTGGAAGCGGGCTAAATCCTGCGCCACCTGGGCCATCACCTCAGGCCGGCGCACATTCACCGGCCTGTTCACTTTTTCAGCTGCCATAGAATCAGTGCGGAATATTCAGTGCCTCATAGGCCAGGATCTGGCATCCCTTCAGGTCCATCTTACCGGTGGGCAGCGCGGGGATGGCTTCCACGGGGATAATCTCACGCGGGGCCCACAGGCGCGGCAGGCCCTGAGCCACCAGGTGATTCTTGATATCCTCCAGCGCCTGATTCAGCTGCCCCTGATGCACAGCCGAAAGCAGCACCAGGGCCTCGCCCTTGGCGGCATCCGGCACCCCCATGACGGCCACGGCACGACCGGTAAAACCTTCCGGCAGCTCCACGAAATCCTCGATGGCGTTCTCCACCACCTCGTGCGGCACCATCTCGCCACCAATCTTGGAGAAGCGGGAGCGGCGGCCACCCAGTGTCAGGAATCCGTTCAGGTCCACAGAGCCCAGGTCACCGGTCTTGAACCAGCCATCGCGGAAGATTTCTGCATTGAGATCCTCGCGGCCAATATAGCCGCTGAACACATTCGGCCCCTTGAACCAGATCATACCCTGCTCCGAAATCGGCAGACGCACGTTGTCGTCATCCGGGTCGGTCACCCGCACCGCCAGGCCGGGCATAAGCTGACCGATGGAGCCCATCTTGACGCCGGGCACATAGTAAGGCTGCTCTGCCGTGGGGCCGATTTCATCCAGGTTCACGCCGCAGACCGGAGTGGTTTCCGTCAGGCCGTAGCCCTCCAGCAGCTTCTTGCCGCACTTGGCTTCGAACTCATCCGCCAGGGTCTTCTGCAGTTTCTCAGCCCCCACCACGAAATACTTCACGCTGTCGTAGGTATTTGCCTTGGCGCGGCGCAGCATGCTGCGGGCAAAGGTCGGGGTGGAGACAACAATGACGCACTTGTGTTTCTCAATCAGGTCATTCAGGCTCTTGGCCTCCAGCGGCGAGGGGAAGGTCACCATGCCGAAGCCATACAGCAGGGGCATCACCGTGGTAATAGCCAGGCCGAAGCTGTGGAAAATGGGCAGGCTGCAAAGAATCGGACTACCCTCCGGCACCCAGGCCTTGCTGAGAAGCTGAGCAATATTGGAAATGAGCATGCGGTGGGTGATGGGCACCCCCTTCGGCTCGCCGGAGGAACCGGAGGTGAACAGCAGCGCCACCTCGTCATCACCGCTGCGGTCATCCAGCCCGAATGTCTTGGCAATCAGCGGCATGGGAGCCATCTTGGCAAAGGTCACCCAGCCGGCAATGGCGGGCATCCCCAGGCTCTTGAGAGTCTTATCCAGGTGGATAATGGACTCCCCCTTGGGCCAGGGGAACTGGGGCAGCTTGCTCATGAAGGCACGCGCCGTCACAAAATGCTTGATGCCGCTCTGCCGCACAATGCTCTCGAACGCGCCATCGGAAGAGGTATAGTTGATATTCACCGGAACAATGCCGGCCAGGAAGCAGGCGATATTGGCAATGACGCCGCCCTTGCCCGGGGGCAAGATGATACCCAGGCGAGGTTCCTTCACATTCTTCTTCATCCAGCGGGAAAGAGCCATGGCCACGCCCAGCATCTTGCCATACGGCAGGCTCGTGCCATCCAGCCCATCCACCAATTCTACAGAGGCATTCTTGCGCATACCCTCCACGATGAGACGGGTCAGCGATTTATTGAACACCGGGTTCTCGCTGTAGCGCTTGCAGCCGACCTCCAGCCACACCTCCAGCAGGCGCTCACCGGTCTGCGGGCCGGGCTGCAGCTTGGGCAGGATGTCGATGGTGAGAATGTCATAGTCGTTGCCGGAGGTAAAGGCGCGGCGGATATGGTTGCGATACATGCCCACAAAAACAGGTACGGGGGCAATATGCAGGGCACCCAGCTGCATCATGAAGGGCATGGGCACATCCGAGTTCGTGCCGATGATGCTGTTCGGCCGCCCCGGAATATAAAGCACATCCTTACCCTCCTGCATGAGCTCCATGAGCTTTTCACGCAGGGTGCGGCTGTCGCTCTTGCGGAAATTGAAAGTCAACACCTTGCAACCACTCTTTTTCACCACCTTCATAACAGCCGGTGAGGGATACAGCACATCCTCAATCATGAGGGCCACACCTTCCGCCCCTCCAAGAGTCTTGAGGATGGCGGCGAGTGCGACTTCATCCACTCGGTTGGCGATATAAAATGACGGCTGAGAGGGGCGCGACTCGGCCCCGTAAATTCTTGTTGTTGCCATACGTCCATTATACAGCAACCTGAGCTTTTGTCAACAAAGCAATGCTTTGCTTTCCTAGCAAAAAAATTATTTTGCGGGAGGTGCCGGTTCCTGGGGCATCATGCTGCGCATCCACTGGCCGGCCTCGGGAGAGTCCTGTTCTATGGCAGTCACCATGGGCTCCAGCCAGGGCTGCATGCACACACAAGTGAGATTAAAGCAGGCAAAAATCACCACCACGGCCAGGAACATACGCAGCGGCGACATAGGCTTCATCATGAGCGGCAGCGTGCTGCAGCGGGCATCCCACATGGTGATACCGCGGGAACGCAGGGTCCACCACGAATACCCCATCATGAACAGAGGGAGCAGAGAAACCATCATGCCCACACCGCCGATAAACACCAGACAGGAGCGGGAAAGCGTGCGGCCGAAGCTCATCTCCCCTTCCCCCACGCAGCGCACCTGAATGCCCAGCAATGCCTTGCCCGGGGTGGTCCCCAGGTAGCTCAGCAGGCCGGCCTCCAGCAGCACAAAGCCGATCCACACCAGCGGACTGGAAGGCAGCAGCGAAGGAGCAAACGGGATCTGCCGCACATAAATCACCCCGAACACCAGCGCCATGTACAGCGCCATATCCACGAAACGGGCCAGCATGCGTGCCGCGGGCGATGGCAGATACACGCGCACCGCATTCTCCGGCACGCCGGCGGGGCGGGGTTCCTCCTCAGCCCCGGCAGAAGGCACAGCCGGCAAGTCCTCCGCCGGCACAGGCTCCGGTTCCGGTTTTTCCTGCAGGAAATCCGCCAGGGCAGGCAGCTCGCGCAGGGGCATCCACTGCTCGCAACCGGCATGCCACCCCTTCGTATCAGGGGTGAGTTCGCCCATCTGCACCAGAGAAATCACATCCGGCACCGTTGCAGGGCCGCATTTTTTCTTATCGGCTATCCAGTAGATGTCCATATCAACGAGCAAAAATCAGTTTGAACGCAACGCTTTGGCAGGGTCCTGCCTGGAGACGAAGAACGCGGGAATAATGGCAGCAATCGTCACCATGATGAACGCCTGCAGCGCCTGAGCGGCAAAGGTGGCGGGGTCATACACCGCCGGCAGGGTAATGCCATGTGCCTGCATGGGGAACGGGTCCATGCCGATTTCTGCCAGCGCTGCCTGAATCTCCAGGCGGTAGTAAAGCACCAGCAACGCCAGAACCACGCCCAGTATAGCCCCCACAGTGCCGATGATGACGCCCTGCCAGGCAAAGATACCCATAATCTTGCCGGGGGTGGCGCCCAGCGCCTGAAGCACGGCAATCTCACGCTTGCGCTGCATGGACATGGTGAACATCACCGCCATGATGCAGAAACTGGCGATAAGGGAAATGATGGAGAGCACAAAGCTCATCATCACGCGCTCGTTGGCAATCAGCTTGTACCACTGCTCGAAACTGCGGGTCCAGGGGGCAATGAACCAATCAAGCCCGGTGGGGTAAAGGCTCTCCGGCGCCTGGAGCTGCGGCAGCATCTTCTCGATATCCGCCTCCGTGGTGCCAGGATTATTCGCATCGCGCACGCGCACGCAGATACCCTGCACCTGGCTGGTGCCCCCGGCAGAAAGCCCCAGCACATCCTGCGCAATCTGCAGCGGCACATAAACATTCGGCCCCGGCATATTCTCCGGCGTCTGGTAGACACCGACCACGCGCAGATCCATAGGCATCACCATCTCGTTGATGCTCTTCACCGCAATGCCATCCTCCTTATCGCGGTCGAGCCCGGCCAGCGTGGCGGCACAGCTCTGCCACTCCTGAACCTGTTCGTTCGTGAAGGGGGTACCGTTGCGGTGGCTCTGGGCCAGGTTGTAGAAAGTCGCGCAGGCATCCTTCTCGCTCTGGCGCAGTTTGTTGCCGGGGAATTGCAGGATGTGGTTCACCACAGTCTCCAGGCGGGCATCATCCACCACGGTGCCGTTTTCACCGGTGGCGGCACCGTCGAACAGGGTGGAGACTGCCTCCATGAACTCCTTGTTCTCATGCGTCTGCAGCGGGTTCTGAATCATGGCATAAATATCCGCCACTTCATCCAGACTCCCCACGGGGGTAAGGTGCAGACTATCCCCCACGCGCAGGTGAAGCGCATTGGCCGTGACCGCAGAAATCACGCATTCCTGGTCCAGGCCCTCACCGAAATCAAAAGTACCGGCACGCAGCATCTGCTGCAGCGGGGCTATCTGCTGCGCGTTGTGCGGCTCAATGGCGGTGAACTGCACCGTCATGCGCCCGGTAGTGCTCTGAGCAAAAGCATCACCCTCCAGCTGGGGGTACACACTCACCACCTCCGGCAGGGCGCGTATCTTATCCATCAGCTCACTCCAATCCACCAGGTCATCCGTCAGGCTGATGCGCTGCAAGCCATCCGTCTGCGCCACTACATAATGAGGAGCAAAGGCCAGCACGCGGCTCTCCATCTCGCGCTGCAGGCCTTCCATCACCGAAAGGACCACGATGAGCACCATCACCCCCAGGGCCACGCCGCACAGGCAGATGGAGGTAATGATGGAAAACATGGAACGCAGCGGATTGAGGTATCTCACCGCCAGCATCAGGCTCAGATTACGTCGCAACAGTTTCATGCAGGTCGCAGAGTATCACATAATCAGCCCCGGGAAGCAAGCCTGAATGCTGCCATGCGCAAGCTGTGTCATACTTTTGACACATTATCATCTTGCACCGTCTACAAAACATGATACAATCCGAACAAATGGACGAAAAACTGATTATTATAGGCACCGGCCCCGCCGGATACACTGCAGCCATCTACGCCGCGCGCGCAGATTTGCACCCGCTTGTATTCACCGGCGGGCAGATTGGTGGTCAGCTCACCACCACCACCGAGGTAGAGAACTTCCCGGGCTTTCCGGAGGGAATCATGGGCCCTGAGCTCATGTTCAACATGAGCCAGCAGGCCGAGAAACACGGCGCCCGCTTCGCTTATGAAGAAGTGCTTTCCGTCACCCAGGAAGCCTGCACCGGTCTCTTCACCGTGACCACCTCCGGCGGCGCCTACAAGACAGAAGCCGTGATTATCGCCACCGGCGCCAAGGCCCGCTACCTGGGGCTGGAGGGCGAGAGCGAGCTCATCGGCCACGGGCTCACCGCCTGCGCCACCTGCGATGGCGCCTTCTACCGCGATGTTCCCGTGTGCGTAGTGGGCGGGGGCGACAGCGCCTGCGAGGAAGCCAACTTCCTGACCCGCTTTGCCAGCAAGGTCTACCTCATTCACCGCCGCGACCAGCTGCGCGCCAGCAAGGCCATGCAGCAGCGCACCCTGGAGAACCCCAAGGTAGAACCCGTCTGGAACAGCACCATCGCTGCCTATCACACAGATGACAAGGGCGAGCTCTCCGGCCTGACCCTCAGAAACACCCAGGACGGCTCCGAAAGCGAGCTGGAGGTCAAGTGCGTGTTCATGGCCATAGGCCACACCCCGGTGAGCAACTTCGCCGGCGACCTGGTGGAGCGCGATGCCGCCGGATTCGTGGTGACCAGTGGTGCAGGCACCGCCACCAAAACCCCCGGTCTCTTCGCCGCAGGCGATGTGGCCGACCCGACCTACCGCCAGGCCATCTCTGCCGCCGGCATGGGCTGCCGCGCCGCCATGGATGCCGAACGCTACCTGCTCACCCGCGAATAAAGCCATGAAAACACGTCTTTTTCTCCCTCTGGCCGCTCTGCTGACCGCCTGCACCACCACTGATGAACAAGTAGCCCAGGCTGCGCACCTGTTCAACACCGGTCGTGAGGCAGAGGCAGTGGAAATCTACCGCACCGCCGCCATGGCAGGCCACCACGAAGCCCAGCTCCAGCTGGCCAAGTGCTATGATTTCGGCAAGGGCGTGCCCCAGGACCTGCACGAAGCCGTGCGCTGGTACACCATGGCCGCAGAGGCCGGCAACACCAACGCCCAGGACAACCTGGGCACCTGCTATGTCTCCGGCACGGGGGTGGAAAAAGACCTGTACAAGGCGTTCTACTGGTACGACCGAGCCGCCAATGCCAGCAACAGCTCCGCCATGAACAACCTGGGGCTCTGCTACCGCAACGGCGAGGGCACCATCAAGGACGACGCCAAAGCAGCCACCTGCTTCCACCGCGCCGCCCTGCTGGGAAATGCCAATGCCCAGTATAACCTGGGCCGCTGCTATTACCACGGCCTCGGTGTACCGCAGGATACCGAGCTGGCCCGCATGTGGGTGAGCAAAGCCGCCGCGCAGAACCACAAGAACGCCATTTTATTCATGGCCGACAACCAGTGGGCCATGCCGCAGCCCCCTGCACAGCAAATGCCACTGTAACTGATTTTTGGCTTTTACAGAAGCCGTGTGCAGGTGTATAATCCACCGCATGCAGCAACCTGAAAAATCAACTTCAACCACACCGTGGGGTTCTTTCTGGAGCCTCACGGTGATTCAGTCTATGAACGCCCTGAATGAGAAAGGGGTGCAGTTCCTGCTCATCGGTCTGGGAATCTGGATGGCCAGGGAACTGCAATACTCCCTCTCCGTGCTCATCGTGCTGCCCTTTGTACTTTTCTCCCCGCTCGGCGGCTGGATTGCAGACCGCTGGTGCAAGACCCGCCTGCTGCAGGCCATGGTGCTGCTGCAGGTAGTGGTGCTGGTGGGCATGAGCGCGGGGCTCTGGCTGGAAAATCTTCCCCTGGCGGTAGGCTGCTTCGGCATTTTCTGCGTGCAGGCCATGTTTTTCAGCCCGGCCAAGAAAGGGCTTACCAAGGATATAGTCGGGTCCGAAAACATAGGATTTGCCAGCGGAGTCATGGAAATTTCCACCATGCTCGCACTGCTGGTGGGGCAGATCGGTGCGCTTTACCTCATCTACACCCTGCTGAAGCTGTGGGGGCCGGATTCCGGCTGGCAGGCGGCTGCCCTGCCCTGTGCCTGCTGCACGGTGGGCGCCGTGGTGGTCTTCATCCTCAGCCTGTTCATGCCGCGCTACCCTGCACAGAGCAAGCGCCCCTTCACCTGGAACCTGCTCTGGTGCCACTTTACCCAGCTGCGCATGCTCTGGAACAACAAAGTGCTGCGCAACAGCGAAATCGGCATCGGCTACTTCTGGTTCCTCGCCAGCGTGATGATGCTCATCGTGCTCCAGATGGCGGCCGAGGCGCACCCCGTGGTCAGCGAGGCAGACTTTCTCCAGGTGCTGGGGCAGCAGAAGGACTCTGCCCTGCTCTTTGCCTGGCTCAGCGGCGGCTCCATTACCGGCGGCTTATGCGCCTCTCTCATCTGCGCAAAGAAAATCCGCACCTGGGTAGCCTCTGCCGGCGGTGTCGGCATGACCCTGGGGTGCATTGCTCTGGCCTTCCTGCCCTATGGCTCCCCCCTGTTCTTCGCGGCGCTCACCTTCACCGGCTTCACCGCCGCGGGGTACCTCGTACCGCTGAACGCCTTGCTGCAGGACCGCGCCGATGATGATAAGCGCGGCGATGTCATCGCTGCCGGAAACCTGGTAGACTGCTTTCTCGGCATGCTGGCCGTGGGCATTCAGGGGAGCATGAACATGGCAGGTTTTTCTCCCCAGCTGCAGTGCGGCCTTCTGGCCGCATGTAGTGCACTTGTGGCAATCTTCATCCATCGCCATACCAGGGCGTGATTCCTGCTTGTCAAGCTACATGCTGTATGATAGCATAGCAACTGTATGAGGTTCCTTCCCCTGTTACCCACACTGCTTCTGTTACTGACCGGCTGCAGCTTAACGGAGCGACTGGACAAGATATCGTCCAACATTGCCGACCAGTATGCGGATACCCGTACACGGGAGACACTACCTGTCCGGACTATTTCATGGAATCAGGCCGTCGCCATGATGAAACGAAACAATGTCGACTACATCCGCACCCTGAAAACCATTGAAAAATCGGAACGCTCCGAATTAAGCGTCTATACGGACCTCATTCCCGGGCTGACCTATTACAGCTACTTCACAAAATCAATAGGTGACCTGACCACCGGCGTCAACAATGACGAACTTACACAGAATCTCAACGTCACTTTCTTTCTCCCGTCCCTCACCCAGATTCCCTACCGCGTCTATGCCGCAAAGGCTGGCACCTATGCCGCAATCAAAGCGCTTGAAGGAAAAGAGCGAGAGCTCATCTCGAAGCTGTATGTTCAGCAGCGAAAGCAGGATCTTGCCGCACGCAGACGAGAACTGGAAAGTCAGAAAGCAAAGCCGGAATCTGCCGGCGCTCCCGGGATTGATAACAATGAAGAGAATGAATGGATGGAACTATGCTCACTGCTGGGTGATTATTCGGCCCGCTGGCGCATACTGCCGGCATCAGTTCCCATGTTCAAATGGTCCCGCTACAGTAAATGCACTGGTAAACTGGATGAGCTGATTGTATGCAAACTGGCGCTTGAACTGGAACAAGCGCGCATGGAACAATACAGCATTGCCCTCACATACCTGCCCACCATCAACCTGAATCTATACAGCCCCTCGCTCTTCTCCTCCACAGGCGGCACCTATTCCGGTACCTTCCTTGATACGGACGACACCAAGCTCAACGTGAGCCTGAACTACACGTTTGACACTAAGTTGAGAGCCTGGAACCGCTACTGCGACAGCAAAGAGACTTATAAATTAAAGCAACGCGAAACAGCTGCAAAATTGGTTGAATTGAAACACAATCTCCAGGCCCTTCACAAAAGCATGGACGAGTATTACGCCTGGCGCAGCTACATGACCAAGCAAATCGAGCACCTGCGCACCGCCCCCACCAGCAATGCTGCTGAGTTTCTGGAAAACGAAACGGCTCTTTACAATATGAAGATGGAGCTGCTCAACCAGGAAAATGCAGCCATCGAATCAGAAGCCGCCCTCATCCTTCAATACGGCATGCTCTGAGCAGCTCACAACAGAGCAGCACGCGAACTGGAATCTGCTATACTTCGCAGCGCTTCCACTCCATAAAACCGGGAAGTGCGCAAGCGCTGCCATTCATGGTGCAAATCATTACGCAGGCGCTGCAAGCGCTCACTCGGCACACGTTCCGACTCCACCTGCTGGGGAGATAACCCGGACTGCAGCGACTCAACCAGCTCAGCTCTTCTCTCCACCTTCCGAAGCATGCCCTGCAGTTCTTCTACAGCAGCCTCAGCCATTTCGCGGCTCTGAACCCTGCGCAAAGCAAAAAGCATATCTTCCAGGGAATCGCACCACTCCGAATACGCCTGCACCAGAGGAGTCTCCATCGTCTGCTCCAACGAGTTCACCCCCTGGCTGCTCATCTTATAATACTGGAACAAAGAAATCAGCTCATCTGCACCATATGCATTAACCTCTGTCAGCCGCTGCACCACCGACATGTACCCATGCGCGATGTGAGTCAGATCCCGCATCAGCTGCTCCAGCTCGCGGGCTTCCTCGCCGGAAGCTATAGGAAGGCGCCCCAGTTGTTCTGTTGCCTTCCGCATATATTCCATACGCTCGCGCAGCTCTTCTGCTGCAGCAACACCGCTCTCGCGGTCGCTCACCGTGCGCAATATGCGCCCGACCTCGCGCGATTCCGCTACCAGCTTGCGGCACACATCCACCGCGCGTTCAGCAGCACTCACCTCCCCCACCATCACCGGCAGGGCACACAAGAGGCAAAGGCTCAATATGTGGCTTCGGCTTCTCATCTGCCGCTATTGTATAAGACAAATCCCCCTCTGTCAAGGGGTTTTGAAAAACAGAGTGCGCAGGCAAACGCCTGCGCACCCTGTTACTTATTTATTTTCAAATATTATTAATGACCACTCAGCGTGGTGATATAGTAACCGGCAATCACGGCGGTACCAATCACACCGGCCACATTCGGGCCCATGGCGTGCATGAGCAGGAAGTTTGTGCGGTCAGCCTGCTGGCCCACATTGTGGGACACACGGGCAGCCATCGGCACGGCGGAAACACCGGCGGAGCCAATGAGCGGGTTGATGGGGTTCTTGCGCCAGCCGGGCACCAGGTTCATGAGCTGGGCGCACAGCAGGCCGCAGATAGTAGCCACGGCGAAGGCCACCACACCCAGCAGGATGATGAGGATGGTTTCCTGCTGCAGGAAGCGGGCACCCTGCATGGTAAGGCCCACAGATACACCCAGGAGGATAGTGGTGATGTTCATCAGCTCGTTCTGGGCGCAGCTCACCAGGCGCTCGGTCACCTGGCACTCGCGCAGGAAGTTACCCAGCATCAGCATACCCAGCAGCGGGGCTGCATCCGGGCAGAGCAGAATGGTGGTCAGCGTCACCACGAAGCAGAAGAACAGCTTCTCGCCCTTGGAAACCTGGCGCAGGCTCTTCATCTTGATCTTGCGCTGCGCCTCCGTGGTGCAGAGCTTCATGAAGGGCGGCTGAATCAGCGGCACCAGGGCCATGTAGGTGTACGCAGCCACGGCAATGGCACCCAGCAGCTCGGGAGCCATCTTACTGGCCAGGAAAATGGAGGTGGGGCCGTCAGCACCACCGATGATGCCGATGGCTGCAGCCTGTCCCCTGGTAAAGCCAAGGCCCACAGCGCAGAGGAAGGTGAAGGCCACACCACCCTGGGCAGCAGCACCCAGCAGCAGGGACTTGGGAGATGCCAGCAGCGGGCCGAAGTCCGTGAGAGCACCCACGCCCATGAAAATCAGAGCGGGGAAAATCTCGCACTTGATGCCCAGCCCCAGCCAGTCGAACAAGCCGCCATGGGGCTTCACCAGCAGGTATTTCTGCGGTGTCTGGCCAGTTACCACCAGCTTGCCTTTCTGAGTCTTGCCGGTTTCCGGGTCCACGGCATCGCGAGCCACCATAGGCTCAGCCATTGCGGCATCGTACTCAGCAGCCTGGGCAGGGTCGATACCCTCCGTGCTCTGCTTGCTGACGCCGGCATCTGCAAACGGAGCCAGTTCCAGCTGAATGAAGCCCACGTCCTGCATAGTGGAGCGGGCCACCTTGCCATCCTCGATGGCAACCACCTCGCGCTGAGCCTGGGTGATGACCATGCCGTTGTCCGGGATATTGGCGATGAGGGCGCCGAAAGCAATCGGCACCATGAGCAGCGGTTCAAACTGCTTCACCACACCCAGATACAGCATCACGGCCACAATACCCCACATCACGTACATCTGCCAGGTCATCTGATAGATGCCCATGCCGCCGATGAACTCCGCGAAGGAATTGAGAAGTTCTTGCATATCTGTATAATGCGTTGTTTATACTCTACCTCTGCACCGCCGGGGAGCAGAGCCAGCAGATGCAAACTTAACCGATGTAGGCCAGGGTCTGCCCCTCCGTCACGGTGTCGCCGGGCTTCACGGCAAAGGAAGTCACGGTGCCGTTGGCGGGGGCATAAATCACGGTGTTCATCTTCATGGCCTCCACAGTCATCACCTGGTCGCCTTCCTTCACGGCAGCACCGGGCTGCACGTCCAGGGATACCACCTTTGCAGCCAGCGGGCTGGGGATGGGGGTGCCGGCACCGGCGGGAGCAGCGGCGGGAGCAGGAGCAGCAGCCACGGGAGCGGGAGCAACCACAGGGGCAGCCACCACGGGAGCAGCCACGGGAGCGGGAGCAAGAGCCACGGGGGCGGTGCCACCCACGGTTTCAACGGTTACATCAAAGGTCTGACCGGCAACGGTAATACGGAGTTGTTTCATATTCTTGTTTTCTATTTGTGTTTGATTTTTGAAGTTTGTGTGGAGAGTGTGCCCTGTTTGTATCAGCGCACGGGAGAGTTGTTCATAGCTGCAGCGCGGCCTCCCTGCCCATAGGCGGTGTCAACCGGCTTGATGTCCAGAATGCGAGCCTCATCGCCCACCGTCACTTTGACGGCAGCGGCAATGGCGGCAACGACCTGCGGTGTTATGCTGCTCTGCGCAGCGTCGTAAATGCCGGCGGCAATGGCTGCCACCTGCGCAGGAGCCAGTTCCGGAGCCACTGCCACGGGGGCAGCCGCCGGAGCCGGCGCCATGGCTGCCTTGGCAGCCTCGGACTGAGCCTTGCGCTTAGCATCCAGACGCTGTGCCACGGCTCCTGATATCGTCAGGATGACGCTCAGGAACACGAGACAGGAAAACACCACACACATGCCGGTGACCTGGTAGACCACGGCATCCATATCGAGTGCAGCGAGTGTCTGTGCGTATATCATTGTTATTGGGGTTTGTGAAATAGAGAATCAGAGGGGCATGTTGCCATGCTTCTTGGCGGGGTGCGTCTCGCGCTTGCTGAGCAGGGTGCGCAGGGTCAGCGCTATGCGGGCGCGGGAGTCCTTCGGGTCGATGATGTCGGTCACCTGGTCAGAAGCGGCAGCGGCATAGGGGTTGGAGAAGGCCTTTTCGTACTCGGCCACCAGTTCCTTCTGGCGGGCATCCCGGGCAGCGGCATCCTCGATTCCCTTCAGCTCGCGGCCATACAGAATCTGCACGGCACCGGCGGCACCCATCACCGCGATTTCAGCGCAGGGCCAGGCAAACACGGCATCTGCCCCCAGGCCCTTGCAGCACATGGCGATATAGGCACCGCCGTAGGCCTTGCGCATGATGAGGGTCACCTTCGGCACAGAGGCGGAAGAGTAGGCGTAAATCATCTTGGCACCGTGGCGGATGATACCGCCGCGTTCCTGCTGCTTGCCGGGCAGGAAGCCGGGCACGTCCACCAGGTTCACCAGGGGGATGTTGAAGGCATCGCAGCAGCGGATGAAGCGGGCGGCCTTGTCGGAGGCATCGATATCCAGGCAACCGGCCTTCACCGCCGGCTGGTTGGCTATGATACCCACCACCACACCGCAGATGCGGCCGAAGCCCACCACCACGTTGCCGGCAAAGTTGGCATGCACCTCCATGAAGCTGCCTTCATCTACCAGGCGGGCAATCACCTTCTGCACATCCAGCGGGGTGTTGTTGTTGTCGGGAATGATGTCGTTCATGCCCTCCTGCGGGGCGATATCCAGCGGCTGGCTCAGGTCGTGCGGGGGCTCCTGGGCATTGTTGGAGGGCAGATAGGTGAGCAGTCTCTTGGCGATATCCAGGGCGTGCTCATCCGTCTCGGCCACGAAGTGGGCATTGCCGGACACGGAGGAATGCACGGCGGCACCGCCGATTTCCTCCATGGTGCACTGCTCATAGGTCACCTGCTCAATCACCTTCGGGCCGGTGATGTACATACCGGCAGCCCCACCCTTGCGGATGATGATGAAGTCCGTAAGTGCCGGGGAGTAGGCAGCACCACCGGCGCAGGGGCCCAGGATGAGGGATATCTGCGGCACTACGCCGCTGGCCGCCACGTTGTTGTAGAACACGTTGGCAAAACCGGTCAGCGATTCGATACCCTCCTGCAGACGGGCGCCGCCGGAGTCGTTAATCTGGATGATGGGCATGCCGGCCTTCAGCGCATACTGCTGGGCATCGCAAATCTTCTGGGCGTGCATGTAACCCAGGGAACCGCCCTGCGCCAGGAAATCAGCCGCCGTGGCGGCCACCGGCCGGCCGTTCACCAGGCCGAACCCCGTCACAATGCCATCACCGGGAATATCCTTGTTCAGCATGCCGAAGTTGCTGCAGTGGTGCTTGGTGTGCATACCGATTTCAGTGAAGGAACCGGCATCGAACAGGCACGACATGCGCTCGCGGGCTGTCCAGTCGCCCTTGGCATGGCGGGCTTCATACTTCTCCGGCGAAGCGGCGTACTTAATCTTATTACGACGCGACTCCAGTTCCTCAAGCAGTTTGGGATCTATTGCCATATAGGTCAGATGTAAAATGTTTCACTACGCGGGCTGTGGGTACAGTCCACCTACGTTGCCCGATTCTATCACGACCATTCTGCCATGAAAAGCAAAATCTGCTACCACAGAAATAAAATTCTCATCCCTGCACCGTAAGGCGTGGGGTAATGATGCAGCGGCGGTAATGCCCAGGGGCCACATGAGTGCGCGGCCACACGATGCAGTCATCCATGACCACCCCGGCGGGGATGACGGCATCCTGCCCCACCACGCAATCCTCGCCCAGGTCGGCGTCCGTTGAGATGCTGGCCGTGGGGTGAATACGCTCGCGGCTGGTCAGCTCCATCATGGTGTCCACATAGCCGGCAGGGGAGCCGATTTCGTGCCAGTTGGCCCAGTCAAAAACCACACCGCCCACTTTACCCTGCCTGATAAGCTCCAGCCAGATGGGGACAATGGAGAATTCATCCGCCTCCGGGAACAGCTCCGCAACCTCCGGCTGCATGATGTACACCCCGGCAAACTGGTGCGTGCCGGGGTTCACCCCCAGCGCATGGCGCATATCGGTGATAGCGCCGGTTGCCTCATCAAAGCCCACGTTGCGTTTGCCATCCACACTGCGCAAGGCCAAGGTCACCATATTGCCACGGCGCTTGTGCTCCGCCAGCAGCTCCGCCACAGGAATATCCGTGAGAATATCCCCATTGTGCACCAGCAGCGGCTCGCCGGGCTTCACCCAGTGCATGATTTTCTTCACCCCGCCACCGGAATCCAGCGGTGTTTCCTCCTCACTGAAACTCAACGAACAGCCGCGGTAAGTCGGCTCCGGAAAAGCGCGCTCCCACATGAGGGGCAGGCAGGAGATATTCACCATGAACTCCGTCACCCCGCAGCGAATGTAGTGGTCCATTGTATGCTGGATGAGCGGCTTCTGAAAAACAGGCATCAGCGGCTTGGGGAGAATGTGCGTAAGCGGAGCAAGGCGTGTGCCCAGACCGGCTCCAAGAATGAAAGCTTGCATAAGATTTACCAGAGATGAGGAAGATTCAGTTTGATAGCGCAGATACCCATGATGAGGTTCGCCACGGCGTGCATCACAATCGCGGGCGTCAGCCGCTTTGTATACACCACCAGAGCATAAGTCAGCGAGCCGTACACAAAGGCTCCGGCATAGTCCACCGGGCGGTGCACCAGCATGAACGCCAGAGTCACCACCACATAGCCCAGCCAGCTCCCCTGCCCCAGCGGCACCGTCTGCGGAAAATCGCGGTTCACGCACCATCGCATCAGATACCCGCGCCAGAAAAACTCCTCCACCAGCGCCACAATCACCACAGCCCGCAGAAAGCGGAACCCATATTCCACCCAGATCGCCACGGCATTATCGCCAAACACCGCCTCAGGCTCAAAGCCCGGCTCCGCAGGAATCCACCCCGTCACATACGGCACCAGCCAGCAACCGATACCCACCACACCCGCCAACGCCCCCAGCACGCAGGGGCTCAGCTTCCAATCCCACTCCACCTCGCGCCGCACATACCACAGATACCCACCGCACACCAGCACCTGCAGCGGGTAAATCCACATCTCCGGCGCCCGGCGCCACCACCCCACACTCGGGTGGTCCCACGCCCACGCCCCCTCCACCACCCACAGCAGCAGATTCAACGCCAGAAACAGCACAAAGGGCGTTACGTAAGTACGAAACAGTTTTTGCTCAGACATGCTGAAAATTACGAATTACGAGTTACGAATTACGAAGTAGAACTTCTGATGCGCTGGCGAGCTTCCTTCATATTTCGCCGCTTAGTCACAATGGAACTCGCAATTATAGCAGTAAGCTCATTTGCCTCCTTCATCAAATTCTCCACTTTTTGCAGCTTCACCAAATCGCACGCAACAAGCAAATCCATCCAGAACTCAGATTCGTCCGACTCCTCCTCGCAAATCTTCAGCTTATTGAGGTAATCTCTGTCCGATTTTGCACGAAGTGCGGCTCGATAATTCGCAGCGACAGAAGTAGCACAGCGGAACAACTGGTCACGCATATGCCATGACTCCGGAGAATTCGGCAACGAACCGCACAGTTTGTACACACGCAAAGCAAAAGCCCGTGTCCGCTCCACCATATCCGCTCCGAACCCCGTAAAAACCGTCATACGCAGCTAATTCGTAATTCGTAATTCGTAATTCGTAATTCGTAATTCGTAATTAGTAATTCGTAATTCGTAATTCGTAATTCGTACTTTTCTGTGACTCACCGGAGTGAGTCACAGAATCTTGCCATTTTATCGCAAGCCTGTTCGAGGAGGTTCTGGGCAGTAGCATAGCAGCAGCGCAGGTAGCCCTCGCCGCAGGCGCCGAATGCCGTGCCCGGCACAGCGGCCACCTTGTGCTCCATGAGCAGGCGGAGCGCAAACTCCTTCGAAGAAATACCGAAGCGCTTGATACTGGGGAACGTATAGAACGCGCCCCCGGGCAGGTGACAATCCATACCCATGTCATTGAAGCGGCCCACAATGTAATCGCGGCGGCGGTGGTAGCTCTCGCGCATCTGCAGCATGGCTGGCACACCGTTCTCCAGAGCCTCGATACCAGCCTCCTGCGAGGTGATGGTGGGGCAGATCATCGTGTAGGAATGCACCTTCATCATCTGCTCAATGAGCTCCTTCGGACCGCAGGCATAACCCAGGCGCAGACCGGTCATGGCAAAAGCCTTCGAGAAACCATGCAGCAGCAGCGTGCGCTCCTTCATACCCGGCAGGGCTGCGATAGAGGTATGCTCCTCCTCATCGTAACGAAGCTCAGAATATATCTCATCCGTGAGCACAAACAAATCATGCTTCACGCAGATGGCCGCAATCTCCTCCAGCGTCTTGCGCGGGGCGATGGAGCCCGTCGGGTTCGTCGGGAAGTTCAGCATCAGCACCTTCGTGCGCGGCGTGATGGCAGCCTCCAGCTTGGCCGGATTCAGCGCAAAGAGGTCATCGATACTCGTCTCCACCGCCCTGGGCACACCGTAGGCCATCATCACCGTGGGGGCATAGCTCACGTAGCAAGGCTCGTGGTACAGCACCTCATCCCCGGGGTTCAGCAGGCACCGCAGCGCCAGATCGATAGCCTCACTCACGCCCACCGTCGGCAGAATCTCGCACAGCGGGTCATACTCCACATGGAAGAAATCCGCCACATACGTGCTGATTGCGCGGCGCAGGCTCTCCAGACCGTAATTGCTGGTGTAGGTGGTGTGCCCGCGCTCCAGCGAGCGGATAGCCGCCTCGCGGATATTCCACGGGGTCACGAAATCCGGCTCACCCACACCCAGGGAAATGATATCCTTACTGCCGGTAGCCAGATCGAAGAACTCACGGATACCCGAGCGGGGCATATCCATGACCTGTTTAGAAAGTGTCTTGCTCCAGTCCATAATCAGGGAATGAAAGTGAGACGTTCAGCCTCAGGCTCCTCGGCAAAGATGAGACCATTGTGCTTGTAGGTCTTGAGGCGGAAATGCGTGGCCGTGGAAATCACGTTCTGCATGCTAGCCAGATTTTCGCTCACAAAGCGGGCCACCTCCAGCAGCGTGGGGGCCTCCACCATCACCAGCAAATCATACCCCCCGGAAATCAGATACAGGCTGCGCACCTCCTTGAAGCGCGCAATACGGGATGCCAGTCGGTCAAAGCCACCACCGCGCTCGGGGGTGCAACGCACCTCGATAAAGGCAGAAACACCCTCGCCATCATCATTCACAATAGCCTGGTACCCCACAATGCGCCCTGCCTTCTCAAGGGCAGCTCGCTTGGCGGCCACGGTTGCAACATCCACACCAAGGCGGTCTGCAATCTGCTGGTCGCTCAATCGCGCGTCCGCCTCCAACAACTTAAGAAGGGCATCCTGTGTCATAGATTCACACATCATACCATCCTCTCCCGCCAAGTCAATCACAAAGCACGTTCTCTTTTCAAGTCCAGCCGCAGCGGCAGTTCTTCTCTCGCCGGAGGTGAACCTTTCTCACAAATACCACGCCAATGATTACAATTGCAGCCCGGCGGGTATGCGTTTCCGGCCTTCTGCTATCGCATCTTCCTTGAGCTGCAAGATCACACCCAGCAGCAGATAGGGTTGAGTGCCAGCCGGAGCTTCCGGTTTCAACTTCATTTCACACACCAGCAGAATCCGGTGCTCTGTTTTTTCTTTCAGTGAAACCGCCCATTCCTTACCGGCGGAAAGAGCCAACCACTCCAGACCCTGCGATTCAGCCCACTCCCGGGGTGATGCACCGCTCAACGCATACGTCATCGGGTCAGCCTCCATCCGCTTATCCCACGCAATAGCGCCCACAATTCCGGTATCGGAATTAATCAGCATCCGCACCTCATGCTCATTCCCATAACGCGGCATATCAAAGGTAAAATTGGTATTCACCTCCTCCGCCGCCCAGTATGGCTTAATGCCATAGCCTATCCCGACCCCATCCGACAATTCAAATGCCGACGGCACAAAATCCACCTTGCCCGCCGGCCCGGAGGGGCCGCAATCATAACTTAAGAAACCAACAACAACCCCAGGAGCATACCCATACACCACAGGCTTCCACAGCGGTGATAAAGCCCAGCCCAGATACACCAGTGCCAACAAAGAAGAAAGAATCAGAATCACACGTTTCTTCATGCGCTCATTGTAACATACCCAATCTGCCAGGCAAGAAATAATGTCCCTCCCATGCCGATAATGAAATCCGTGCCGCGCAAGAGCGTTCCTTCCGTCTGCCGCGCCAGCTGCTATCTATTCCCGTAGCTCACTCTGCGAGCGCTGGCCTCGGCGTAGCAGCGTAGCAGCGGAGACGGGTCGCGGGACGGCTTTTGCCTTGGGCTTCCCAATAGGTGGCTCTTTGCTGCCCCTGCTCTATAGGAAGCGAAATCCAGCCTGCAGCTGCCGCGCAGACGGAAGCATTATTATCGGGGCACGGGACTTTAGTCCCGACTCACGGAGCGCGGGTCACTTGCTTCCCTATGAATGGCTCTTTGTTATTCCCTGCTGTTTTGGTAACGATATCCAGCCTGCGGCTGGTCGAAATCCGGCCCTTGGCCGGACGATATCCTCACTTCGTTCGGTCGATATTTGTGTGCTGCGCACACAAACGATGAAGCCCCGAAACCTTTTCGGTTTCGGGGCTTCATTTACCCTGGCAGCTATCTACTCTCGCGGGACCTGTCGTCCGACTACCATCGACGTGCTGATGTTTCACTTCCGGGTTCGGAATGGGACCGGGTGGGGCCATCAGGCTATGACCACCAGGCTTCTGTCTTACTCTCTTCCGCGTTCCTCCTTACTTCGTAATTCGTAACTCGTAATTCGTAATTCCAGCTTGCCCGGTTATCATTTCTGCGGCGGGTTTTCTATTTTCAGCAGCAGGCTGACATCCGCGTGGCTTGCGTGTTTGTTGTAGCGTACCTTCTTTCTTACATGCCTGAATCAAGCGGAAACTGCTTGTCACCAGGGGTGCTGTATAAGGTCTGTTGGATGTTAGTAGTGCTCGGCTCAATACATTACTGCAATTACACCTGCACCCTATCTACGTGGTCGTCTTCCACGCTCCTGTAGGGAGAACTCATCTTGGGAGGGACTTGGCGCTTAGATGCTTTCAGCGCTTATT
>CALFTQ010000003.1 GCA_937916135.1 uncultured Verrucomicrobiales bacterium
CGCGGGACCCCAAGCTTAGAAGGCTCGTGCTCTATCCAACTGAGCTACCGGAGCAGCAGAGCGCGCCTATCCTACCACCCGTACCGCATCTTGGCAAGCTTTTATTTGACATTCTGCAAATCAGCTGCTACGATAAGTGCGCGTGGCGAAGCCGCTCACAGAGATTGTTGCGAAATCCCCTGCCTTTGCCGGGGAGCTGGAGAGGCTGCGCCGAGCGGGCTCAAAGGATGAGCCGCTGGTGCTGGAGCGGGTGAGTCCCGCCGCTTTTTCCTTTGTGGCGGCCATGGTGGCTGCCGCTTCCGATACACCCCGCCGCGTGTGGGTGGTGGCCGATGCCCTGCCCGTGCAGGAACGACTGGCCGCAGAGTGGAATCTATGGCAGGGGCCACAGGCTGTATTTGTGCCGGAGCAGGAAATCCACATCAACAACGGCCTCTCCGACCCCGACCTGGCCGCAGAGCGACTGGAAGCCCTGCGCGCCATCTCCGGCCCACCGAAAGAAACGCAGGCAGTCATCGTCACCGCGGCGGCGCTGCAGCAGCCGGCTCCCAGTTTTGCCGCAGGCGGCGGTTTCACCCTCACTCTGCGGGTAGAAGGCGAATACCCGCTGGATGATGTGTGCACCGCCTTGCAAGACCACGAATTCGAGCGTGTGGACCAGGTGACAGGACGCGGTGAATGGAGCCTGCGCGGCGGCATTCTGGATGTCTTTCCCCTGCAATCGGCCTGGCCGCTGCGCATCGAATTCTTCGGGGATGAAGTGGAAAGCATCCGCGCCTTCGATATCGATTCCCAGCTCTCGTTCAGAAAGCTGGACACAGCAGACCTGGTGCTGGATGAACCAGAAGCAGACCGCCCGCTGGGAGATTGGATTGACAGGAACGACTGGGTCATCAGTCTCCCCGGCTGCGGTGTGCCGGGCCATGTGCTCGTATATGAACTGCCGCCGGATCGTGAAGAAGTGCTGCCGGATATCGACACCGTGAACGCCGGCGACAGCACCGCCATCTTCGGGACGCCACTGGGCAGCTTCGAAACCGGCGACTTTGTGATGCAGGAAGCCCGCCGCCAGCTGGCAGGCATAGAGCTTCGTAAGTGGCGGGAGCAGAAGTGGCGCGTCGTCATGTTCTTCCCCCATGAGGGAGAAAAAGAGCGATTCGAGGAAATCTGCGGCGAGGACGATGCCTGGTCCGGCGTGCAGAGCCGGGATGGCGACCTGCCCCTGGGCTTCTCTATCCCCGGGGCCAGACTGGCCATCCTCTCCGCAGCCGAGATTTTCGGCCGCTACTCCACCCCCCGCAACCGCAAGCAGGATGACCGCACCGACCGCATGCGACGCGAGCGAGCCCAGGCCCCGCTCCGCGAAATCGAAGAAGGAGACTTCGTTATCCACGCTTCTCACGGACTAGGTAAGTTCGTGGGTATCGTGCGCGATGAAAAAAGCGGAGAAGAAGAGATTCACATCAAATATGCGGATGGGGTGCTGCTACGCATCCCGCTGCAGCAGAGCCACCTGGTCTCCAAATATGTGGGCCTTGGGGCAAAAACGCCCGAACTCAGCAAGCTGGGGGATGCCCGCTGGCGCCGCGCCTGCCAGGCCGCGGAAAAAGCGGTGATGGACTATGCCGCCCAGCTGCTGGAGGTGCAGGCCGAGCGCGAGAGCAACACCGGCTATGCCCACCCGGCAGATTCCGGCTGGATGTGGCAGTTCGAATCCAGTTTCCCCTACCGCGAGACACCGGACCAGCTCCGCGCCATTTCCCAGACCAAAGCGGATATGGAAAGTGGACGCCCCATGGACCGCCTCATCTGCGGTGACGTGGGCTTCGGCAAGACCGAGGTGGCCATTCGCGCGGCGTTCAAATGCGTGACCGGCGGCAAGCAGGCGGCCATCCTGGCACCCACCACGGTGCTGGCCGCGCAGCACTACCGCACCTTCCGCACCCGCATGAGCGAATATCCCGTGCGCATTGAGCTGATGAGCCGCTTCACTCCGGCAAAAAAAATCAAGGAGATAGTCAAAGGCATTGCAGATGGTTCAGTGGATATCGTTATCGGTACGCACCGCGTCATTTCCAAAGATGTCAGTTTCAAGAATCTGGGGCTGGCCGTCATCGATGAGGAACAGCGTTTCGGTGTGCGCCATAAGGAGCAGTTCAAGCGCATGTTCCGCATGGTGGATATGCTCACCCTCTCTGCCACCCCCATCCCCCGCACCCTCTATGTGGCGCTCATGGGAGCGCGCGATATGAGCACCATCGAAACCCCGCCGCTGAACCGCCTGCCGGTGCAGACCGCCGTGTGCCCGTACAACGAAAAACTCATTGCCGATGCCATCGAACGCGAGCTTGCGCGCAATGGGCAGGTTTTCTTCCTGCACAACCGCGTGCAAAGCATCCTGAAGATGAAGGATGAGCTGCAGCGGCTCGCCCCCAAGGCGCGCATCGTGGTGGGGCATGGGCAGATGGATAAAGGCGAGCTGGAACTCATCATGCGCGATTTTGTGGACGGCAAGGCAGATGTGTTGCTGGCCACCAGCATCATCGAGAGCGGTATCGACATCCCGAACGCCAACACCATCATCATCGACCGCGCCGATCGCTTCGGGCTGGCCGATTTATACCAGCTGCGCGGCCGCGTGGGACGCGGTGGCCACAGGGCATATGCCTACCTCCTGCTCCCGCGCCAGGCTCTCTGCACCGGCGATGCCCGCAAGCGAGTCTCGGCCATCAAGCAGTATACTGAGCTGGGCAGCGGTTTCAAAATCGCCATGCGCGACCTCGAAATTCGCGGCGCAGGCAACCTGCTTGGCACTCAGCAGAGCGGCCACATCGCCGCCATCGGTTTTGAGCTGTACTGCCAGCTGCTCCGCCAATCCATCGAACGCATGCAGGGAAAAGTGCCCACCATCCGAGCTGAGGCCACCTTCAAAGCCGACTTTGTCTGCCACAGCGAAGCGAGTATGTCCACCCGAGCCGATGCCGACAAGATGCTCGGCGCCTACCTGCCAGCCTTTTACATGGAGTCCACCAAGACCCGCATGGAGGCCTACACCCAGCTGGCACGTGCCTGCACCGTAGACGATGTGGATGACCTGGACCGCCAGTGGCGCGACCGCTTCGGCCCCCTCCCCCGCGAGGTGGCCCACCTGCTCTCCGTACACAAAATCCGCATTCTGGCCACCCGCCGCAATATCTCCACCGTTGAAATCAGCGGGCAGAAACTCATGCTCACCCGCAATAATGACTACATCCTGGACAACAAGCGCTTCCCCCGTCTCCAGAAAATCAGCCCACAGGACAAACTCACGGAAGCTCTCAAAATGTTGCAGAGCATGTAATTGAAACAGTATCACCACCTTCTGCCCGGTGAATTGCTGTTTGGCGACTGCGCCGCCGCAATTCCCGGCAGAATCAGGAGAAGCATAGACACTCAACGGGCAGCATACTCCCGCGCAAGCCGGATGTAATCCTTCGCGTGGTCAATGTTGGCCTGCTCAGTTTCGGGCGGCAGCTGCTTCACCACCCGGGCGGGGGAGCCCAGCACCAGGCTGTGGGGCGGGATGATGGTGCCCTTGGTCACCAGTGCATGCGCACCCACTATCGAGCCATGCCCCACCACGGCGCCATCAAGCACCACCGCACCCATGCCGATGAGGCAGGCATCCTCCACGGTGCAGGCATGCAGGGTCACGCTGTGGCCCACGGTCACATACCGGCCCAGCTTGCAGCCGCACTCATAGTCTACGTGCAGGCAGCAGTTGTCCTGCACGTTGGAGCCCTCCCCTATCTCGATGGGGGAAACATCTCCGCGGATGGTGGTGTTGTACCACACATTGCTGCCGGGCTGCAGGGTCACGCGACCGATGATATCGGCACTGGCGGCCACAAAGGCCGGTTCGTTCAGCTGCGGAGCATTGCCGGCAAAGGATTCAATAGCCATGGTCGGGGGTGAAGAAAACCACCGGCAAAGTGCCTGGCCCTGCCGGTGGTTTGCATTTGGTAAGATAATGAAGGAAAATTAATGGCGGGGCTTCACCACGGCAATCTTGCCGGAGCGCGTCACCATGTCCACATCGTAGTCGCTCATGAGGTCCAGGAAGCGGTTCAGACGGAACGCACCACCGGAAATCTCGATGGTGAGCATCTCACGCGTGGCATCAATGACCTGGGCGCGGAACATATCGCAAAGCTGAAGGATTTCAGTCTTATTCTGAGCGAAGCGCACACGCACCAGCACGATTTCGCGGTAGACCGTGGGGGCGTTGCGGTAGTCGATTACCTCTACCACATTCACGAGCTTGCTGAGCTGCTTGATGACCTGGTCGAGCTTCTCATTGTCTTCCTTCACGTCGATGGTCATGCGGGAGAACCTGGGGTCCTCGCAGGGTGCTACGTTGAGGGAGTGAATGTTATAGCCGCGACCGGAGAACAGGCCTGCTACGCGGGAAAGCACACCAAACTTGTTTTCCACGAGCACGGAGATTGTATTGATCGGTTTGTCAGTCGGCATAATGTGTAGGGGGTGTAATCGCGTTAGAGAATACCTGATTCACCACGCCGCGTCAAGCAGTATCTTCTCACGCAGACGCAGTATTTTATCAGGAGTTTGAATTTTGAATGTATTGAATTCCGCGGGATTCCCAAGACTCAATCCGCCGGTGTACCCTGCTCCGTCTCTGCCGCAAGCTCGGTGGATTCGGTCTGCGGCTCAGGTTTCCTGCGGGGCTTCTTTTCCTTCTTCACGTTGAACTTGTTGGCGGCGGCCTGGAATCCCTCTTTCATCATCATGACGGTGGCTTCCTCGGCCCTGGCCAGGCATTCCTCCAGCAGCGGGCGCTCATCCGGCGCAAATTTGCCAAGCACGTGGCCCACCATTTCCTTCTGCCCCGGGGCGCCGATGCCCACGCGGAGGCGGGGGAACTTCTCGCCGCCCAGGTGGGCAATGAGTGATTTCATGCCATTGTGTCCGCCGGCGGAGCCCCCTGCCCTCAGGCGCATGGTGCCCACGGGGAAGGAAATATCATCGTAGATGACCAGCACCTGCGACGGGTCAAACTTGTAATAGCGCATGATGGGCCCCACGCACTCCCCGCTGCAGTTCATGAAGGTCTGCGGCTTGATGAGCAGCACCCCGGGCCCGGCGGCCAGCTCGCCTTTGCGCGCCTTATCGGGCTTCCATTCAGCTCCGAAGCGGCGCGCAAGGCGATCCAGCACCATGAAACCCACGTTGTGGCGGGTTTCGGCATAGTCGCGGCCCGGGTTACCCAGGCCCACGATGATGCGGATGGGGAGATCCATGGCTTATGCCTGGGCAGCGGCCAGGGCCTCCAGCGAGATGTTGCGGTTCACGGCGTTCAGGTAGGCGCGGGCAGAGGCTTCAATCACGTCCGTTGCGGCGCCCTTGCCGGAAACCGGCTTGCATTCGCAGGCACCGAACTGCACCTTCACCGTCACTTCACCCAGGGCATCCTGGCCAATGGAAGTGGCGCGCACGTTGTAATCCACCAGGGCACCCTTGCTCTTAGTGATGCGGTCGATAGCCTTGAAGCAGGCATTCACCGGACCGTTGCCGATGGCGCAGTCCATATAGAGCTTACCGTCCTTCTCCAGCTGCACGGTGGCGGTGGGGCGGGCGGCAGAACCGGCCACAAACTGGATGTCCACCATCTTCCAGGTGCCGTCGCAGGTATCCAGCGAATCGTTCACCAGGGAAGCCAGGTCATCATCGTACACAAACTTCTTGCTGTCGCCCACCTTCTTGAAGCGCTCGAATACGTGGGAAATTTCGGCATCGGAAAGGTTGTAGCCGAGCTTCTCCAGGCGGGCCTTCACTGCGGCGCGGCCGGAATGCTTGGTGAGCGGGAGCTCCGTCTCGCCCCAGCCCACTTCGGCAGGGTCGATTACCTCGTAGGTCTCGCGCTTGGCCAGGATGCCGTGCTGGTGAATGCCGGAGCTGTGGGCAAAAGCGTTCTCGCCCACGATGGCCTTGGAGCGCTGCACGGCCAGGCCGCTCATGCTGGCCACCACGCGGCTGGTCTTCACGATTTCGCGGGTCTCCAGGTTATGCGGCTTCTCCCCTGCGGCAAAGCCGAAGGCCTCCGGGCGGGTGGAAAGGGCCATGGCCACTTCCTCGATAGCGGCGTTACCAGCGCGCTCGCCAATGCCGTTGATGGTGCCTTCCACCTGGCGGGCACCGGCGGTCACCGCGGCCAGGGAGTTGGCCACAGCCAGACCGATGTCGTTGTGGCAGTGTACGGAAATAATGGCTTTGTCGATATTCTTCACATGCTTGACCACATAGTCAATCATGGCGATGTATTCCTGCGGCGTGGTGAAACCCACGGTATCCGGCAGATTCACCGTGGTGGCACCAGCCTCGATGACGGCCTCCACCACCTGGGCAAGGTAGTCGTGCTCGGTGCGGCTGGCGTCCTCGGCAGAGAATTCCACATCATTCACCAGGCTCTTGGCCAGTTTCACACCGGCCACCGCCATCTCAATGATTTCCTCCTTGCTCTTCTTGAGCTTGAACTCGCGGTGCAGCGGGCTGGTGGCCAGGAAGGTATGAATGCGGCCGCGGTCCCCGGCGGGTGCCACGGCGGCGGCAGCGCGGCGGATATCGTTCTCCACGCAGCGGGCCAGACCGGCTATGCGGCACTTCTTCACCGTGTTCGCAATGGTGAACACTGCCTCGAAGTCGCCATCCGAAATGCAGGGAAAGCCGGCCTCGATGATGTCTACGCCTAGCTTTTCGAGCTGACGGGCTACCTCCAGCTTCTGCCGGAGATTCATGGAAGCTCCCGGGCACTGCTCACCATCGCGAAGCGTGGTGTCGAAGAATAATACTTTGTCGCTCATACTAGACGTTTCTATTGTTTGTTAACGAAAAACCCACTATACAGAAATGCCGCCCGAAATCAAGCTGATTATGCGGCATAATTTGGAATTATTCCATTCTTCGATATTTCGGGGCATTTTTCACTCACTTAGGCAACACGGATTCGGTACCAGCTTCAGGAACCGGCGCATCAGCCTCTCCAGCTGTCGGGACAGGAGCGGGACGGGGAGAATCCTTATCAACCGGCAAGCCGAAAAGCGTGGCAAGTATCGTGTCACCATAGTAATCCGCATCGGCCAGACGAGCCAGTTCAACATCCAGGCGAATCAACATATCTTCCGAAAACTCAGAAGCAACAAGTTCCTCATCTTCCTCAGCCAGAGAAGAGAAGTCGGCGTTACGAAGCGCATCACAAGCAGCCGCAATCCGCGGGGCTGCAGCGGACGCCGAGGACGCATCCGTCACCCCGGCGAGCAGGTCTGCAAGAAGCTCCATCTGGCGGCGAGTCTCCTCCAGAGCAAGAACAGCAGCCGGAGAAAGCTGAGCATCGGCATGTTCCAGCTTTTCTTCTGCCGATTCCCCGGAGACCTCATCCTCCGCATCAGCAGCTTCCGTTTCCGGCTCCGTTTCCGGCGCATCCACCAGCAACGGTGCCACCGGTGGCAAATCCTGAGCCGCAAGCGGTACAACAAGCAGAGCCGCAAGAAAAAGAGATACAGACAAGTGCATTTTCATATTTCCGCAGGGCTTATAGCACGCAGCTGCCACAGCAGCAAGCAAAATTTCAGAAATACAGGTTGAATGGGAAAAATTCCTTAAAAAAAGCATCTACTGGACAATTGAGAGGTTGACGAGCGGGGGGTATTTGGTGTAGACTGCAAGACGGGCGCAGACTCGCCCGATAACGCGTTTAACTCACTATACCTCCTTACTTCCGTGTACTCGAACGAAGACTTTCTCCTGCAGCTCCTGGTAGAATCCGGGGGCATCGATGAGGGAACCCTCGATTCTATCCGCATGCAGCTTTCGCCGCTGGATAACATCATTGAGCACCTCATCGAGAACAAATATCTGACTCCCGAATACATTGCCCAGGTGGCAGCCAACAACTCCGGCCTGGAATATGTGGACGTCACTTCCTTTGAAATCGACCCGAGCATCATCGCCACCGTGAATGGTGAGCTGGCCCGCCGCGTGAAATTCCTGCCCCTGGGGGATGACGGTTTCTCCCTGCAGGTAGCCATCTGCGACCCGTTCGACATGCAGACCATGGACAGTCTGCCGCAGTTCCTGGGCCGGGATGTGAGTTTCTTCGTGACCTCTGAGCCGCTGCTGCAGAAGGCGCTGGACAAGTACTACCCGGAGAAGAAGCAGTTTGCCAAGGGAGACACGGAAGGCCCCATCATTGAACTGGTGGACAGCATGTTCAACGATGCGCATGAGATGCGCGCCTCCGATATCCACATTGAGCCCATGGAAGACCGCGTGCGCCTGCGCTTCCGCGTGGACGGCCGCCTGGTAGAGGTAGCCAACCACCCGAAGAAGCTGCTCGGACCCATCGTGGCGCGTCTGAAGGTGATGAGCACCTCCATGAGCATTGCCGAAAAGCGCGTGCCGCAGGACGGCCGTATCGAAATGGACCTGCGCGATGGCGCCCATATCGACCTCCGTGTGAGCACCGTGCCCACCAACCACGGCGAATCCGTGGTGATGCGTATTCTGGATAAATCAGCCCTGGCTCTGGGTCTGCCGCAGCTGGGCTTCCTTTCTGACGACGAGGCGACCTTCGACCGCCTGGTCACCCTGCCCGACGGCGTGATTCTGGTGACCGGCCCCACCGGTTCCGGTAAGACGACCACGCTATACGCCTGCCTGAACCACCTGAACCGCCCGGACAAGAAGATTATCACCGCAGAAGACCCGGTGGAATATGAAATGAGCGGTATCAACCAGGTGATGATCCGCACAGAAATCGGCATGACATTCGCCGCTGCCCTGCGCGCCATGCTCCGCCAGGCTCCGAACATCATCATGATTGGTGAAATTCGAGACGGGGAGACCGCCAGCATCGCCATCCAGGCGGCCATGACGGGTCACCTCGTCCTCTCCACCCTGCACACGAATGATGCGCCCTCCTCCGTGGCACGTCTGGCCGATATGGGCGTGGACCGCTTCCTCATCGCCTCTGCCGTGCGCGCGGTGATGGCCCAGCGCCTGTGCCGCAGCCTGTGCTCCTGCAAGATAGACGGCCAGCTTACCCCGAAGCAGGCCAGCACCCTGGGCGTGGATATCAACCGCCCGGTGAAGGTACCCCGCCCCGGTGGTTGCGAGCGCTGCCGCGGAAAGGGAATGAAGGGCCGACTCGGCATCTTCGAAATCTTTGAAGTGACGGATGACGTGCGCGGGCTCATCAACTCCGACCTCACCTCCGCCCAGCTGCGCAAGCGCGCCCGCGAGCTCGGCATGCGCACCCTGCGCGAGGACGGCATCCGCAAGGTGATGGCCGGTCTCACCTCTGCCGAAGAAATCATCCGCGTCACCACCGGCGATGCCAGCTAATTCTCCCACACCACACTAATTTACTACTAGAGATATGAACAACGAGGTTGCAATTGATGTTTTCATCAACAACGGCATGCTGGAGCGTTCCGTTGCCAAGGACATTGTGGACGAAATGTCCAACAGTGGTAAGGAGCTGTGGGAAACGCTGATTGATTTCGGTATCATCAGCGCCCCGGAGGACTACTGGAATGTCATCGCCATGGAGGTGGGTGCCCAGTATATCTCCCTTGCAGATTTCACCCCGCCTGAGGAGGTGCTGAACATGCTTCCCGGTGCCCAGGCGCGCCTGCATGGCGCCCTGCCCATCGAATACCGAGAGGGCGAAGGCCTGTACGTGTGCCTGGAGGACCCGCTGAACCCGCAGACGGTGGATGACCTGCGCATTGCCACCGGCCAGGATATCTACCTGTATGTAGCGGCCGATTATGAAGTGCGCGCCCGCATCACGGAATGCTACGGCGGCGCAGAGGCTGCCATGGGCGACCTGCTCGCCGAGCTGGACAACATGAGCGTGGGCAGCAACGATGGCGCCGAGGAAGCAAACGCCGCCCCGGTGATTAAATTCGTGAACCTGGTGATTATGCAGGCCATCAAGGAGAAGGCCTCCGATATTCACCTGGAGCCCTTTGAAACCGAGTTCAAGATTCGCTACCGCGTGGACGGTGCCCTGTATGAAATGGCCCCGCCGCCCGTGCACCTGGCCAACTCCGTGATTTCCCGCGTGAAGGTGATGGCCGGCATGAACATTGCCGAGCGCCGCGTGCCGCAGGACGGCCGCATCGTGATGAAGGTGGGTGATGCCGGCGTGGATATGCGTGTGAACTCCCTGCCCACCCAGTACGGTGAGTCGGTGGTAATGCGTGTGCTCGACCGCAACAGCGTGAGCCTCAACCTGGACAACCTGAACCTCTCCCCCCACCTGCATGAGTACATCATCGACACGGTGAACAAGCCCAACGGCATCTTCGTGGTGACCGGCCCCACCGGTTCCGGTAAGACCACCACCCTCTATGCCGCCCTGCGCGAGGTGAACACCGAGGACTCCAAGCTGCTCACCGCCGAAGACCCCGTGGAATACGACATCGACGGCATCGTGCAGGTGCCCATCAACGAAGCCATCGGCGTGACCTTCCCGCGTGTGCTGCGTGCCTTCCTGCGTCAGGACCCGGACCGCATCCTGGTGGGCGAAATTCGTGACAAGGACACGGCACAGATTGCCATCCAGGCCGCTCTGACCGGTCACTTGGTGCTCTCCACCCTGCACACGAACGACGCTGCCGGCGCCGTGACCCGTTTCGTGGATATGGGCGTGCAGCCCTTCCTGCTGGCCGCCACCCTGCTTGGTGTGCTGGGCCAGCGACTGGTGCGCACCATCTGCCCGTACTGCAAGACGCCCTACACCCCCTCCACCGCGCTGCTCACGCAGCTGGGCATCAACCCGCAGCTCATCGGCAGCCAGCAGTTCTACACCGGCGCGCGCTGCGACAAGTGCTCCAACACCGGGTACAAAGGCCGTAAGGGTATTCATGAGCTGCTGAACGTGACGGATCCCATCAAGGAGCTCATCACGCAGAACGTGCCCTCCATCGTGCTGAAGCAGAAAGCTGTGGAGCTGGGTATGACCACCCTGCGCGAAGACGGTATCCAGAACATTTTCGAAGGCAATACCACCATCGAAGAAGTGCTGAAATACACCTAATAGCTTGACGCCGCACCCAGTATCTGCTATTTTTACATCATAACGTCATTTTCTCACAAACTTACTCAATACTATGCCTAATTTCAAATATGTAGCGCTTGACCAGAACGGCGCAGAAAAAACAGGCTTTGTAACGGCGGATAACAAGATTGCCGCCATGGAAATGGTGCGCGCCCAGGGGCTGCTCGTACGCGAGTGCGAGGAAGCCAAGGGCGGCGCCAGTGCTTCTGCCACCAAGAAAGAGAAAGGCAAGAAGGAAAAAGGCAAGAAGAAGAAGGAGGCAGGAGCAAAGGGCAAGGCCGGTGGTGCCGTGAAGCAGAAGGAGCTCATGGTGTTCACCCGCCAGCTCGCCACGCTGATTGATGCCGGCCTGCCGCTGCTGCAGAGTCTGAACGTGCTCAGCAAGCAGGAACCCAACCCCAACCTGCGCGCCACCATCGTGGCCCTGGGTGAATCTGTGCAGGGCGGTTCCACCTTCTCCGAAGCGCTCTCCACCTACCCGAAGATGTTCAACAAGCTCTTCGTGAACATGGTGAAGGCCGGTGAAATCGGCGGTGTGCTCGAAGTCGTGCTGAAGCGACTGGCCGAATACCAGGAAAAGGCCAACCGCCTGCGTTCCAAGATTACCTCCGCCATGGTATACCCGACCATCATTCTGGTCATCGCCGTGGGTATCCTTACCTTCCTCATGCTGGTTATCGTGCCCAAGTTCAAGGAAATGTTCGAAGGCCAGAACATGGAGCTGCCGGGGCTCTCCCAGTTCGTGTTCAACTTCTCGGATAACTGCATGGCCGATACCGTTATTCCCTTTGTGCCGAACGCCGTGCTCTTCCTCGGCCTCGTGGCCGCTGCCATCGTGGGCATCTCTATCTGGAAGCGCACTCCGAAGGGCGGCCGCGCCGTGGACGCCATGGTGCTGAAGCTGCCCAAGATCGGCGACCTGACCCGAGTGAGCGCCGTGGCCCGCTTCTCCCGCACATTCGGTACTCTGGTATCCTCCGGTGTGCCGATTCTGCAGGCCCTGCTCATCACCCGCGACACTGCCGGCAATGTGGTGGTGTCTGACGCCGTAACCAAAATTCATGACGCCGTGCGCGAGGGTGAATCCATCGTGACCCCGATGAGCACCAGCAACGTGTTCCCGCCCATGATGATTTCCATGGTGGACGTGGGTGAAGAAACCGGCCAGCTGCCGGACATGCTCATGAAGGTAGCCGAAGTGTACGATGAAGAGGTGGACAACACCGTGACCGCCCTCACTGCCATGCTCGAACCGCTCATGATTGTGTTCCTGGCCGTGGTGGTGGGTAGCATCGTGCTCGCCATGTTCATGCCGATGATGGAAATCATCAAGAACGTGTAATATGCAACACCTCTGATCTGCCCGCTCATGAAACTGAACAGACAGAATAAGAAGGGGTTCACCCTCGTGGAAATCCTGGTGGGTGTGGGTATCCTCGCCATGCTTGCCGCCGGCATGTGGGTGGCCGTAGGCAGCACCCAGACCAAGAAGCTCAAGAACAAGGCCGAAACGGAGATTACCCTCCTGGAAGCCGCCATGAACGAATACCGCACCGACAACGGCGGCGTGCTTCCCTTCGGCCGTGGCGATGAGGAGAGCTCCAACATCATGTACCAGGCCCTCTCCTGCGACTACGATGGCGATGGCGAGCCGGACGATGAGAACGGCGTGACCCGCATGCCCTACTGCCCAACCTTCACGGTCATCAAGAACACGAAGGCCGCAGAACAGGGCGAGGGCATCCCCGTGCTCCGCGCCAGCATCCGCACCAAGGAGAAAGGCAAGCGCAAGCTGCTCGTCATCGTGGACCCCTGGGGTAAGCCCTATCGCTACCGTCTCGGCTGCGAGGCTGAGGACGACAAGGGCAAGACTGGCCAGGGCATCAATGCCGACTTCGACATTTTCTCCCAGGGCCCCGATGGTCTGGGCGACAGCACCAACAAGGCCGGCGAGAACGAGGACAATATCTCCAACATCAAGCTTTGGTAAAATTTAAACATATATGATACACCGTATACCTACGGCGTTGATAGCAGCAACCAGTGCCATTCCGGCACTGGTTGCCGCGTATACGCCGACGCACGCGAAAGAAGCACTGGACCAACCGGCGCTGGAGCTGGTTGAGCGGGTCACCCCGGATTTTGCCGGCAAGGTTGCTTTCAGGATAGACAAGCAGAGCCCGCAACCAGTTATTTCGACCGAAGGGGGTAAAGTGCTCATCACCGCAGGAAATGTGCGCGAGTGCGTGCGGGCATACGGCTATTACCTGAGGAAAATGGCGCGGGTGCATTTCTCCTGGAACGGGGACAACACCAGCGCCGCCCGCCTTGTTCTGCCGGAGACTCCCGTCACGGTTCCCAAGGCACTGCCCATCAACTACGCATACAACTACTGCACCCTCAGCTACACCGCAGCCCACTGGAATCACGACAAGTGGGAGCAGGAGGTGGACCGCCTTGCCCTCTCCGGCTATACCCATGTGCTCGTCACTGCGGGGCTGGAAACGGTGTGGCGGAACTTCCTGCGCGAAATCGGCTACCCGGATGGCAAGATTGCCGGTTTTATCCCGAACCCGGCCTATGCAGCCTGGTGGAACATGGGGAATCTGGAAGGCGAAGGCGGCCCGGTGAGCCCGGTCATCATCAGGAACGAGGCGAAGCTCGGGCGTTTCCTGGTGAAGCGCATGCGCGAGCTGGGACTGGAACCGGTGCTGCAGGGCTATGTGGGCTTCCTGCCGCATGATATGCCGGCGGAAAAAATCAGGGGCACCATCATCCCGCAAGGCCAGTGGTGCGGCTACAACCGCCCCGCCGTGCTGCAGCCCACCGCAGCGGATTTCCCGCGCCTGGCAGCCTTGTGGTATAAGCACATCGCCAAGGTTTACGGCTACAAGGGGCTCTACTTCGGCGGCGACCTCTTCCACGAAGGCGGGCGCACGGGCAACACCGACCTGGGAGCAGCCGCCGGCGCCGTGCAGAAAGCCATGCAGAAAGCCGCCCCCAATGCCGTGTGGCTGATTCAGGCCTGGGGGCACAACCCGCACAGGAACCTGCTTGCCGGCACCGACCCGAAGCACACCCTGATTCTCGCGCTGGACAAGAACATGAGCCGCGACCACAACATCGACCGCAATTACCAGGGGCGCCCGCACATCTGGTGCGAGCTGCTCAACTTCGGCGGCAATCACGGGTTGTATGGCGGAGTCGGCCTGCTGGAGCGCATCGGTGGCTATCCCGGTGGCGCCACCGGAATCGGGCTCCTTTCTGAAGGTCTGGAGACCAACCCGCTCTACTATGCCCTGCTCACGGAACGCATCAACAACCGCAACATGATTGACCGCGATGATTTCCTGAAGGAATATGTACAGAATCGCTACGGCGTGAAATCCGGGGAGATGCTCAAAGCGCTCAAACTTCTCTGCGACAGTGTATACGCCCCCGACAAGCTGCAGGAAGGCTGCACTGAGAACATTCTCTGCGCCCGCCCCAGCCTCACGGCCAACAAAACCACCACCTGGGCCAAACCGTACGAATACTATGACTTTGCCGATGTGGAAGAAGCAGCAAAGCTCATGCTCAAAGCCGGTATAAAACACAAACTGGGCGATTTGGAAACCTACCGGTACGACATGGCCGACCTGTGCCGCCAGGTGCTCTCCGACCGCGCCCGCAGGCAGCTGCCGCGGGTCCGGGAAGCCTTCGAAACCAGGAATGCAGTGGCCTTTGACAAGGAAGCCGAGGCATACCTGCAACTTATCCGCGAGACAGCTGCCGTGCTTGCCACCTCTGAGCATTTCCTGCTGGGCCGCTACCTGGAAGGGGCCGAAAGCAAAGGCGGCAAGAACGCCAAGGCACGCGAGCAGATGCGCCATGCCCTGCTCCAGCTCATCACCACCTGGACCCCCACCGGAGGCATTCTCAATGACTACGCACACCGCCAGCTCTCAGAGCTCATGAGCCAGTACTACCTCAAGCGCTGGGAGGCCTTCTTCGCCGCCAAACGCGCCGAACTCAAGGGGCAGAAGCAGGAGGGCGAAGGCGGCCGCTCTGCCTCCCAGACCACCGAGAACAATGGTGAAGCCGTGAGCACCAGCTTCGAGCTCAGCAAATCCGTTGATACCGTGGAACGGAACTTCCGCAAGGCGAAGCTCGAGCTTCTCCACCAACCCCAAGGCTGCGTTATCATGGAAGCAAGCCGCATCCTGAAATAACCCGCACCTCCCATTTACCCACAAGGCACCGCACACCCCGTCAGGCGTGCGGTGCTTTGATTAACGGGACAGAATATCTCTACGCATTGGAATATTGCGAGTGACCACTAACGAGTGACTATTGGGTACTTCTAACAACTCGGAACTAATCAACAAATTGATGTTTGTCGTTGTCGGGGCACGGGACTTCAGTCCCGAAATAACGGTGCTTCCAATCGGGACTGAAGTCCCGTGCTCCGACAGAGTTCCCCCACAAATTCCAATTTTCCGGGGAGAGGAGAAACTTCTTCAGGTGGCTCCGTGGTATTTTACACGCGAGATTGGAGCGGCATGTGCTGATGGGCTGAGTACAAAAAAAGAACCGGGACGCGCATGGAGCCCCGGTCCGAAATAAGCTGATGCAGCAGCGGTCTTAACCAATCTGGGCACGACCACTGAGCCGGGCACCTTCATCCATGGAAAGCGTGCCGGTAGTAATATCGCCGGTGATGTTGGACTGGGCATTGAGATGGCAGCGGTTGCTCTCAATATTCCCTTCCACTCTGCCGTAGACATTAACCTCGCCAGCGTGTATATCGCCCTTGATGTTGGCCATTTCACCGATTATCACCTTACCGGTATCTGATTCGATTTTGCCTTCGATGTGGCCATCGATGTGCATATCGTTCTGAAAACGGATGGAGCCGATAATCTCGATACCGGAGGAAAGTACGTTCGCTGTATTCGTGTTCATATAGTGAATATAAGTAGTCTGGGGTTGAAAGCGGGAGGTTACACCGTCATAATTTCCTTTTCCTTGGCGGCTACCAGGTCACCCACGGTCTTCACGTACTTATCGGTGAGCTTCTGCACCTTATCCTCAGCTGTGCGCACGCCGTCCTCAGTCAGGATGTTATCGGACTTCATCTTCTTGATGCCGTCCATGCCGGTCTTGCGGACACCACGGATGCGCACGCGGGTTTCCTCGCCCAGGCCGGACACATACTTGCAAAGTTCCTTGCGGCGCTCACCGGTCAGCTCAGGAATGGGCAGACGCACGGAGCGGGCATCGATGATGGGGGAAATGCCCAGGCGGCTCTCAGCAATAGCCTTCTTGATATCGTTGAGGGTACCCGGGTCAAACGGCTGAATGAGGATGGAGCGGGAATCCGGTGTGGAAACCACGGCCAGGCTCTTGAGCTTCATGCTGGAGCCGTAGGAAGCTACGTAGATATCCATATTATCCACCAGAGAGGGGGAAGCCTTGCCGGTGCGCACACCGGCGAAACCGGTCTGCATGTGCTCCACAGCTTCCTCCATAGCGGTCTCAACCTCAAGTAAGAGTGTCTCTTCGTCCATTGTCGTTATTTTCTATTTTGTATTATAAGCAATTGATAATCAGCTAATGATAGTACCAATCCGTTCACCCAGCAGAGCGCGGGTGATGTTGCCGGGCTGGTGCATATCGAACACCATGATGGGTTTGGCATTGTCCTTGCACAAGGTGAAAGCAGTCTGATCCATCACCTTCAGGTTGCGGGAAATGCACTCCTCGTAGGAAATGGCATCAAAACGCGTGGCGGTGGGATCTTTCTTGGGGTCTGCCGTGTACACACCGTCCACGGATGTGGCCTTCATCACCACCTCGGCGTTGATTTCGCAGGCACGCAGGGCCGCTGCCGTATCCGTGCTGAAGAAGGGGTTGCCGGTACCGGCGGCAAATACCACCACCTCGCCGGCACGCAGCTGGTGGCGGGCCTTATTGCGAACGTAAGGTTCAGCCACGTTTTTCATCTCAATGGCGCTCTGCACATGGGCAGGCACGCCGGCCTCCTGCACCGCGGAGCAGATGGAAAGAGCATTCATCACCGTGGCGAGCATGCCCACATAGTCGGCCGTGGGGCGATCCATGCCGCGCACACTGGCCTTGGCACCGCGCCAGATGTTGCCGCCACCTACCACGATGGCAATCTGCAAATCACCTTTCTGCTGGGCTTCGGCAATCTCGCGGGCAATGCGGGCCACAATCTCCGGGGAGATGTTGTCTCTACTGCCAGGCGCGCGCAAAGCTTCGCCACTCAATTTCAAAAGAATACGCTTATACGGAGGCTGGGGCTGTTCGCTCATGATTCCTGTGTAGGTTCAGTTCCACATAACTCTGCCACTTTTAACGCCAAAAAGCGAGCTAAAAATGTGCCAGTGCAAAAAAATATACGTTTGCGCGTCCGAAGAATGAATTGGTTATGCGTTGGAACAATTAATCTGCAACTGGATATTCAGCATCACCGGCAACTTGCGGCTCGCCATTAGCAAACAAGAGTATGCACCTGCAGGCGTCAGCCCGCCTGACTTTATACTTCCCACTTCGCACCTCGCACTTCTACAAACTCTGATTTATTGCTGCGAGGCCCCGCCGTATCGTTTTTTTGTTTCCGGCGCAGCCCCCAGAAGGCGGCAGCTTCCGCTTTGCTGATAAAGCCCAGATTCAGATACCGGC
This sequence comes from uncultured Verrucomicrobiales bacterium, assembly GCA_937916135.1. Classification (GTDB taxonomy): domain Bacteria; phylum Verrucomicrobiota; class Verrucomicrobiia; order Verrucomicrobiales; family Akkermansiaceae; genus Akkermansia. Next base: position 17,810 of record CALFTQ010000003.1, read on the forward strand.
TGAAGAGCAACCTGGCAGTACTGTGCCCCATTTCCAGCTGCAATTGGCGAATATCCAAAAAATGCCGCAGGTGGTACGAAGCAAAAGTGTGTCGCAAGGCATCCGACCGCCAGGGGAGCAGATCAGAATCTCGACGCAGAAGCTGCCAGCGGCGCACCCAGTTCCGCGGTGCGACCGGCCCTGCACCCGCCTCATCCGGGCAAAAGCGCTTCAGCCAGCGCAGCAAGATGGGCTGGATGGTCACCAGCCGGGCACCACCAGTTTTGCTGACGCGTGGCAGCACCCGCACCACCATATCTTCCAGATCCACTTCACTCCAGCAAAGGCGAGTCACCTCCGTGGGGCGGAGTCCGCCCCAGAGCATGAGCCCCACGGCTGCAGCACAATCCCGGTGCTCAGGTTTCGACACAGTCTCAAGGAGCCGGCCGATCTCAGCCAACCGTAACACCGGCACGGTCAATTCCTTTTTCTTCCTCACCTCCAGACAGCTCACCGGGTTTTCGCTGCACCAATTATGCTGCATGGCATAAGCAAAGAAACAATGCAGCAAGCGGCGAGCCTTATCAAACGTGTGAGCGGAAGGATTACCCTTGCTTATTATCTCCAGGCAGTCTTTCGCCCGGACACTGCGCACATTCCGGCAGGCATACTCCGGAGAATCTCGCAACATGCGCCGCAGCATGGATTTATACTCACGATACGAAGCCGGTCGAAGCTCCTTCTTCTGCTCCAGGAATTTTTCTATGGCCACGCCAAAGGGCTCCGAGTATATGCTTTCCTCATATGCCTCCACACCCATGTCAAAAATGCGAGTAAGCTCAATGGCGCTGCAGGATAGGTCCGGCAGCTTCTGCTGCGTTATCTCACAGATATTAGCCACCAACCGGGCAGCATCATCCGGGCACATTACAGTCCCGGCAAACCTTTCGGCCTTACGGT
>CALFTQ010000004.1 GCA_937916135.1 uncultured Verrucomicrobiales bacterium
ATGTGCCCAGCTGGGGTACAAGCGCCGCACAGCCGTATGGGGTGATTCGCACCAGTGCCTCCCCCCTGTAAGAAAACGCCACTTAACGGATGCCAGCTCAGATAATCGTCATGACTCGAACCAGGATAAGTATCTGCTTATTGACCGGGCTGCTGCTGACCGGTTGCAGCACAGTAACGGTGCCTGAGCTGGCACCGGAAAGTGTGGCGGGCAGAATCATCCGCCTGGATGACCGGTTCACGCAGATTTGCGAACGCCCGGTTGAAGGGGGGCAGTGGTCTGCATGGACTGATTTTAAATACGGCTGTGTATTTGATTTTCCCTTCAATGCCAACAACCAGTACCGCACGGCTCTGAATCCATCGGAAACAACTTGCCAGACATACAAAAAGACCGGCCCGGCCAGTGCGGAGATATACTATGAATCTGCCGAAAGTACGCACACATGTTACCTGAAATTCGAGACCCCGACCTCCGGCACTGCCACCAAGGAAGGCTACGGAGAAGGAAATGATTATAAGCAACGGGGCATGAAGTTCTCCATCAGATAATCCACCACCACCCATGATAGAATGATGAAAATTCGACCTGTAAAATCCAAGTCTAATCCCATTACCCCGGCGGTGATGGCCATGATAGGCACCTTGCTTACCGGGTGCGACCGTCAGAGCATCCCCGGTGATGTTCCGCGTCAGGTGGTGCCCGGCGAGCCACCGGAGCAACATCTCACCGGTCTGGAATCGGCTTCCCCCGACCCATCTCCGGAGCCGGAGGAACTTCCGCAGCTGCTGGGTGGCGATGTGCCGGCGGAAAATATAAACCAGGAAGATTAACCCCATACAAGCAGCACTATGTTGGAACCTCCCAGAAATAATCATCGTTACGGCCGCCGAGCCCCTCAATACACACGGATTCAAATCATCCCCGGCGTGCTTTACCTGAACTTCAGCCGCAGCGGCATCTCCTTCAGCCTCGGAAAAAGTGGTGTAGGTCGCGCTTCCGTGAGCCAGCGCGGCGTGCGCCTCAACAAGAGCATCGGCGGTTTTAATATCGGCAAAACCTTCAGTTTCTCCTCTCTTGCCAAACTCGCCAGGCTGTTTGGTCTTAATCGCAAGAACGGCCAGTAATGCTGTCACGGCAGCCTTTGTACATCAAATAATTCCATACTGGCGGGCGAATGCCCGCCGAACGTTTTACGTCGTACTTCCCAACTCGTCATTCGGGAACCTCTAAAAACTCAAAACTAACCAACAAATTGATGTTTGTCGTTGTCGGGGCACGGGACTTCAGTCCCGAAATAACGGTGCTTCCAATCGGGACTGAAGTCCCGTGCCCCGACAGAGTTCCCCCACAAATTCCAATTTAGTGAGTTTTTAGAGGTTCCCCATTCGTAAGTTTTTTTTGCATTTCGGGCAGCCCACCCGGTTATTTTGCTTGCCAAGTGAAAACAAAACATGTAGAATGTGGCGCCCGCCGTTGGCGGCCGTTCCCTCGGCCTCACTTTTCTGCGGAGGGAACAAGAAAAACAATACATCTACACATTCTTCATATCATGGACGAACTCAAAGGTGCATGCATCATCGGTCAGTCCGGCGGTCCTACCGCTGTGATTAACGCCAGCGTTCTGGGTGCTATCCAGACCGCTCTCAACGCTCCTCAGATTACCCGCGTGCTGGGTGCCGCCAACGGCATCAAGGGCGTGCTGGAAGGCAAGCTTTACGACATGGGCATGGAAGACCCGGTGGAGCTGGAGCTGCTGAAGTTCACCCCCTCCTCTGCTCTGGGCACCTGCCGCTACAAGATGAAGAACCCGGATGAGGATCCGACCGACTACGAGAAGCTGCTGGAGACCTTCAAGAAGTTCGACGTGCGCTACTTCTTCTACAACGGTGGCAACGACTCCATGGATACCTGCAACAAGATTTCCAAGTTCATGGAGAAGAGCGGCTGGGAGTGCCGCGTGATGGGCATTCCGAAGACCATCGACAACGACCTTTTCGGCACGGACCACTGCCCCGGCTATGCCTCTGCTGCCAAGTACATCGCCACTTCCGTGATGGAGGTGAAGCACGACGCCTGCTGCTATGACACCGGTATGGTGACCATCATCGAGGTGATGGGCCGTCACGCCGGCTGGCTGACCGCCGCTGCTGCCCTGGCCACCTACGCTGGTGCCGGTCCCGACCTCATCTACCTCCCCGAGGTTGACTTTGACATGGACAGCTTCCTCAACGATGTGGAGAAGATTTACAACGCCACCGGCAAGTGCCTCGTGGTGGTGTCCGAAGGCATCCACGACAAGGATAGAAACTTCATCTCCGAGGCCAAGACCAACAGCAAAGATGGCTTCGGCCATGCCCAGCTCGGCGGCCTGGCCAACAAGCTGGCTGAAATCGTGCGCGCTCGCATCAGCAGCGCCAAGGTGCGCGCCATCGAGCCCTCCCTGCTGCAGCGCTGCGCCACGCACCTGGGCTCCGCCACCGATGCCCACGAAGCTTACCTTGCCGGTAAGACCGCCGTGGAGGCCGCCGTGGCTGGTGACACCGACAAGATGCCCGCTTTCGAACGCACCACCGACGAGGCTGGCAACTACAAGTGCGAGATGAAGCTCCTGCCCCTGGCCAGCGTGGCTAACTTCGAGCGCAAGGTTCCCCGCGAGTGGATCAACGCCGCCGGTAACAACGTGGAGATGGCTTTCGTGGACTACGCCCTGCCCCTCATCCAGGGTGCAACCGGCATGAAGACCGCCGAATCCCTGCCCCGCTTTGCCCGCCTGCGCAAGATTCTTGCTCAGCCCTGCTGCTAAAGCAAAGAGCCAACAGCACCGATTTTCAAGGAGCTGCCGATAACCGGCAGCTCCTTTCTGTGCATACGTGTACCAAAGTTCGAATTCCTCATGCGTCAGCGTGAGGGATTTCATACATGCCGCAGGCATGTATTTCATGCA
>CALFTQ010000005.1 GCA_937916135.1 uncultured Verrucomicrobiales bacterium
ATCGGGACTGAAGTCCCGTGCTCCGACAGAGTTCCCCCACAAATTCCAATTTGTCCGTCACCACCAATACGGATAACACATCAATTTTTAATTGCCTCATCATTAATCGGGGTAGAGGAGCGGGGACGTGATGGAGATGCCTAATGCTCCTTACCGTTCTTCCGGCACGCGAACCAGAGCAGAACGAGGGTAATCAGGCCGGGAACCAAGGTATATGTCCAAGTCATCCAATTATGCTCCGAGTAGGGGAGGAGCAAAAACGCGGATGCCACCCATGCACTGAGCAGGATTCCCAAAAGCAAGGAAACGCAGGTTGCCCGCAGGCATCCTTGTTTCTGTACCATCCACACAGCCGGCAGCAGGCACAGAGTTATGCCACCCAGCAAAGCAAGTAATTCCTGCGGCTCCCATATTGCAGTGCGAATCCTGCTCTTTTGTTGGTACCGCTGCTCCCCGCGAATGAGTCCGCAGCCCTCACCGGTGAGGTCCAGCACCTTGCCCTGCTGGCGGCCTACCATGTGGAGTTCCCCGCGCCAGGGTGACGGAATCCGCCTATATCGGAACTCTGCGTATTGAGTTGCAAGGTTGGAGGTATCATCTGTGCGCAGGGTGATACCATGCGCCGTGCAGAATACCACGCGCCCCGCCCATGCTGCCGGGAGGGTCATTTCATCGGGGTTGAGGTATTCCCCGGCCAGGTCATCCCAGAAACTATCTCGTGCACGGAGCGAGTAGGCGCCTGCTTTCACTTCAGAGGCAAGAATCAAAGCCTTTCGAATACCATGCAGTTCCTTATAATACACCCGCAGCCGCCCATCAAAACATTCCGGCCTGTAATAACGGTTCAAGGCGATAGTGTTCTCCTCTCGCAACCCGAAAACTTCATCCACCACCGGGCCACCCTCTGCAACCAGTTCGGTGACTCGCATCTTGACCAACTTGCCATCCAGTGCCGGGTTCACCTGCCCCGGTGTCGTTTCGTACACGGGCTCGCTGCTCACGCTTTGCGCAACATCCGAATACATGAAACCGGCCACGAGAATGCCACACAACGCAACAATGGCAAGCACCGCCGCCGCGCCCCCCTTCAAAAGGCGGAGAGCGCCATCCGGTCGCACTGCCTTATCGCCGGCTGTCTGGTTCGTCGACATGCCTATCTCCTACTACCCATGTTGATATTACACGGCAGGGAATTCTCCATCACTTTCCGGAGTGGCGCTTGCGATATGCATCGGAGGACAGTATGCTCGAATAGACAGGGTATTTTTTCTGAGCTGCCCTGATGAGGGAGAAAATCTCAGCATATTGCGGTTTACCTTCTGCATAATCCGTCCAGAATGAGGTGCCGGGAGGCGGGAACGGAATAGCCCCACCCGCCAGAAGAAGGGACACTATCTCCTTGTCGTTCTTACGCATGGCTTCTGTCAGGGGTGAGCCGCTCCAGCCCTCATGGCTCCACCAGTCGTTCACTTCTTCGGGGTGTTCCTTGATGCGGCTTATGACGGTCTGGCGCGAGACATCGCTGCCATTCATCTTCTGAATGAGGCGAATCAGCACACTATCATATTCAAAATACAGCCTGTTTCCGAATTCCGGATGGTCAGGATTTCCGGGGTAAACAACCTCCTCTGCCTTTGCAGAAAGAATCAGAAGCAGACAACAAGCGGTAATCATCAAGCTCTTATTCATATTATTTCGTGCATCAGTATCCATGTGGAAGGTTAATTCGAAGGGGCGGCGGGCGTCCAGGCATCATTCACCAGCTCCAGCGAGCGGAAATCATACTCCCTGATACGGGTGCCTTCGTATGCCCCGCTCCGGGGATTAAACTGCTCTATATGAAAGCGGAGTTTGTTACTCAGCTCCACAAAGACAAAGGGCACCACCATGGGGAGTTCGCAGGCCCGGGGGCGGTCACGGCATATCCAGGCGCCCTTGGTTTCGAGGGTTTTGACCGCGAGGCGGCAGCTGCTGCCATCCGCCGCGATGCGTTTGAGGCAGCCGTTGAGCGCATAGGCACCGCGGGCACCGGTGCGCCCCCGGGCCGAATACAGCACGCGCTGCCCGGCATCCCAGGTGGGGGGAGTGCGGCGCCATTTGAGCCTGGGGAAACAGGTGTCGAAAAGCGACTTGTCCTCTTCGGTCAAATCACCGCGCATGGCGTGTAATTCCCTGCGAGACCAATGCTTGCTTTCAATACCCTCCAGGCTGCGGGTCTGCGGATTAAAATGAACGCAATCCACATACAGCGTTTCATCGTCAAAATCAACAATACCCACCAGATTGTAAGCAAACACAAAAGGCACAACGGCGCGATATTTCTGCTCCTTGTAGTTAACCCGTTTAGCGGGATTTGTCTCAAAGCGTTCGCAGAATAGTTTGCGCAGCGTGCTGCCATCCTCTGCAAGAATCATCAGGCGCTCGCAGAGCACCTGCTTACCGGCCTTGTTCCGGTGCCAGGAGGATGAGAATTGCACCAGATTCTCCGCATCCCAACCCTCTGCTACCGGCGCGGCAGCAGTGCCGAAATAGCGGTCGAACAGCGCGGCATCCCCCGGGGTCACCTCAGAGCAGAGAAGCGTTTCCTTACACGCAACTTCCTTCATTTCGTCGGCTCCGGCCGGTGGGGGCATCAGCACCAGCGCGGCCAGAACCGGAACAAGCAATTTCATTGATAATGGCTGCATGAATTCTCCTTTCCTCTATGATGATGGCAGCTTATTTTTTCACGGCTTCGGGGCGGGGCGTGCAGCCAAGCTGCCGGAGCAGCACCACGCATTCCGAATCGGCCCGGCTCAGGTTCCCTCGGCGCAGCATCTGCTCCAGGCGGGTGAAGCCGGCGGGATCGCAGGCGTTCAAATCTGCCCCGGCTGCGGCCAGCAGGCGGATGACGGGGGCACAGGAACGCTGCTGCGGTATGGAGAGGTCGTGCACATACGGCAGCGCCAGCAGCGGGGTGAGCCCCTGCGCATCGCGGGCATTCACATCGGCCCCGGCCTCGATGAGCAGCTTTGCTTTCAGGTCCTTCTGCGGGCAGAAGGAGTTGATATAGAACAGGGCGGTGCGGCCCTGGGCATCGCGGGCGTTCACATCGGCCCCGGAGCGAAGCCATTTGTACACCTCGATGGCGGACTGGTGGGGGTCTGCCACAGCCAGCATCAGCTGCGTGCGCCCTGCCTCATCCACCACCTGAGCCTTTTGTTGGCGCTCGGCCAGCACAGCCTGCGGATTCTCCAGAACCTGCTGGATACCCAGACTGAGCTTCTTTTCGCGAGCCAGCATGAAGGCGGTTTTACCGTCCTTATCCTTGCGGGTGGCATCCAGCCCCAGCTCGATAAAATGGCGAGCCAGCGTCATATTCTGCCAGAAATTGATATTCTTTGTCACCAGATGGCAGAAGTAGGGAGTGTGCCACGTTTCATCATTCAGCACCGCCCCGTGGCAGATGAGCAGATTGACGGTTTCAACCCTGGACGGAGTCCGATGCAGCAGCAGATGCCGGAGCCAACTGCTGGTTACCTCCGCATCGACATCCCTCACACGGAACCCGTGCTGCAGGAGCAGCGGCACCAGCTGCTCTGAAAACTCACTATAAACCGCGCGAGACATCAGCGTCGAACCATCCAGATTCGGGTCAGCTCCGGCTTGCAGCAACAGGGCGGCGATGATGACCTCGTTCTTTTTCGGGCCATCGGTGAGAATCCCCATGCATTTGGTCAGGGCGCAGGCGCGGTTGAAATTCGGGTCAGCCCCGGCTTGCAACAGGCGCTCCACCTCGGCCACATTGCTCACCGCTGCAGCGGCTGCCAGGCGAGCCCCCGGGCTTATCGGCACACCGGCTTTCTCAAATTCTTTTGTCAGGAAATCATAGGGCCAATACAGGCTGCAGTTCAGCTCCGCAGCATTCAAGCCGTCTTTATTGCGGGCGTGCAGATTTATCCCGGCATCGCGCAGGAACTCGAAGAGCTCTTTTCGGATGTGGTGTTCGTTGTGTCCATCTGCGGCTTTGATAAGCAGCATCAGCGCATTGTTGCCCGCAGCATCCACCGCATTCACATCCGCCCCCTTCTGCAGTAATTCCCGCAGGGCGGAATCATCATGCCGGAACGCATAGAAACTCTTGAGCACTGCCTCATGAAACGCCGCATCCAATGCCGCTACTGGTGAGGACGACGGAGCTGCAGGCCGCGGCTGAGGCTCCGCGGCAGAAACGAGTGGCGAGACTAATGCCAGAGCCACAAAAGTCTTGATAAGATAACTATTCATTGTTTTCATCTATATCTCCTTATGCCGATAATAATACTTCTCCGCACCGAATATGCAACAAAAAAGTGCAGGAGCTGCGTTATTTCTAATGGATAGACGCACTCAGCAGGTGATTTTGTTGAGACTTGGCGAAATTATTGATGAGGCAATTAAAGATTGATGTGTTATCCGCATTGGTGGTGACGG
>CALFTQ010000006.1 GCA_937916135.1 uncultured Verrucomicrobiales bacterium
TCTGCGCGGCAGAGGTCGTGCCGGTGCCGGCAAAAGGAGGATTGCCCATAATGTAGTTCAACTGCCCGTCGGGCACCAGTTCCTCCCAATCGAGTTGCAGGGCATTGCCGCACACAATGGTGGCGCTGGCACGCAGGGGAATGCGGGCAAAATACCGCCCGAAATGCCGCCCCACCTCGATATTCATCTGGTGGTCCATAAGCCACATGGCCACCTGCGCAATCTGCGCCGGGAATTCCTCGATTTCGATTCCGTAGAACTGCTCCACGCTCACCCGGCAGAGCTCTGAGATATCGAGGAACTGCTGCCCGGTGGATTCCAGCTCGCGGATGAGCTCAAGCTCCAGCAGGCGCAGCTCGCGGTAGGCAATCACCAGGAAATTGCCACAGCCGCAGGCGGGGTCCAGAAAGCGCAGCCCGGCCAGCTTGCGGTGAAACTCCTGCAAGCGCGCAGTGCGACGCGTGGAGCGGTCTGCGCAGATTTTATCGAATTCCTCGCACAAGGAATCGAGAAACAGCGGGGTGATAAGCTTCAGAATATTACGCTCGCTGGTGTAATGCGCCCCCAGTGCGCGGCGTTCCTCCGGCTTCATCACGCTCTGGAACATGGAGCCGAAAATCGCAGGGGAGATTTTACCCCAGTCCAGCTGGCAGCACTCCAGCAGAATATCCCGCATGCCCGCATCGAATGCCGGCATGGGCAGGTACTCCGCAAACAAGCCGCCATTCACATACGGCAGTGTGCGCAGCAGTGCGTTCCGCGTGCAGAACCGCTGCTCCTCCGGCGTGTTCAACACCTGGAACATCTCCGCCAGCAGCGGCGCCAGGTCGCGCCCGTCCTCCGCCGTGCAGTCGCGCAGGTAATTCAGAAAATGGTCGCGCTCGAAAATCCCCGTATCATCCGCAAACAGGCAGAAAAGCAAGCGCACCAGATACACCTCCAGCGCATGCCCGGTGTAGCCGATGGATTCCAGCCGGTCGTGCAGCTCGCCCATCAGCTCCGCTGCGCGGATATTCACCGGGTCTTCCTCCACATACTCGCGCCGCTCATAACCGGCAAGAAAATCAAACAGGCAGATGAACCGCGGCAGCTCCGCCAGGGTGAAACTGATTCGTTCCCCATCGCGGTCCAGATCATAAAAATCCCAATGCTCAAAATCGCAGATGAGAATGGCGCGCGGCATTTCCCCCGGTTTGAGGGATAGCGCATAGCGCCGCGCCTGTTCATAGGCCTTCTCGCGGTCTTTGCCCCGCGATTTCATTTCGATGAGGATGTGCCCCGGCCAGAACAGGTCGATGTAGCCTGCACTGCCATCCAGGCACTTCACTTTCTTCTCAAACAATGCCACCCGCCGCCGGTCGATTCCCAGCACCTGCAGAAAATCATTCTGAAAGGTCTGGGCCTCCGCCTCCTCGCTGGCTGCATCCTTATACTTGGCGGCAAATTGCGCCGCGCGTGCTTCAATTTCATTCAGATTAAGGGTAATGGACATGCCGTCTTTGTACAGCATTGCTGATGCACCCGGATTATTTTGCTGTAATTTCTTGATTTCGCATGGAACGCTGTAACCAGTATCAGATGGTGTTTGAAATTTGGCGATTCCAATTGCATAAAAGACAGTACATTCCAGAATTTGATGCAAAAATTGATTGACTATGCATCAGCAATGCACCCCAACCACCCCCCAACCCATGAACACCGCCAGAAGACTCATCCGTGAATTACCGCTTGATATCAACGATGCCGCCCGCCTGATACTGGAAGCCACCGAGGCACTGGGTGAGCGGGTGAATGGTCTGGAAAGGCGTGAAATGCTGCTGCTTTTGCGCCGGGTTTGGAACGAGGGGGTGCGGGTGGTGGAAGCGGCGGAGCACACGGTGAGCTTTGAAGAAGCCACCCGGCAGAGTATTGAGGCCCGCAGCGGCAGACGCCCCGCCACGCTGCGGGATTTGAGGCATTTCACGCGGCGGATGCTGCGGGTGGAGGGGGTGGCGGCTCTTCCCCTGCGCGGTATGAGCGCGGCGGATTGCCGCCGGATTCTTGCCGCAGCTTTCGGCAGCAGTGCGCATAGTTACCGCAAGGGGCGTGCGATTCTGCACAGCATTTTCGAGTATGGCCGGCGCATGCAGTGGTGCGGTTCCAATCCGGTGACCGATGTGGAGGCACCGCGGGTGCAGGAGCGAGAGATAGTGCCGCTCACCCTCCCGGAAGTGGAGCGGCTGGAAGCAGCTGCCGAGCAGCCGGAGCACCGGGCGATGCGCACCTCGCTGCACCTGATGCTTTACTGCGGATTGCGGCCGAACGAGGTGGCCCGCTTGCAGCCGCAGGATATTGAGCTGCCGGAAAAGCGGGTGCTCGTTCACCCCCGCACGAGCAAGACCGGCGGTGGCCGCATGGTGCCGCTGCGGCGGGCGGAGAAGCTGTGCGGTGCGCGCCTGCGCATTCCGCGCAACTGGCAGAACCGCTGGAGGGCGCTGCGCCGCGCGGCCGGTTTCACCCACTGGGTGCCGGATGTATGCCGCCACACCTTTGCGAGCTACCACGCCGCGCATTTCCGGAACCTGCCGGAGCTGCAGCTGGAGATGGGCCACAGCACCCCCGCCCTGCTCCGCAGCCGCTACCTGAACCTCCCCCGCACCCACCAGGCCGCCCGCTTCTGGGCACCGCAGTGAAAATTCGGAGCACGGGACTTCAGTCCCGTAAAAGGGCGGCTCCCGCGATACGGCATTCACCGCCGGCGGCGCGCCAAGTTGAGGAGTTTATCATACGCGCGGGTTTCGCCACGGGCGGCGGCTTTGCGGTACCAGTAGGCGGCGAGCTCGGAGCTGGCGGGTGCACCGTTGCCTTTTTCAAAACATTCGCCGAGTTTGAGGGCGGCGGCGGCGTGGCCGGCCAGGGCGGCGCGCTCCAGGCAGCTGCAGCCACCGGCGGGGTCGCGCGGGCAGCCGAGGCCCTTCAGGTAGCATTTGCCGAGCCAGTAGAGGGCATCCACCAGGCCGGCACGGGCGGCGGTATCGAACCACTCGACGGCTTCTTCAAAGTTGCGGCCTTCTCCCCTGCCCCGGATGAGTTTCTTGGCGAGGTGCAGGGCGGATTCTGCATCTCCGGCGGCGGCGCGGGTTCTGAGTTCCTGCAGCATGGCTCAGAATTCCTTTTTGCTGAATATCCAGGTGGCGGTGAGCAGGTGCAGCAGCATGTAGCCCGCGGCAATGAGGGCCAGCCCACCGAGCAGCGGCCAGCTGAGCTCTGCCCCGGCGCTGGCGGTATCGGCCACGCTGAAGAGGCCGAAATCGGGCAGGATGACGGCACAGGCCTGCTCTGCCCAGCGCATGGCGGCGGTGGTGCCCTGCCCTGCGGAGATGGCCGCGAAGAGCATGTCCTGGAACATGCCGATGAAGTAGGCCCCGAGGCCGAAGATGATGCTGACGATGGTGCCGCTGGTGAAGCAGGAGATGAGCAAGGTGAGAGTGGTGAGCACGCCGTAGCCCAGGAGGGTGGCGAGCACGCCGCGCTGGGTGTTCCAGCTGTTGCCGGCGGCGGTCACCTGGTCGAGGTAGGGCTGCATATCGGCCTGGCTGTAGCCATTGGCCGAGAGGGTGGCGGTGAGCTCGGCGCAGATGCTGCCCACGCGCTGGGCCAGCAGCAGGCTCATGACGCCATCCAGCAGGCCGATCATGAGCACCAGCAGCGCCAGCACGCCCAGAGCCTTGCCGGCCAGGTAATCAAAGCGCGGCACGGGTTTGCAGAGGATGGTGTAGAGGATGCGGTCCTCGGCATCGCGCGGGAGGAGCAGCGCAGTGGCGGCCACGCAGAAAATGAGCCCGAAGAGCTGCATGCAGCCCAGGCTCACATCCTTGATGAACTGGAGCTGGGCCACCCCCTGGAACTCCACCCCTATGTTGCCCTGGTACGGAATGAACTGCAAACCCAGAAACAGCAGCGCCACCACGGCCGGCACCAGGAACAGGCGCATGCGCACCAGCTGGGTGAGCGTGACCCCCGCCACGGCGGCTATCCGCCCGGGCATGTGCACCAGATACTGGATTGGCGCGGGCATGCGCTTGCCGGTGGTGCGTTACTTGCGGGCGGCTTTCTCGCCGTCCTCGATGAGTTTCCAGAAGCTGCGGGAGTTGCTCAGCTTCGAGTCCTCCGCATCGGCACCCATGCCGCTGCGGAAGAGGAAATCCTTGAGAGAATCGGCATGCAGCACGCGCTGCACCACGACCACATCATCCCCATCTGCATTCTTCTCTACGGTGAAGTAGATGCGGTAGTCGCTCTCATCCGAACGGAAGCGGAAAATGCGCCGACCATCACGCTCCATCACGCCGAAACGCGGGTCGGTGGGGTTGCCGGTCAGGCACCCTTCATCTACCTTGAATGCGAAGAAAATCTTCAGCTGCTGCATCGCGGGAATGGCTGAAACCTCCGCCGCACTGATTTCATTGAAAGCGATCTGTTGCACGCGCTCAGTTTAGGCGATGCGAGAAATAAAGGCAAGAAAAATATGCGCTTTACCTGAATTTGCGGGAACGCTCTCTAACTGATTCCATTGGGAACTTCTATAAATTCGAAACGAATCAACAAATTGGAATTTATCGGGCTGAAAGCCCGAGGAATTTTGAGCCCGTCAGGGCGACATATCCATAGCGA
>CALFTQ010000007.1 GCA_937916135.1 uncultured Verrucomicrobiales bacterium
AAACATCAATTTGGCGTTTCGTCAAAGCAATATTCTTTAATTGCCGGAGCAATAAACGCGCCATGATTCCGGGACTAAAGTCCCGTGCTCCTACAATGAGTGCGGCACAACAATCCTTAATGGCCCGCGAGCTGCAAATGGCATCATTTCACTCACCCAGGGAGCTGGCGAGGGTCTGGGCCAGGCCCTCGAAAGCAGCCGCCACGCGGTTGGAGCCGGTATCCTCCAGAGCCACGGGGCTGCCCTGGTCGCCCCCCTCACGGGTGCGGATATCCAGCGGAATCTTACCCAGCATAGGCACCCCGAGGCGTACGGCCTCCTTATCACCGCCGTGCTGGCCGAAAATGTAGTGCACAGTCTCATCCGTGGGGCAGATGAAGTAGCTCATATTCTCCACAATGCCGAGGATGGGGGTATCCGTGCGCTGGTAGAGGCCGATGGCCTTGCGGGCATCGATGAGGGCCATCTCCTGCGGGGTGGTCACCACCACCACGCCATCCATCTGCACCGTCTGCACGATAGTGAGCTGAATATCGCCCGTGCCCGGGGGCATATCCAGAATCAGGAAATCGAGCCCGCCCCAGTCCGTCTCCTTCAGGAACTGCTGGGTGTAGCGCGTGGCCAGCGGGCCACGCACCGCCACGGGAGAGGCCTCATCCATCATAAGGCCCATGGAGAGCAGCTTCACGCCATGCGCCTGCACGGGGATGAAGCGCTCATCCTCGCCGGCATCCGGCAGTTCCTTGGTGCCGAACATAAGCGCCATGGAAGGGCCGTAGATATCCAGATCCAACAAACCGGTCCGGTAACCCAGGCGGGCAAGCGCCACGGCCAGATTGGCCGAAACCGTGCTCTTGCCCACGCCACCCTTGCCGGAAGAAATGCCGATGATGTGCTTCACGCCGGGCAGTGTGGTCTTCCACTTGGCGGGGTCGTCCTGCATGGCAGTTTTCTTCTCCACATCCGGGTTGTGGTACTCGATATCCACATCGATGCTCTTCACGCCGGGCATTTCCTTCACCTCGGTCATCACGCTCTGATACACAAAGCGCGGCACGTCCTCGTTCTTGCTTTCGATGCGCAGCTCAATGCGCACCGCACCCTCCGCACTCACCTCAATATTCTTGACCAGACCAAAGGAGACGATATCGCGGCTGAACCCGGGATATTTCACCGTGGTCAGCGCGGCGCGAATCAGCTCCGGCGTTACTTTTGCTTCACTCATATCTCTATCAGCCCGCAGGCCTTGCTACTATGCGCCCTCCACCCCGATTTGTCAAGGTGAAAGCCCGGCAGCAAATCAGCGGCGGCGGCGCCGGGTGGCCAGTTACGAAGTCAGAAATACCCCGGCGCGACTTATTTCTTCGCCGCCTTGAGCAATTTGAGCATATTCTCGGTGCCCTTCACCAGGTCGGAGCTGCGCTCGGCGGCTGGCTTGGCATCGAGCTGCTGCTTCATCTGCTGTGCAGACTGGAGCGGGGTCACGCCCTGGGCGTTGGCGAGAGTCGGGTCGGCACCGGCTTTGAGCAGGGCAGCGGCCACTTCATCCCGGGCATAGATGGCAGCAGTGTTCAGCGGAGTCTCCTGCTCGGCCACCCCGAAACCACCCGTCAGGTAATTGACGCGCTTGACCGAAAGGGTGTGGTTGGCCACTTCATTCGGGTTCTGTTTCTGGTCGGGGTCGGCACCGGCCTTCACCAGCATCTGCACACCGAGCGGGGAATCGGCATTCACCGCGGCATACACCGGCGACCAGCCCACGTTGTTCCAGGCGCGCACATCGGCCCCTTTCTTCACCAGAAGATTGAACAACTTGCGGGCCCGCTTCTCCTGACTCTTGTCTGCCTTGCCATCCCGTTTCTGCATCTTCTTCAGGTCGCGGGCGCTGATGGCGCCACCGCCGAGGAGAGGCTGGCTGGTATCCACCTTCGGGCGTGCCCGCAGGTAAAAGGCCGTAAGCGCCAGGCCACCGTGTGCATTCGGGTCAGCTCCGTGGTTGAGCAGCAGCTCCATGAGCGATTCATCCGCCATCTTGCAGGCCAGGTAAAGGGCCGTAGCCACCACCATATCATTCTGCTCGGCCAGGCACACATTCAAATCCGCCCCCTGGGCAATAAACTTCCGCACCCCGGCTACCAGTTTCTTGGAGGGCTTCTCCTCCGGCAGGCTGTTCATGTTGATGCGATTGCGCCCGCCGTTATCCAGCATGAACTCCACCAGCTCGCGCCCCAGGGCAATGGCTTCCTCATCGCTCACCTCAGCCACCTTGATGGTGGGCTTCAGCTTAGCCTTCTTGCGCCAGGACAAATTCGCAATTTCCTCGCGGGCGGCAGCCATGCCGCTGCCATGCGCCGCCAGCAGCCACTTGCGCGCCTGGCTCTTGTCTGCATCCACTCCATCGCCCTCTGCATAAGCCTGGTAGAGCTTGTAGCACACCTCGGCCGTCTTGTCCTTGCTCTCATAGAGTTTCTGGAACTCCTGCGGCGTCATAGCCATGGCCAGACCACTGAAAAGTAGAGATATAGAAAATGCAAAGCGGTTCATGCTTCAATTATAGTAACTATCAGCATGATGTCAAGCAGGAACCCCTGCTGCCACACGTGTCTCGAAGTATGAGTTCAAAGTCTCGATAAATTGATGTTTGTCGTTGTCGGGGCACGGGACTTCAGTCCCGAAATAACGGTGCTTCCAATCGGGACTGAAGTCCCGTGCTCCGACAGAGTTCCCCCGCCAAATTCCACTTTATCAAGCTTGACCGGGCAGTGCGTTGTGCTACAATGCGAGGAGTCCAGCCCATCACCCACTCATGGAATTCACTGCACAGGAACAAGCAGACCTTGCCGCGCACGAGGAGATTCTGGCTGAGCTGCTGCGCACGGCGGATGAGTTTCTGCCGCAGCACCCGGAGCAGGAGCTCTGCCCCCGGCAGGCTGCCCTGCTGGAGCGGCTGGAAGCCGCCTTTGCCGGGCTGAGCTGCCCCGCGGGCATCAGCCTGCTGAGCGGCGGACTGGCGGAGGACGACTGGCGCGGGCCCCGCGTGGTGGAATACATCAACACCACCGATGAAACACCCCGCAATGACTGGCAAGCCCTCACGCCGCAGATGCTGCGCGCCTGCGAGGACAGCCTGTTCTTCATCGAGGCACCGGCCTTCTGCTACGTGCTGCCGGCCTACCTGCGGCAGTATCTGCTGCGGCCCGATTTCATGTGCATGGACAGCATATTTCACTGCATGGATTATGCCTGCAAGGGTCAGTACCTGCTCTCCCTCAGCCCGGAGCAGAAAGCGGTTGTGCAAGATGTGCTCAACGAATTCCGCTGCCGGGAGCAGCAGATAAACGGCGATGTGGAGGAAACCCTGCTACCCTGGGAATACGAACACTACCGACAGGAAGGAGGAGACACCTCCCCCTGGACCTTTGCCGGGAACCAGACGCTGGAATACGCCGAGCGCCACGGCATTCCCTACTGATTATCCTCCGGGGTATAAATATGGAACGGCTCTTTCCGCAAACGCAGGAAATGGAGCATCAGCCAGGGAATCGGCAGCAACAGCACCACTGCCCATACCCCGATCTGGATACAGATAGCCCAACTGCAGCCATCGGCCCAATCCCCGACAATATAACAAACGATCCAGGCCATCACGAGAGTCCAGCAGATGGCGAGAACGGGGGTCGGGCGGGGAACTTCTGTCAAACCGCGCGACTCCCGCCGCTGCGGCACGCTGATACCCATGGCGGCCAGCTGTTGCTCCAGGGTCTGCACCATCCGCACATTCCGGAAACCATCCGGCGTGGGGACAAACCCATGCGTATACTCCACAAAGAAATAATCCGCGCTGCCATTGACCAGGCGCTTGCACTCAGCCACGAGCTGCGGCTGCAAAGGTACTGCCACCGCGACCGGTTTTCTGCCCCACAGAGGCTCCTCCACAATGATGGCCCGCTTATCCGTCAGAAGGTACAGGGTGTGCGCCTCCCACACCCACGTGGCACGCAGCAGCAGCACCAGACAAGCCATCACCACCATCGTATCCGCCGTCACCGGCATGCCTGCAACCAACAGCCCGGCAGCTTCAAGACCGCCCAGGAAAAAGATAATCACCACAATGCCCCATTTCTTCCTGTCCCACCGGGGGCGCCGCCGCTCTGCCCACAGAACCGTTTCATCTGCCTGCAGGACAAACGCCGCTGTCTTCTCCGCCTCTGTAAACACTCTACCGCTTTCCATTTTTCAAAAGGTTTATCTTATCACGCAGCACGGCAGCGACTTCGAAATCGAGGCGGGCGGCGGCTTCGCGCATTTCCTTCTCCAGGCGGGCGATGGTGGCGGGCACATCCGGGGCATCGTCATCCCCTTCCCCGGCCATGAGGGTGCCGAAGTCATCGTCATCCTCCAGCTCTTCATCAGGGGTGTAGAGGCGCAGGGTGCTCTGGTCGCCGCGGCTGACGCTGTGCGGGGTGATGCCGTGGGCCTCGTTGTAGGCATGCTGGATGGCGCGGCGGCGGTCGCTTTCCTCCACCAGGCGGCGGATGGAATCGGTCACTACATCGCAGAAGAGCACGCACTCGCCATGCACATGGCGGGCGGCGCGGCCGGCAGTCTGCACCAGGCTGGTTTCGTTGCGCAGGAAACCCTCCTTATCCGCATCCAGGATGCAGACCAGGGAGACTTCCGGCAGGTCGAGGCCCTCGCGCAGCAGGTTGATACCCACCAGGATATCCACCTTGCCGGCGCGGAGCTTGCGCAGAATCTCCACGCGCTCAATGGCATCCACATCCGCATGGATATATTCCACCTCCAGGCCGACCTTGCGGAGATAATCGGTCAGATCCTCGGCGGTGCGCTTGGTGAGGGTGGTCACCAGCACGCGCTCGCGCACGGAGACGCGCTGGCGGCAGAGCTCGATAGTCTTATCAATCTGCCCATCGAGCGGCAGGAGGGTGATTTTCGGCTCCAGCAGGCCGGTGGGGCGGATGAGCTGCTCCACGATGAGCGGCTGGGCGAGCCCGGCGGGGTTGAAACTCTCCACCGGGGCGGCGCTGGAGTGCGGCGGAACGCGCAGCTCCGACAAGTGGTGGAAGAACACGCCGCGGAAGCCCTCCGGCGCGTGGGTGATGGCCTGGCTGGCCTCGCGGCTGCGGGCGTGAGTGTTGCCGCGCTTTGCCTTGAGCACGGGGATGTAGCCCTTGTTGCCGGAGACGCAGTTCACATACTCAAAGGGCCCCGGCGTGGCGGAAACATAGACCAGCTGGGCCTGGCGGTTCATGAATTCATCAAAGCGCAGCGGACGGTTATCCAGCGCGGAGGGGAGGCGGAACCCGTGGTCGATGAGCACCTGCTTGCGGGAGCGGTCGCCCTCGTACATGCCGCCAATCTGCGGCACGGTGGCGTGCGATTCATCGATGATGGTGAGGTGGTCTGCCGGGAAATAATCCTGCAGGGTGGAGGGGGTGCTGCCCGGGGCGCGCCCGGCCAGGTGGCGGGAGTAGTTCTCGATTCCCTTGCAGAAGCCGATTTCGTTGATGAGCTCCAGGTCGTAATCGGTGCGCATCTTGAGGCGCTGCGCCTCGATGAGCTTGTTCTGCTTCTCGAACCACTCCACGCGCTCCGCCAGTTCCCTGCGGATGGACTGGATGGCCGGCAGGCGCTTCTCCGGCGCGGAGACGTACTGCTTCACCGGGAAGAAGAGGTAGCTCTGCAACCGCTCGCGCACGCGCCCGGTGCCGGCATCGATAAGGGAGATGGCATCAATCTCATCCCCGAAGAACTCCACGCGGATGGCCTCGCCATCGCTCTGCGCGGGGTAGACCTCCACCACATCGCCGCGCACGCGGAAGCGCCCGCGCTGGAAATCATAGTCATTGCGCTCAAAGAGCAGCTCCGCCAGGCAGGCCAGCATGGCATCCCGGTCCATCTCCTGCCCCACGTGCAGGGAGAGGGTCAGGTTCCGGTAATCCTCCGGCGCGCCCAGACCATAGATGCAGGAAACAGAGGCCACCACAATCACATCCCGCCGCAGGAGGAGGGAGCGCATGGCATTCAGGCACAAGCGGTCAATCTCCTCGTTGATGGCGCTGTCCTTCTCGATGTAGGTATCCGTGCTGGCAATGTAGGCCTCCGGCTGGTAGTAGTCGAAATAGGAGACGAAGTACTCCACCGCATTGTGCGGGAAAAAGGCTTTCAGCTCAGAGTAGAGCTGGGCGGCCAGGGTCTTGTTGTGGCTGAGCACCAGCACCGGCCTGTCCTGCGCCGCGATGAGGTTCGCCATCGTGAAGGTCTTGCCCGAGCCGGTCACGCCCAGCAGGCACTGGTGCCGGTTACCCGCACGCAGCGATTTGAGGAGCTTGGCAATCGCCTGCTCCTGGTCGCCCGAGGGCTTGTAATCTGTTACCAGTTGAAATAAGGACATCGCTTCACCTCTACACTTTCACACCCGGTGCGGATTCTCACGCGCACCCCCTCACGGTACCCCATAACACACGCCATGTCAAGGCGTGAATATAAAAAGCCACCGCCCCTGCAGGGCGGTGGCTGGGGAGAATGGAAATTTCCTCACTTGGCCGAAACCGTGATAGAACCGTAAGAGATGCGGTCCTGCCCCATGTTGAAGGTGACCATGAGGCGGGGCTTTTTCACCGTTGCAGGCACATTGAGCGTGTACACATTGTTGCTGCTCTTATGGCCGGAAGAGCCTTCATGCCGGTCCTCGGCCACCTTCTTCTTACCATCATACAGCTCCACTGCGGAGAAGCGGGCTGCGTGATTTCCGCTCTTGTAGGTGAAGGTCACGGTGTAGGTGCCGGCAGCCTTAATCGGGATATCGCCAATCACCTCCACCGGCGTCTGATCCGTGGGGATGACATCGGGGTTCCAACCCTCGGCCAGCGTGAGATTCTTCACCCAGAGCCGGCGGGCATCCTTGGCAGACTTGCCAAGCAGGCTGTCCGGGTCCAGCTCCTGCAGCTTGTCAATCATCTCTTCGAGCTCCGCCTTGTGGCTGACTCCGCCATGGCGGTGCAGCAGGCCGATGCAGATACAGCAGAGCTGCTGCTTGTGCTCAGTAGTCAGCAGCGGGTTCTTCATCATATCCTTCATCTCCTTGAGCGTTGCCTTCCAATCCTTGGTAGAAGCGCTCTCGATGGCCGTGGCATGCAGGTTCAGAGTGGCTATCTTGTACATACCCGCCTGGTCATCCGGGTCTGCCTGCTGCATTCGCTTGGCCACGTTGTCCGGCTTTTTCAGGCCGGGAATAGCCGAGGCCTGGCCAAGCAGGCGGGCCTTCTCAACACCGCTTGCGCTTTCAGATCTGGCCAGCAGGTCCTGCTGCCTGGCAGAAGCCTCCAGAATCTCTGTGATGCGTTTTGCTACGGCCTTGGGCTTCTTGCGTTCATCGAAGCTGATGCAGAGATCCGCCACGCGGTACCCCTTCTTATCATAGAAGATGAAGGCCGGATACGAATTCGGGAAGCTCAGGTCAATCTTACCGAAACGCGCCTGGTTTTTCTCATGCTCCTCTTTGGAGGACACATTGGGCACGCCCAGCTGCATGACAACTGCCTTGCCCAGGGCCTTCTTCACAGCCTCAGCCTCCAGCATGCGCTCCATGGTCTTCCTGCTGTGCTTATCCCAACCATCGGCATAGGTTGCGATTACAATACCTTCCACCCCGGCCTTGGATTTCGCCTCCTCCATATTTTCAGCCTTCTGGTATGCCAGGGCTGAGAAGGGAGACAGCGCCAGTGCGAGGGTCACGATACGGGAAATGGTGTTCATTTGTGTCAAAAATGGTTAGATTGATTACGCGGCCTGATTACCGTAGATGAAGATACCGTTGAGGTGGAAGAAGTCGGGGCCACCCTGACGCAGGAAGCGCACATACTTGGCCACAGGCTGCTTACCGCCCAGGTCCGTGCGCATGACGCGCTGCTTGAAAGCACCCAGGTCATGCACATCGGTCCAGTCGGTACCATTTTCAGAAACCTGAATCCTGATATTATTGCAGCGGTGGAGGTTACCGGGGGTTCCCACCAGCACGATACCCGTCACCTGCACCTGGCGGGGCAGTTCCACCGCCACAAAGGCGTCTTTATCCTTGGCGGTATGGAAAGTGCCACCCTGCGGGGTAAGCAGGCCGGCGTGGTCCTGCGGTTTATCCCACTGGGAAGTCGAACTGAACCAGACCAAGCCCCCTTCCGATGCCAGCTTACCGGGGAACGGTTCAATCTGGGGAATGTTCACATCGGGGTTCTTGTAGCCGGATTCGTTAATCATCTTCGCGATGGACTGGAACGCCAGGCGGTCGAGATTCTTCTCTGCGGCCAGAATGGCAGGAGAAAGCAGCTTGACCCGCTCCTCGGCGGTCATGTCGCCACCCTTGCCGATACCCGCGACGATAGCCTGCATCAACTGGGCATTGCCCTCTTTATCGAGCTTGGAACCCAGCACATTGCCCCAGTTCAGGATAGCGGGGGCATACTCACTGTTAGTCACCGTAGCGCCCAGCACATCAGCAAAGAAATCGCACAGGCGGGCGGGGTCCTTATCAGCCCCCATAGCAGCGAGCTGCTTCGTGCCGAGCTCCTCAATGCGCCAGCGGTCCGGGCCCATGACCTTGACGCTCTGCCAGAACTTCATGTAGGCTTTCTTGAGCTGCTTGGGCTTCAGGTTCTTAGCCAGCCCGTCAGCCAGCCCCTTGTGCATGTGCTCAGAGGCCAGCTCGGGATAAAGCGGCACCAGATACTCACAAAGAGCGTCATTGAGCTTATTCCAGTTGGCGGCGCCGGCATCCTGGGCTTTTTCCAGCACCTCGCGCCACTCACGCATGGCCACATAGTTGCGCGGCTGGGCCTTGGCTGCCTTTTCAAAGCAGTCCTCTGCCTTGGCCAGCTCCCCTTTATCGGCATAGATACCACCGAGAACACGCAGCATGTGAGACTTCCGCGTATTCTTCTTCTCCGCATCAGAAAAAAGCTCCGTCGCGGCATGCAGCGATGAGAAGGTATGCACACTGCGGAACACCTGCCAGTGCAGACCACGCTGCCAGCTCAGCGAATAAGCCGGCGTCCACTTATCGCCCACAAGCACAATGAAGGCGCAGTGGCCGGGCTCGCCCGCCGTCATAGCCGGCACACCATTGGCCAGCGCGGCAAAGGCACCGAAGTGGGACAAGCTGCCGCACACGCCACCCACGTAGTAAGTCATGGCCTCGCGGTTGTCACCCAGGTCACTTTCAAAGGGAGCGTAATACATGGGGCCGTGGATGGAATCGCCATAGATATTGTTGAGACGGTAGGCGCAGCGCCAGCAGGAGCCGGAGTAGCGGTCCGCCGGCAGGTGGAAATTCTCCAGAGCCCAGGTCAGGCTGGCCACCGAACCATAGGGATTATCCCCCTTGCAGCCGCAGACCATACGGCGCTGCCACATAGGCAGGGTATCAAACACCGTGTTCAGACGGTCATCCTTCCAGGCATTGATATAGAAGGTGGCGCGCTCCACGGCATCCTGCTGGTCCCAGCCGGATTTCGCATATTCGAGCGCCGTGGCAGTGGCAATATCGCGCACCATGCGATTCTCCAGCATATCCGGGTGCTCCTTGTGAATCTTCTTGAGGATGGAAAGCGCCATACCGGGGCGCACGCATTCGCCGCTGAAAGCGAAATCATGCATCCATTCGGGGTCGCTGCCTATCATTGCCATCAGCTCGCTGCCAGCCTTGTCGACGGAGCTTTCGCTGAGCAGGTGCTTGCAACCGGCCTCTTTCTCCAACTTTGCCAGTTGAGTCTCCTGCTGTCTGATATTCCATGCCAATGCAGCACCGGGCTCGGCATTGGCCGGCACCTTGGCCTTGTTGGCCTCCAGCTCCTTGCGCAGTTTCTCAATCCGGGCTGTGCGGTCGGTGCGGGATTTTTCCACCTCAGCCTGCGAGCGAAGCTCGGCATCGGCCACCACCCACTGTGCCAGCAACAACTGATTCTCAGGTTTGCGGAAGAGTTTGGCAAGCTCGGCCGGTGACTTCCCCTCCGCTTTCTTCATAATCTCAGCTGCCACCGCCGCCTTCATCTGAACACAATCGGCCCAGTCGCTGCCCACCACGCTGCCCTGCTCCGCGCTGCCCGCCGGCTCGTCAAAATCTTCCTCTGCCGCCGATACCACAGCGGGAGCTTCCTCTGCCTCCGCTTTCTCTGCCACGGGAGCCTCTGCCATCGCTTCTGCCTGCGCTTTCTTCTTGCCTTTCTTCTTACCCTTCTTCTTTGCTTTCTTGGGGGCCTTCTTGCCAAGCATGCTATCCGGCAATATTCCCTCGTACACCTCGGGCTTGACCAGATAAGTACCACCTGCCGCCAATCCCAGCAGCAGCAGAGTCGTCATTACAAATGTTCCGGCTTTCATAACAGAGATGATATTTATATACGCCAGAGTATAACGAATACCCGGCCCCACTTCAAGGCAAAAAACTCCACTATTCTTCCCCGCATTCGGACAAAAATATGCACACCGAAATGCAAAAATTGGGGGCAGAAAAGA
>CALFTQ010000008.1 GCA_937916135.1 uncultured Verrucomicrobiales bacterium
TATATATTTGCGTCAAACAGAATTTTTGAAACTGTTGATCATTTAGGAAACTACCATTTATCGCATTAGCTCCCCTTATATTTATAATCAAATGAAAATAATTTATGCCATCTTTACTTTTGTAATAATTACAATTTTATTTCCAACTAGTTGTGAATATTATTCTCATAATTCTTTCCGTTGGGTGAATGTTGCAAATTCTATATTCAGTTACCAACGGATATGGTATCAGGACAAATTAATACTTGAAACAGGAAACCCTGAAGTAAAAATCGACTTATCGTTACAAGAAAATGGAATCATTGCAGCCCAGATTATAGTCAAAAACGGTTATCCGTCTTCATTCTGGTACAGATATTATTCCATAGCAGATGAAACATGGATGAAGGGATTGACGGGAGAATACGCGCGCAATGTTCCCTGTACTCAATTTCTGAGCCTTTACGCATTGGAACACTCCCTTTTCAGTCGCTCTGAATTTGAATCCATGTTGAATAAAACAAATAAAATTAAAATCTGCAGGAAGACTCTACATCCAAATAAAGAATCTGTATTGAAACTTTAGAGAACCCTCCAGAGGATAGTTTGTAGCATACACCCCGTACGGCGAAGTTGAGTAAATCAGAATATAAAAGTTATGAAAATAGTAATCTCATCACTTATGTTATCTGCTTGCGCCTTATCCAGCTGCATGCAACTGAATACAGCGGGGATGATAGATAACATCGGGCGGGAATACGATGCGGCCCTGGTGTATAAGGGCACCAGAATCTACAGCAAGGAGCCCTTGAACTGGGATGCTTGTGAAGCAGACGGCAAGCTGTACATCAAAGCCAGGAAAGCGGTTATCCGCGAACAGACGTGGTGGCTGAGAGACGGCGCGTTCACGCAATTACCGCACAATGGTTTTCACTACGATGGCGAACTGGGCGAACTTTGCTACTATCACGACGGCGAAATCAGCACAGAATGGCCGGAGCATGCCGTGGATACAAGAATGGAACCAAAATCCGTCTACCCTTTTTACGCCGTGCAATCCTCGCGGGAGATAAAGCCGCCCGTGCGGTATTACGAGCCGATCTGGATGGAGGAACGGCCCAACCCGCACCGCTTCTATACGGCGCCCCTTTCGTGGATTGCCGCTGTGGCAGTAGATATTCCGGGCAGCCTCCTTTTCACGACCCTAGCTCTGCCGGGTGAAATCTATTCTGCCATTTCTGACTAAATTTCTTGCGCAGGCGTGGGGAATCTGCTACCCTCGAGCCGCCCCGCAGCTATGGCAGAAAAATTCGACATCAACAGCCTGAATGCCGCCCAGAAACAGGCGGTGCAAACCCTGAACGGCCCGGTTCTCATCCTGGCCGGAGCCGGCACCGGCAAGACCCGCACCGTGACCTGCCGCATTGCAAACATGATTGCCAAAGGCGTGAATCCGCGCGGCATCCTGGCGCTCACCTTCACCAACAAGGCCGCCAATGAAATGGCCGACCGTGTGGCCGGACTGGTAGACCGCAAAGCCGCGCGCGCCATGACGGTGTGCACCTTCCACTCACTCTGTGTGCGCATCCTCCGCCAGGATATCGGCCGCCTGGGCTACAAAGAGAACTTCTCCATCTACACCGGCAGCGACCAGAGCGGCCTGCTCAAGCGCCTGATTATGGAATACGGCGCCCGCCGCGAGAAGCTGGAACCCGCCCAGGTGCTGGCCGAAATGTCCCGCGTGCGCAACAACGGGCTGGAGATTGAACACATTGAGGATACCCTCATTGCCGCCGTGGCCAAGGCCTACATGCGCGAGCTGAAGGCCCAGAATGCGGTCGATTTCGATGACCTGCTCATCCTCACCGAGCGGCTGCTGCGCTGCTACCCCACCATTCACGAGAAGTGGAACAAGCGCTTCTCCTACATCACCGTGGACGAGTTCCAGGACACCAACTCCCTGCAGATGAGCCTGCTGCGCCAGCTGGTGGGGCCGGAGCACAATGTGTGCGTGGTGGG
>CALFTQ010000009.1 GCA_937916135.1 uncultured Verrucomicrobiales bacterium
CGCCACGTTCAGCTTGTGCTTCCCGATGTCGAGACTCCCGGCATTATCCAGACTCCCCAGCGTCACATTGCTGTCCACGCGCAGCTCACCAGCAATCGTCAGCTCTCCGGTGGTGCCGCTCAGCGTGCCGATTTGACCATCCGTCACAATCAGCTCACCCTGCAGCTCAATATCGCGGTCTTCTGCCGCCAGTTCCACTGTTTCGAGCACAGTACCCTCAGCTATACGCAGCTTACCGTCTGCCACTTCCATGTAGCTTACGCTCATGTCTCCATTGCTCAGCTCTGTGACCGCAGCACCATCCCCGGGCGCAATAATCAGGTTCTCCGCCTCAATGAGCTCACCGCCGAGATTCAGCGTCTCCACACCGTTCACGGCATCGTAACCGGCGGCCATATAGTCCTTCCAGGACTCCTTGCCCACCCATTCATTGCCGTACCACACGCGGGTTCCCCAGTTAGCGTAATCCTTGCTCACCATCACATCCGCACCGCTCACCGACAAATCATAGCGGTACACCACGGCATCTATGGAGGTACTCCCCTCTGCCACCCAGGCGCGGAAATCCTGCGAGATGTCATTGCCGGCGCGGGCAATGACCACGCTCTCCCCGTGGGCCAGGTTCAGACTGTCCAGATTCTCCCGGCTCAGTGAGAAAATGGTATCCCCGGCGTCAAACTGTCCGACCGTCAGTGCCGGAGCAGTCAGCGTGAGATACTGCAGAGTGATAAGCCCGGTACTCAGCGTACCGCCTACGCTCAGGCTACCGGACTCACCCAGCGTCAGGGCGGCGGCACTCATATCCCCGCTTACCACAGCAGCGGCATCAAAGCTCAGGCTGCTGCCTGCGGCGGACAGGCTGCCCGTTTCCACCGTGTTGCTGAAGCTCACGGCATGGTTATTGGTCACGATGATACTATCCGCATCCACCGTGCCGTTCACGCTCATGGCAGCATTAGCCCCCAGGCGAAGATTCAGCGTCCCATTGCCTGAGATATCGCGGATATCCGCATTGATTTCCGTAGCCATGCCGTTGAACACCAGATTAAAGGTCTTGCCGCCGTTCATCTCGAATGCTCCCGTCCACCCGGAAACATCTCCGCTGAAGGCAAAGCCCGTGTACTCATTGCTGAGCGTTTTCTCGTAGACCATCTTGCCTGCCCCGCTCACCGTCCCGCTGAACGTGGTCATGACGTGGTCTGCATTCGTCTTGTGGGAATAGCCGTTGGATATCACCAGAGCCGCCTGCTCCGTGCCGTCCGCCGCCGTGCTGCGATTCAGCCGCAAATCGGCAGCCACCGTCCTGCCGTTCACCCCGGTGTAGCCCATCACATTCTCCAGCTCAATCGTTGAGCCGCTCTGACCGATGGTGTTCATATCCAAATTGGTATCCGTGGTGATATTCTCCAGCTTCACCGTGCCGCTCCAGCCCTTGGCAAGCGCATAGCCGGTGAAATCCGCAGAACTGCCCAGATTCAGCTTACCGGCTCCGGCCAGGCTCACGGTGTTGTCTGTCGAAACACCGCTGAGCTGTGCCCGCTTCACCTCCACGCCGCTGCTCAGGCTCAGCGTGCTCGCCGCATCCACACGGATGCCGCCCGTCAGATTGCTCCCGAGCTTGCTATCCAGCGTCAGCTTGCCGCCGTTAAGCACCAGCGTCTCAGCCGTGTCAAACTCGCTGCATCCGTCGTATGTTACCTCGCTGTTAACCCAGTAGGTCGTTGCATCCTCATTAACATAAGCAGTAAGTACGCCATTGGTGTATGAATGCGACAGATAATCCTGCGCAGTTCCGTTCTCCGTTATCTTCCATATCACGTCTGCCGCTGCCGTACTTTGTCCGCTGCCTTCTACCAGCGTATAGTCATGTGCCACATAGCGATACCCACTAGCACCCGCCGAGTATTGCACATCACCACCAACAACCCCAAAAACTTCGCTTGCTATTGATACTTCTCCACCCAACACTAAAGTACCTTCGTTACTCAGCACAGATTTGAGTGTCAGGTTCTTCAAGCTGATTTCGGCATCGGCGGCCACACTTACACCGTCAACCGTCAGCCCCTCACCGCACCAATTACCGCTGAGAGTCGTATTACTGATGCTGACCGCTCCGTCCACCGCCAGAGCATCCGTATCATCCTGCAGTTCCAGCCTGCCCCCGGTAATGGATATCCCACCGGTTCCATCAATCTTTTGGGCACTCAGGTTTCCATCCTCCAGCAGTAGTGTACCCGTTCCCTGCAGATTCAGCACACCGTCAAGTGCCATGCTTGCATTCTCACGGAAAACCATACTACTGCCTGTGTGCATCTGTAAGCGATTGGCAGACACAGCATTGTACCCCATCAGTTCCAGCGAGGTGCCGGAATGGAATACCAAATCATACCCGGCATGGTTCAACGAGGCATCCTTCACCAGAACGCTTGCTCCGCTGCCTTCTGCCACCGTAATGCCGCGCCCCTTATAAATCGCGCCATCCTCCACACGCAGACGGCCACCATACAGATTCGTCATGGCTCGCACCTCCGTCGTGCGGGAAAGGCGGATTTCCTCCTCCGTACCGGCCACATCGCCCTTGACTTCATACAGGTCATCCACCGTAGTCGCACCGGTGAAGATGATATCGCCCCGCTGCTTGACGGTGACAGTTTTCCCCTCTTCATTCTGGTAGGTATAATCCGCATTCAGCTCCACCGTAGAGCCGGAAATAACATACACCGAATCCCGGAACTCGATGCTCTTACCGGCTGCGGCAGAAAGAGAAATCGCATCACCATAGTAGGCATAAATACTGCGCAAGCGGTATGCGCCATTTCCAATCTCCGCATTCTTTTCAAAGAGTACGGAGTCATTGTTCTGTATACTCAAATTGCCACTCGACCAAATTGCGCCGCCAAATGCGGCGGCGCCATCGGAATAAAGTGAGCCGGAAGCCGTATTCCCGCTGAACGTCACGCTTCCGTTGTTGCTCAGGGTAATGGTTCCCCCCTCAATCGCGCCGCCATAGGCATTGGATGAGGAGCTTGATGAGGCGGAAGCCGTATTTCCGCTGAACGTCACGCTGCCGTTGTTGCTCAGCGTGATGGTTTCTTCCCCCTCAATCGCGCCGCCACGGGCAGAGAAGCCGGAATAAGTAATATCCCGGAAACAGACACCCTCGTAGTAGTTGTACTCCAGGTTGCTCGTCTGGCGGGTGGAGAAAGTTAGCGTCTCCTGCACGTTTTCTTCATGCCGCACAATCTGTAGCGTGCCATCTGCAGTATACACGAGGGTAGCATCTGCCCAGAAACCGGAGCCAGGGGCGTCTTTATCGAAATAGTCGTTGATGGAACAGGAACCAGCGGTCAGCGTATTGCCATTCTTATCCACCAGAGAGGAAATCCCGGTGAAGAGGGTGTAGGTCTTGCCATCGCCGGCGGCGGTGAGGATGAGGTTGGAGCCGCCATGCAAGGTGAGGGAGTTGTGATTCAGGCTGGCGGAGGATTCCACAACGAGCCCGCTCTTTTCACCCAGCACCAGGGCCGAATCCAGCACAGCGGCGGCATTCTTCGCCGCCAGGGGGGAACCGGAAGCGATGCTCAGGGAATCGCCCACGGCCAGCGTGCCGGAAAGGGAGATGGTATCAGTGTGCAGAGTATATTCTTCCAAATCAATCGTGACATCTGCCCCGGCGGCAATATCCAGAGTGCCAACGGTGATATTCTCTCCCAGCGTCACGGTGCTTTCGCCTGTGAAGCTCACATTATCCCCCGCAGCAAAGGAGGCTGCGGCGTCCTCCTCATCCACAAAGGATTTGTTCTCCGCACTGGTATCCCAGGTGAGGCTGGAACCGCTGAAGGTGAGATTCTGCGCCTCAGCCCAGGCTACACCGCTACCAAGTGAGAAAGAAGCAACCGCAGCCAGACAGGCCAGAACAGACTTAAACAAACGAACAGGGAGGTGGAGTTTCATGGTTGAAAAAGTTTAATTTATAATGATTTCAAAATCTGCTGATATACAGTTCCATTGATAACAGGTGACAACTGGCATATCACTTGAGTGTCGGACTGATAGCATCCTGGTATTGCTTAAATTCGGGGAAAGGTTGCATAGGATTAAAGGATTAGGAATTTACGATATTGTCAAAAGCTGCAACAAAACCGTCCGGGCCAGCATTCTTACAAATTTCTCCTTTTCGGTAATTGATATAAAGCTCATATCTGGGGGTGCCGTTGTTATTGATGGAAACCTTATGTACCGAGCACGCACGTTGCAAAGCATAGGCCGAAATGGCAAAGGCTCGTGTTCTGCTGCCGGATACATGAACAAACAGGAAAGTGGCACCGGATTCGACAGCTGCTTTCAGCCGCTCTACGCCCACATCCGACCGAAAATAGCCGGTCTTATTTTTATCGGAAGCTGCGCTCCCGATAACTTCCAACGCAAAAGTTCCCCATGCGGCAATGTTCACAGAAGCTCTTTTTGTCGCGACGGAGCGAGCGGACAAAGCCTCGCTATTGTGTGACACCGCTGCAACGGACTGTGGCGGATTATCCACGGCTTTTTCCTCACAAGCAAACTCACTTGCCCAACCTACACGCACAATCTCTTGCCACACGACGGGGTGAAAGGTAATCTGCTCCCCGTCTCTGCAAAAATATTGCCCGTACTCCTTATTGTCTTCAGAAAAGGTCTGATCCACTCGATTTTTCCACTCCTGTTCACTGTCACCATACTTTTGAGCGAGATGATCAATTAACAGTGAACGACTGATACCGACCCAATTAGTACAACCAAGTTCTATTGCCGCACTCACGATTTTGTGAATTTTCAACTGTGGTTTATTATATTGATCAGCAATTTTTCGGGATGCTCTTGAAGTATTCATAAATTACAGGATAACTCTTTCCCTAGCATACGCTTTCGGAAACCGTAAGTCAAACATAAAATTGGCATTAATTCAAAATAATTTACAAGGTACGCAGTGAGTGTAACACGCTATTGTGTTGATTTTTAACTCGCTTACACTAACCGGACAA
>CALFTQ010000010.1 GCA_937916135.1 uncultured Verrucomicrobiales bacterium
CTGTTCCCCATAGTATGGTCAGATGCCGAGACGTGAGCACAGGCCCTGCCACCAGCCTTGCAGCGGGGCTCCGGCGTTGTTGCCCTGCAGCTTGAGGTAAAGGAGCACAATGCCTTCCGGGGTTTTCTGCACCGGTAGAGACATAAGCCAGGTACCATCTGCCGCCTGCAGGTTCAGGTAGAAGCAATCTGCCGGAGCACAGAGCGGAGTGGAGGATTGCGCACCGGCGAGCAGTGCCAGCAGTTCCTGCGTTTCGTCAGAGGTGAGGGAGTACTCCTGATTATTCATGCTGCACACTGCTTTTCCGGTGCGGCTCAGGTTCTGATGCAGATTTTCCGTGGCTGTCGGATTACACGAATCGAAGCCGATGGTTGGTGGCTCCACCAGAGCGGACTGAGGTGCCGGGGATACTGGGGTGCAGGCAGCGAACATCACTGCAGCGGTTACGAGTATGAGTGGTTTTATCATTTGATGTTGAATTGGATATTGCGCTGCTTGAAAACTGAACCTTCTCCGTAGCCTTCCTTGGTGGCAGTGCCGGAGGTCGGGGTCACGAAATGCAGGTAACATGTATGCGTGCTCCCGGCTGATTCGCAGTAAATTTCAGCACTGGCCGGGCCGGTCTTTTTATAAGTCTGGCAAGTGGTTTCAGACGGATTCATCGCCGTGCGATACTGGTTGTTGGCATCGAAAGGAAAATCAAACTCGCAGCCATATTGGAAGTCAGTCCACGCAGACCACTCCCCGCCCACAACCGGGCGTTCGCATATCTGCGTGTACCTGTCATCCATGCGAATGACTTTTCCCTCCACGCTTTCCGGTGCCAAGTCCGGCACCGTCACTGTGCTGCAGCTGGTCAGCAGCAGCCCGGACAATAAGCAAAAACTTATCTTGGTTCGAGTCATGATTATCTGAGCCGACATCCGTTAAGAGGCGATTTCTTACAGCGGTGAGGAGCTGGTGCGAATCACCCCATACGGCTGTGCTGCGCTTGTGCCCCAGCTGGGCACATAGCAGCCCGAGTAAAGGTGGTTCGATTGGTAAATGAGCGAGCCCTGCTTGGTATAGCCATACACCGGGCGGCCATCAGCATAGCCGAAAATCGGAAGTCCGTTGGAGTCATAGCGAGCGCGTTGCCATTGGACACCGTTGGTAAAGCTGGTCTGCGCAGCGTTGGTTCCGGTCTGTACGTTGGTTGTAGGCGTATAGAAGCCGTCTGCCAGCAAGTCGTCCAACAGGATTTCGCAGGAACTGAGCGAAAATACCAGTCCTGCACCTATCATGATGTTTGTCAGTTTGTGTTTCATATCTGTTTTATTTTGTATGCGTTAATCGACTTTGCGGGAAGGATGGCTTCGAGGTACGAGCTGCTCTGCCTTTTTTCGAAGGTCATTCAGCTGTGATTTAGCCGTATTCACCATTTTGGTGGAAAAATCACGCAGGGAACGTCCCTTTCGCTCCTCCATATTCTTGAGGAACGTTGTTTCTTCCTTCAGGTAATCCTCAAACGTGTACAACTCATTTCCCAGATTGAAGAGTTGCCGTTTGGCGCGTTCATTGTACGCGGCAAAAGTTACAGCAAAGAGGTCACCCGGGGTCTTTTCGGCCGCACGTGCGTATTGCTGGTATAGTTCCGGGTCTTTCAGGCTCATCTCTATGCCAACCCTGCCAAGCTCCACTACAGCCTTGATGGTATCTTTGGTCCAGTATTCAAAGCGAATTTCATAGTTGGCCAGCTGTGCGCCTTTGGCTGTGGGTGCCCAGCTCAACTGTTCATTTTGGAAGCGCAGGTAGTTGTAGATGGGGTCGCTTGTGCCGCCCAGTATTACCTCATTGCACCATGCGTCTTGTTCTGTTCGGCTTATGCGGTTGTGAAAACGCTCGAAGAAGCGAATGGCCTCATCTTCGTTGTTCATGCGGCTGACAACAGTCACCGCCCTCTCAAGCGGGGAGTAGCCGTTGACAAATTTCAGCAGAATGCCGTAATCTGCATCCATTTCCCTGAACTCAGATGATTCTGTCAATTCTTTGAATCGGGCTATCTTTTGCAGTTCCTTAAAGTAATCTTCATTGTAGAACGAGCAAATTTTTCCGAATTCCCCATAGAACCACTTGAACATCACCTCGAGGGCGGCAATCTGGCGTTCAATGGCAGCATAGGCTTTCGGGTTGAGCCTCGGTTTTGCTTTCTGCAAATTTTCCCGGCACAACACACCCTCCATAATTTGCCCGGTGGAGGGGTCTACACCATATTTGCTCGCCAGAGTTGCAGCCGCTTGCTCAAAGATTGTGCGTGGCGTCGGAGCATCTGCGCACTCTACATAGTCAACCTCTCTGCTAATGGCCCGGTATGTATTGCCCACAATGAACAGAATATCCGAGTAGGCACGCTGAGTCGCCGTGAAAAACGCCTGCCCGTCAGAAAGCAGCGCCTGCAGTTGGCGCTGTTCTTCTGCTTCGGCCGCAGCTACCTCCTCTTCCGTGAATACAAAGCCTTCCGTCTCCTCAGCCACCGCGGTTATAATGGTTGATAAGCTGATACCAAATATCGGCAATGTCCGATATAACGCTTTAATTATTGCTTTCATGTGTGTAGTGACTTTTTAGTTATCAGTATATTGCATCAGAAGCGAACTTCGTAGTCATCCACATACCAGCGGCCGCTTCCCTTGCGGATGAGTCTGTGGGTATTCTTTTCGCCTACCTGCTTGCCATTGGCATCGTAGGCTCGGCTCTTCACAGTGGCGTGTTCCACCTTCTCGCCCTGCATCCTGATGAGCTGGTCGCGCTGGGCGTCGTCCAGGAAGAAGTTCTCGAGGTCATTCTTATCATCATGGCCCTTGTGGACTACAATCTTGGTATCGCTGAACTCAGCGTGTACATACTCTCCATGCAAGCGCTGCTGGTGCAGATCCCAGTGATAGCGCAGCAGGGATTTTGCTGTTTCGGTTGCCTGTCGCTCAGGGTTGATGCACTGGAGGAACAGGTCGTAGTTCTTCTCCTTGATGGCGGCAAGGAAAATCTCCATCACACGCTCCGGCGTGGCATCCTGCGGCACGGCCTTCTCGGTGTACCAGCCTTCCTTGATGCCTGCAACTTTGTCTTCTTCGATGAAAGACCCGCTCTTTTCATGATTAGCGTCGAATGTGGCGACGATGCGGCCATCGATGTAGAGTGCCTCGGGCTCCACCACCCAGCCCCAGGCCATATTGGTGCGGCGGTTGCCGGGAATTTCCATGGCCGGACCGGTAATCTTGCCCAGCACAGTGAAGTTCAGGCTGTCGCCCAACGACCCATCCACCTCGCGGCGGAAACGCTTGATAGCCTCATACGGCCCGAGCCACTCGCGGCCGCTGATATTCACGAAATAGTAACCGGTGGAGGGTTTGCCCACCACAATGTACTCGCCGGAGCCGCCCACGAACTGATTGTCGGGGTACTTCACATCCGGCAGCACGATGGTCTTATTGACCGGATTGGTTTCTTCGGTGTTCTTGAGCGGGTCCACCGTGGGGAACACCTTGGCAAGAATATCGCGCCCCTGCTGCAGCTCATTCCACTTGGCCCTACTGAGGGCAGCGTACCTCTCGCGCAGTTCTTTCTCATTGTTGAGGTAGGCCACCATGGCCGGGGTAATCTGCTTGAAGTCGCCCTTACTCATCATAAGCGCGGCGCGGGTGCGCTCATAGAGCGCCTGCACGGCGGGATCCTGCGGGTAGGCCTTCATGAGAGCCTGCACGCGGGAGAGAGCCTCGTTCTTGTTGCGGAAAAGCGTGTTGGCGTTGCCGCCGGCGCGTTTTACCTCTGCTTCAAATTCTTTGAGATAATATTCGGTGTATCCCAAGTCTCTCTGGGGTGCTTTTTCTGCAGCTTCGGCAATGCCGCAGCTCAGTGCCAGCAGAGGAAGTATGGTTAAGATGTATTTTTTTATCATAATATTTTTTTTTGTTAAATTAAAATGGATAGAGTTGTTAATGAGAACGGTGCGTGGGGCGTTGCCCTTTTCTATTCTCCGCATGCGTGGGGCGGTGTGTAGGCCGCGCGTGTGACCCGCGCTTAGGGGCGGGTTTTGCATGATGCTGAGGCTTTGGGGCCGGCTTTGCGGCGGAGGAATGGTGCGGTTTTGGCCCCGGTTTCGGTTTGGGCGGGGGCGGTGTATGGTGATGGTGGTGGTCGTGGTGATGATGTGGGGGCGGTGTATGATGATGGTGGTGGTGGTAATCATCATCCCAATCATACGCAATGAGGGCATCCAGCATCAAATCACAAGAGGAAAAGAGCAGGGGAAGCGCTGCAGAAAGTGCAATGGCTGTTGTTTTAATGTTCATGTATGGGGGCTAATGTTCTTGAAGTGCAGGTTATTTTCCGTTATGTGCTTTTCTGAGGAT
>CALFTQ010000011.1 GCA_937916135.1 uncultured Verrucomicrobiales bacterium
AAATAACGGTGCTTCCAATCGGGACTGAAGTCCCGTGCTCCGACAGAGTTCCCCCCCACACGAGCAGCTATCTCAAACTATGGTACAGGGAACGGCGACAGGCGAGACAGGACTTCCTGTTCTGCATTTTCTGAACTTTCTTTTTTATCTTTTCGCATCATGAAAAAAACCGGAGCAGGCCTCAGGTGGGGCTGCTCCGGGAAAAATGGTTACAGTTGCTATGGAATCAGCTTATTCAGCAGAAGGTGTTTCGACCGGCTTTTCAGCGGGCGTTTCCTCAGGCTTGTCGGAGCCTTCGGGGCGCTCGCTGGCGGCGCTCACCATGAGCTCGCGGCCCATGAAGGGCTGGCCATGCAGCACCTCGGCGGCGCGCTTGGCGTCATCGAGCATCTGCATTTCCACAAAGGCGTATCCCTTGCTCTTGTAGGTGCGGGGATTGTAGATAATCTCCACGCTGCGCACATTGCCGAAGCCCTTGAAGAGGTCCTCCAGCTCAGCCTCCGTAGCCTCGTAGGAGAGATTGCCTACATAGAGGCGGGCGTTGCGGGTGGGAGCCACGGAGGCGGGGCGGCGGCGCTTCTCCTGGCGGGCAGCGGGGTTACCCCCCTGGTTGCTGCGGCCCTTGGCCACGCGCACGTTCTCCTTGGGTTTGCGTTTGTTGGTGTTGCGGTTGTCCTTGTCTTTGCCGGCATCCTTCTTCTTACCAAAGCCAAAGAAGCCGAGAATGCGCTGCAACAGGGAGGGCTTAGGGGCCGGAAGCTCCTGCGCGCGCGGCATACGGCGGCGATAGGGGCGACCCTTGTTATTACGGCGGCGGCGGGCTCCCTGACCCTGCCGGCCTTGCGTATGATGTTCAGCCATATAGGTTATTGAATCGAATTACTATCGTATGGGGAATCATGCCCGGCTCTGCCTGTACATACCCGGCGGCCTGGGCATTCATATCTCAGGGCACAGTTTGCCCATACCCATGTTACTACACCCACACGGCTTGGCAAGTCTAAACCACGCCAGCAGCAGAACTATTTTAATTTTTCAACGTAAAATCCCGCCATCCCTTACATCATGGAAGCTGGATAAGCATAGCACCCCTTCCCCAGCGGCAGAATTTCCGTGGCAGTGCAGAGAACCACACCCGGCTGCAATTCCGCACCAGGTGGCAGCGGCATGGTCTCCGCCGCCCTCAAATCCGTCAGTTTCGGTGAACTGCTGCGCTTCACTTCCAGTGGATACAGTTTTCCGTTCATTTCCAGAACAAAATCTATCTCAGCCCCGTTGCCGCTGCGGTAGTAGCTCAGCCGCTTCTTGATGTCTTCGGCTCCTGTACCATGGCCGCCATTGTTCGTGCCATGTCCTTATTCGTCATCTCAGGATTCAGAAACACAGTCAAACAATTTACCATGCAAATCCGCAATCGCATTGCAGAATTGCATGGTAAATTCACCATTTTAAAGCAATTTACCATGCAAATCCGCAATCATATTGCAGAATTGCATGGTAAATACCTTTTCAACAGGAAATTATTTTTTTGCAGTTTCCAGCGGCCAGCCGCCGCCGAGGGCGGTGCAGAGCTGGGCGAGTTTGAGGCGGATATTCTGGCGGGTGGAGATGATATTGAGCTCCGAGGAAAGCCAGGCGCGCTCGGCCGCAGCCACGCTCAGGAAATCCGCCATGCCTTCGTGGTGCAGGCGCAGGGAAAGCTCGGCAGATTCCTTGTTGGCGGCGCAGGAGGCCTCGTACTGAGGCAGCTGGCTGGTGAGCTTGGCGTACTCGATGAGGCAGCCCTCCACCTCGGCAAAGGCGGCAAGCACCGTCTTGCGGTAGCTCTGCATGCTGCTCAGCTGGTTGAGCTCCGCCTGTTTCACAGACTCATTGAGCGCCACGCGGTTCAGCAGGGTCTGGCTGGCGGAGGCGCCGAGATTCCAGGTGCTGTTCTGCCAGAACTGGGAGAAATCCGTGCCGGCCCCGGAAGACGTGCTGCCGGTGAGCGAGAGCTTCGGGAAGAGGTTGGCCACGCTCACGCCGATGCGGGCGGTGGCGGCATGCAGGTCGCGCTCGGCCTTGATGACATCCGGGCGGCGGCGCAGCAGCTCACTGGGCAGCCCGGTGGGCACCGTGGGCACCAGGTTGTACACCTGCTGCGGCGGCAGCTGCAGCGCAATGTTATCCACCGTGGTGCCCAGCAGGGTGGCCAGGGTGGTCTCGCAGTTGCGGATAGTGGCCTCCTGCGCGGGAATCTGGGCGCGGGTGGAAGCAATCGTAGCGCGGGATTCAGAAAGGGCCAGCGCACTTTCCATGCCGGTGGCGTGGCGCTCCTGGGTCACCTTGTAGGTGCGCTCCTGGTAGGCCAGCTGCTCCTGGGCAATGCGCAGGCTTTCCTTGGCGGAAATCCACTGGAAATAGGCCGCGGCAATGCTGGAGGCCAGCGCGGTGCGGGTAGCGGCAGCGGCAGCCTTGGTGGAACCCAGTGCAGCAGCAGCAGCCTCTACCTCGCGGCGGGTGCCGCCCCAGATATCCGGGGTCCAGGAGGCAGAAAGCGCGCCATTCCAGCGGCCATGGGAGGTGGAGGTGGTGTAATCACCGCTGTTGGTACCGCCGAAGCTCATCCCCAGGCTGGGGAAGAGCCCGCTGCGGGTGGAACGCAGGGCGGATTCCGCCTTCTCAATGGCCAGCGCGGCGCTCACCATATCCGGGTTGGCAGCAAAACCGCCCTCGATGAGGCGGGTGAGCTGCGGGTCGCGGAAGCAGTGCCACCACTCATCCAGGGTAGCCTCCTCCGCACCGGGGGGCAGGTTATTCACCCAGGTGGCGGGCAGCTCGGGAGCCGTGGCGCCCATGAAATCCGGGCCCATCATGCAGGAACTCAGCAGGAAACCGGCAAATGTAAGAGGTAAAATACGTTTCATACAGGAAAAAAGGAGATTGGATTATTCGTGACGCAGCGCGTCGATGGGGTCGAGGCGGGAACCCTTCCAGGCCGGGTACCAGCCGAACACGATGCCGATGGCCGCCGCTACCGATACAGAAAGCACCATGGCCGATACGGAGACAGAAACCGGCCAGCCCATCTGCACACTCACCATGTAGGAAGCAATACGCCCCACGATGATGCCGATGAAACCGCCAATGGTGCAGAGCAGCACCGCCTCCAGCAGGAACTGCCACATGATGTCGCGCGGGCGGGCGCCCACGGCCATGCGCAGGCCGATTTCGCGCGTGCGCTCGGTGACAGATACCATCATGATGTTCATGATACCCACGCCGCCCACAACCAGCGAAATCATGGCCACGGAAATGAGCAGGCTGCTGATGGTGGAGGTGGTATCCGTCATCATCTTCACGAACTGGGAGCGGTCGCGCATGTTGAAATCATCCAGCACGCCGGGTTCCAGCCCGTGCTGGCGGCGCAGGATGGGGGTCATGGCATCCATGGCCTTGTTCGGATCCTTGCCATCCCGCACCTGCACCGCGATGGAATCCACCGTGCGCGTGCGCAGCGGGTGCGGCGCATTCGTGTACGGCTGCAGATCGCTGCCGGGGTAGAAACTCACCGAAGTGGTGGGGAAGATATCAGTGGAGGAAACCTTGGTCGCGCTAGCAGCACCGCCCTTGCTGATGACAGCCGAGCCGCTGGAGCCCATGAGGCGCGTGCGGATACTGGTCCAGGGCAGAATGAGACAGTCATCGGAGTCATTTCCCATGCCATCTGCGCCTTTAGACTCCAGCACGCCGATGACGGTAAACACCACGTCCTTCACGCGGATATCCTTGCCGATGGGGTCGGTATCCGCATAGAGTTCCTTGGCAATGGTGCTGCCGATGAGGCACACGCGGCTGGCTTCATCCACCTGCTTTTTGGTAAACGCGCTGCCGGTGGCGACTTTCCAGCCCTCGATGGACATGTACTGCTCATTGCCGCCCATGATGGAGCGCGGGCTCCAGTTCTGATTGCCCACGATAATCTGCCCGCTGGCGCGCACCACCGGGGAAGCGGCCTTCACATATTCCGGGCATTCCTTCACCAGGGCATCAGCATCCACCGCATAGAGCGAGGCGCGACCGCCCATGCCGGTATTCACGCCGGCGGTGCTCACAGAAGCGCCATTGATTGTGACCACATTGGTACCCATGGAGGAGAATTTATCGGCCACCTGCTTCTTGGAGCCCTCGCCAATCTCCATGATGGCCACCACGGCGGCGATACCAATCACAATGCCGAGCACCGTGAGCGCCGCGCGCATGGGGTTGCGCACCAGGGCTTTCAGGCAGGTTACGAACAAGGTGTTGAATTTCATTTCTGAAGAGTGGCTGTGAGTTCATCCGATACGCCGTCCAGAATCAGGCCGTCGCACATGTTGATGGCGCGGTCGGTAAAGGCGGCGGTTTTGGGGTCGTGCGTCACGATAATGACGGTGATACCCTGCTTGCGGTTCAGGTCGCGGAACATGTTCATGACCTCCACCGAGGTGGTGGAATCCAGGTTGCCGGTCGGTTCATCCGCCAGCAGAATGCCGGGGCTGTTGATGAGGGAGCGGGCAATGGCCACGCGCTGCTGCTGTCCACCGGAAAGCTGCGCCGGGGTGTGGTGCATGCGCTCCTTCAGCCCCACCAGGTCGATGAGCTCCAGCGCGCGCTTGCGGATTTCAGCCGTGCTCTTGGCCGGGTGGTAGTAGTAGGCCGGCATCATCACATTCTCCAGTGCAGAGGTGCGGGCCAGCAGGTTGAAGTTCTGGAACACGAAACCGATGCGCTTGTTGCGCAGCAGGGCCCGCTCATTGGCATTCAGCCCGGCCACGTTGTGGCCGTCAATCCAGAACTCGCCGCTGGTGGGGTGGTCCAGGCAGCCCAGGATGTTCATGAGCGTGGACTTACCCGAACCCGAAGCCCCGGTGAGGGAGACGAACTCGCCGTCCTCGATGCGCAGGGAAATCCCCTTGAGCACCGGCAGGTCAATCTCCCCCAGGTGGTATACCTTGGTTATATTCTTCAGCTCAATCATGGCCGGAAAAATCTAGCGTTGGCTTACATGGGCGGGCCCGGACGGCCACCCTTGTCGCTCTGGCCGGGCTTGGCTTCGGCACCACCGGTGCCGCGCTGGCGGCGCTTCGGGCCATTCATGC
The DNA here is from genome assembly GCA_937916135.1 of uncultured Verrucomicrobiales bacterium. Taxonomy (GTDB): domain Bacteria; phylum Verrucomicrobiota; class Verrucomicrobiia; order Verrucomicrobiales; family Akkermansiaceae; genus Akkermansia. Next base: position 5,121 of record CALFTQ010000011.1, read on the forward strand.
CGAACAGCCCCCCCTGCTTACCAGCCTTAGCGGCATCTCCGCTGAACATGGAAATACCCGTCACCAGCTCATCGCCGGGCTTGAGCTCCTGCCCTTCCGGCAGGGTCACCATGGAGCGCGTGCCATCCGAATCACCCTTGATGACGCGCACCGGCGCCACGGTGGTCTCGCTCACCTTGCGCCACACCAGCGCGGGGCGTTCCTCGCCCTCGGCGAGCGGGGCGGGGCGCTTGCCGCGGGCGCTCTCATCAATCTGATCCGGACTCGGGCGAAAGTCGAAAGCGGCATCCGGCACCAGCAGGGCGCCCTTCACCTCCTTCACGATGAAGTTGGCATTGGCGCTCATATAGGGCAGCAGTTTGCGCTCCGGGTTCTCGATGTCCACCTCCACGATGTAGGTCACCACATTGGAGCTCATGGTGGCATTCGGGCGAATCTTGTTCACCGTGCCGGTGAAGTTCTCATTCGGCAGGGCATCCACCGTGTAGCGCACTTCCTGGCCGGGCTTCACCTTGGCGATATCGGCCTCATTCACGCTGCACCAGATCTGCATCTTGCTCAGGTCGCGTGCCACGAGGAAGAGCGTGGTGGCATTCATGCTGCTCACCACCGTCTGGCCCACATTCACCTGACGCACCACGATGGTGCCATCCACCGGGGTGGAAATGCGGGTGTAGTCGCGGTTGCGCAGCTCGCTTTCCAGCTGGGCCTCGGCGCTCTGCAGCTGGGCCAGCGCACTGGCCTGCTGGGCCTCAGCCGTCTGCAGCTGGGCAGTGGCGCTCTCCAGATTGGCAGCAGCAATCTCGGCAGAGTTCACGTACTGGTCATACTGCATCTGGGAAAGAGCATCGCCCACCCCCAGGGCCTTGGCGCGTGCCAGGTCGCGGTCGGCCTTGTTCTTGTTGGCCGTGGCCTGGGAGATGGAGGCCCTGGCCTGCGCCACGGAGGCATCGGACGAAAGAATCTGGGCCTGTGCCTGCGAGACCTGCGCTTCAGCACGCTTGATATCCAGCTCCACGATGGTATCATCGATGCGGGCGAGCAACTGCCCCGCCTTCACCTCGCTGCCGTAGTCCACCGGGCGGCCATCCACATCCACGCCGAATTCCTTGATTTCGCCGGTCACCTGGGCACCTACATCCACCAGCTCCTGCGGCTCCAGCGTGCCCGTGGCCTGCACCTTGCTCACAAAGTCATCCTGCACCACCGCCACCGTATTGAAACGGGTCTCCACCGAAGCGGAATCCCCGGAAAAATACCAATACCCGGCACCACCGGCGCAGATAAGGGCCGCGCCTCCCCATTTGAAAATCGCTTTCACGGTTCTATACTACTATTTACTGTTTTCTTGTCAAGAGGACAATCGCCATCTTCCTTACCATCTGAAAACGTATTCTCACCCAGAGAATCTACACACGCGCACGCTTTTTTCGCACTATTTCAGTATCTATACTACCATTTCAATATGCGCTTGGCGCACTGTAGCATATATTCCGCCACGGGCAATGCCAGTCTGTCGACCAGCAAAGCGATGGGTTTGTTGAATAAAATTCCCCTGACCCAATCAAGAGCAGAACATGCAACAAATACGGCAGCAACAGATAAAAAACAATAGCCGTATTCATACGATTTCCCCACACATTCATCCACATGGAGTAGTGTCCTCCATATATAATACCGCAAACCCGGGCACTCATGAATCAGATATATCCCCAATGTCGTTGCTGCTACCATATTAATCAACCGGTTATGCGGAATCTTCCATTTCGAAAACCCCACAAACAGCAAAAGGCTAAGGAACATCACTGGCAGAGAATAGCTGCTTGTTATGGAAAGGCGTACCAGATTTCCTAACTGCAGACCTGGAAGCAGGTGGTGATACATATACAAAACGCCAGTATACACCAGCAACAATCCGCCAGCTGCAACAAAACATAATTTCGAAGAAAGCTTTGCTGACTCTGGTAAGTACAACCTGACCAGCGCACCCAACGCATACAGATTCATGAACAGCAGCAACGGAAAATTATGTGTTCGGAAATACAGCATAATCACCACGCTTGCACCCATGAAAGCAAAGATTCTGCGCGAATTCCCGCTCGTCAGCAACACATTAAGAAATGGTGCCAGCAGGAACAATTGTACATATGTGGAAATAAACCACCACTTGTAATATTTTACAGGAAAACACACTTCCTTAATCTCCGCAATGGAAATTTCTTTCTGAGGGTGCACCACCGCACACTCAAACAAAAAGAGCAAAACTGAACAGACAAGAATCTGCAGCAGCAATTTCATTAGTTTGCCCAACGAGAATTTACTTGTTACCATGAAGTAACCTGTAATCATAACAAACAGGTTAACCCCCAGATTTCCGCAATAATTAAAAATAGAAAGAGGGTTGACCTGCCCTTCTGGCAATTCATTCCCTATTCCATGAACTGAACAATGACTGAGCACTATCAACAGCATGGCCACGATGCGTAACAACTCCATGTTAGATGCTCTTTTCTGCATATGATTGCTTCAGGTGGGATATTCTCGCCACTGAGCATATCGCATTTTCAGTGCGATGTACAGTTTTTTTTATAAATTACTTGAATTGAAAGCATTTCAGATACTCACGGCTATCCTCACCATCAAAAAACAGCACAAAATCGACCCATTCTCCTCATTCGTTTTCCATTGTAGGTGTGTATGTGTTACAACAACTATCCGTGTACATCGCACTGAAAATGCGATGCACAACCGTTAATCCTCTCAACACACTTACCTGCAAACAACAAAACGTCTGCAAGCGTCAGAAACTGACAATCTCTAATGCCTCAATTACGGGAGCGGCCATCATCCCACCCGGACTGGGAATGGCGTTTTTCGGCCTCGCGGCGGCGGGCATCTTCCTCGGCATCGCGTTTGGCGGCAGCCTCGGCAGCGGCTTGTTCTTCGGGGCTGACCGGTTCCGCCACGTCCTCATCCTCCGCAGGGGGCATTCCCTCGGGCACATTGGCCTTGCGGGTGGGGCCGGCAAGCTCCTCCTCCATGCTGGGTTTGATGCTCTCAAAGAAACTCTTCACCACCATGGCGGCCATGTGACCACCGGAAATGCGCTGGTGAGGCTTGCCTTCATACAGAGCCACATAGGCATAGCGAGGGTTATCTGCGGGCATGAACCCGGCAAACCAGGCGAGTCGGCAATCCAGCGAGGGCGGCCCCCACTGGGCGGTGCCGGTCTTACCGGCATTGGTAGTATAGCTGAGCGCGGCGCGGCGGCCGGTGCCACCATTCACCACGGCCTTCATACCCTTGCGCACCACGGCCAGGGCAGAGCTCATATCCTGCAGGTTGCTCTGGGCAGAGGGCGTGAACTGGTAGACCACATTGCCATCCTTATCCAGCACCTGGCGGATGAGCTGAAGCTTGGGCAGGTACTCACCATTCGCTATACCGGCCACAGCGTGAGCCACCTGCAGCGGAGTCGCCAGCAGGGCGCCCTGGCCGATAGCCATGTTGGCGGCGTCACCGGCCATGAATCCACGGCCGTAGTTGCGGTGCATCCATTCTTCCGTGGGCACATTGCCGGCCTTATCCGGCAGGGGCAGCCCGGTGGTGGAGCCATAGCCGAAGCGGCGTGCCACCTCGCACAGCCGGGCGGCGCCGATTCGCGGCTCGCGAGTGGCGGCAATCTGGTACATGAAGGGGTTGTTGGAAAGCACCAGGGCCGTCACACAGTTGATGGAGCCGGAGAACTTGTTGTGGTTCTTGAACTCATGACCACCGATGCGCACGCTGTACGGGCAGTTCACATAAGTACCCTCGGTGATGATATTGTGGCGCAGACCGGCGGCCACGGTGATGGTCTTGAAGGTGGAAGCGGGCGGGTACACACCGGCATACGCACGGGAGACCAGCGGGGTATCCGGGTCGAGTCGCAGCGCATCGTAATCCTTCTGTGAAATCGCGGGGATGAAGGTATTGGGGTCGAAATTCGGGGCAGAGGCCAGCACCACCACCTCACCGGTGTGCACATCAATCATCACGAAGGCACCGCGGCCCAGCGTGTTATCGCGCAGGGACTGCTCGGCAGCCTTCTGCCACTCCAGATTCAGCGTGGTCACGATGGTACCGCCGGGGCGGGGTTTGCTCTGCAGCTCGTCCAGAATCTTGTTGCCACTCTCATCGAACATGAGGCGCCAGATACCGGGGCGCCCCGTGAGCTGCTTGTTAAACTTCAGCTCCAGACCGGCGCGGCCTTCCTGCCGCTCGAAAATCGGGTCATTGTGGTTGATGGGACCTGTGGGCAGCTTGGCTTTCACACCGGTATACCCCAGAATGTGGCATGCTGAGGTCTGGTGCGGATAGTTGCGGATGTACAGCGGAATGAGGTGCCCGTACTCAATCCCGCTCATCTGGGAACGAATGGGTTCCAGGTCTCGGGCGCGGATGGTGGGACCCACCGGCAGCGCCAGCCAGCGCCGCTGCTTGTAGTGATCCAGCAACTGAGCATCAGTCTTGGCATATACCTTCAGGCCGGCTTTTTCATAGGCACCAATCACCTTACGCGCAATGGAAAGGATATTCTCCTCACTCTCGTCCTTCAGCTGGCCGAAATTCACCGCCGGCTGGTAGGCCACCTCCGAACAGGCCATCACCAGACCGTTGCGGTCTGAAATGATACCGCGCGGCCCGGGCACCGTCAGCGACATGGTGCGGGCGTTCCTGCGGTTGGTGGCATAGGCCACGCGGGAGGGGTCATGCACCGTCGGGTCGGTCACGGCGGTGGTGGGTTTCAGGGAATCAAGACCTGTTTCATCATGCCGGTCAGCGCCGGTCTCCGCATGCAGCGGTGAATCCGGGTCGGCCGTCTGCTCATAGCTCTCCGCCTGGCCCACACCTTCCTGCATGGCCGGCACTCGGTCCTCGCCGCCCAGTTTCACCGTCTCCACAATCTCTTCTGCCACTTCGTCATCCGGCATATCCTCCACAAAAGGAACCCCGCCGGCTTCTGCCGCGGGCGCCCCCTCCTGCCCCACGGCAGCAGGTGCACCAAGTGACATGGCCAGAACAACTAATCCGGTGTAGAGCTTACTCCTGAGCATCGCACCCGCATTCTACCCTATTTGTCTCTCATTAGTCAATCGTCAATTGTCAATCGTCAACGAAAAAGCCCCGACACCAACCAGGTGACGGGGCTTTTATCTGCTTCAGATACCCGGAAATCAGGCCTCGGGAGCAACGTTGACGCGGCGGCCTTCGCGATCGAAGAACACGCGGCCATCAACCAGGGAGAAAATCGTGTAATCGCGGCCCATGCCCACGCCCTTGCCGGGATGGAACTTGGTGCCACGCTGACGGACGATGATGTTGCCGGCGATCACGGTCTGACCACCAAACTTCTTCACGCCGAGACGCTTGCTGCGGGAATCGCGACCGTTACGGACGGAACCTTGACCTTTCTTATGTGCCATGACTAGTTAGTTATCTATGGGATAGGGGTTAATAATCAGGCGTTGATAGCGGTAATCTGCACCTTGGTAAGAGCGGCGCGGAAACCCTTCTTCTTGTGGAAACCCTTGCGGCGCTTGAACTTGAAAGCGATACCCTTGGCGCCACGAGCCTCCGGATCCAGCACCTTGGCCGTCACCGTTGCACCTGCCACCGTGGGAGCACCCACCTTCGTCTCACCCTCGTTCTCCACCAGGAGCACCTGGTCGAACGTGGTCTCGCCATCCTTCTCCAGACCAGCGAGGCGGTCCACGGTGAGGATATCACCGACCGTCACACGGTACTGCTTGCTGCCGGAAGTGAAAACTGCGTATGCCATAATTTTCAGAATTTTGATGTTGCACCCACTCATGCGGGCTGGCACATTATAGGCACGCAAGCGCATTTGTAAAGAAAAATTTCACACTAAAATGAAAAATTTGCAGAAAATTTTTAAAAATTCTCCGATTGAGGTCACATCGGAGGCCGGGATGGTAGCGCTTGGGCGCCGCATGGCGGCCGAACTGGAAGCCGGGCAGGTTTTCGGCCTGGTGGGTGACCTGGGGGCGGGCAAGACCCACCTGGTGCAGGGTATATTGGAAGGGCTGGGCGCCGGCAACCCTGCCGCCAGCCCCACTTTCTCCCTGGTGCATGAGCATGATGACGGCGCCCTGCCCGTGGCGCACTTCGATTTCTACCGCATGAAGAGCCCGCAGGAGGCCATCGGCATCGGCTGGGATGAATACCTGGCCAGCGGCCGCATCCTGCTGGTGGAATGGGCCGACCGCTTCGAGGGCGCGCTCATGCCCGCCGATACCCGCTGGCTCGTGCTCCGCCACAGCGGCGAGAACACTCGCACCGTAACCCTCGTGGAGTGATTAATGATTAGTGATTAATTTGAAGTCCGACGGGGCTCTGGCTACGTAGTTCTCCAACTGTCTTACCCATCTTCTCTATGAATCAAACACCCCCTACAATTCCCAATAGCGAGATTCTGCTCTACACCTCCCCCGATGGGCAGGTGCAGCTCGATGTCCGACTGCAGGAGGACACTCTGTGGATGACCCAGCAGATGATGGCCGAGTTGTTCCAGACAACGGTAGCCAACATCAACGTCCATATCAAAAATATCCTTCAAGAAGCTGAGCTTCAAGAAGAGGGAACTATTAAAGAAATTTTAATAGTTCGAAAAGAAGGCTCGCGAAACGTGCGGCGTCCGGTTAATTTCTACAACCTGGACATGATTCTTTCCGTGGGGTACCGCGTCAATACACGGCGTGGTACCCAGTTCCGCATCTGGGCTACACAGCGCCTTCGCGAGTACCTGGTTCGGGGCTATGTGGTGCATGAAAAGCGGCTGCAGCAGCTGGGACAGATGGTGCAGCTGATGCGCCGGGTGGAAAACCGGCTGGATGCGCGGCAGGTGCTGGATGTCATCGAGCACTACAGCACGGGATTGAACCTGCTGGATGACTACGACCACCAGTGTCTTACCCGCCCGGCAGGCTCCACCCAGTGCTATGTGCTGGAGTACGATGAATGCCGCAAACTCATCGACAGCATGAGCTTTGGCGCTGAATCTGATCTTTTCGGCCGGGAAAAAGACGATTCATTCCGCGGGGCCTTGGGCAATATCTACCAGAGCTTCGGTGGGGCAGACATCTACCCTACCATGGAGGAAAAAGCTGCCCGTCTGCTCTACTTCACTGTCAAGAACCACGCTTTCTTCGACGGCAACAAACGCATTGCCGCCGCCGTGTTCCTGTATTTCCTCGACCGTAACAACGCGCTCTTTCTCAACGGCAACAAACGACTGGCCGATGCCACCCTCGTGGCGCTGGTCATCCTCATCGCAGAATCCCGCCCGGATGAGATGGAAACCATCATTTCCGTTATCCTCAACTGCATGCAGCCATGAATGCAAGCTCTAAGCCATCACCGCAAGAATACATGCTGAAGCTGCCGGATGAAGCCCCTATGGGGCCGGTGGCGCTGGATATCATAGCCGAGCTGGTCAGGCAGGGCGAAGTGACGGAGGCCTACCTCTTCTCCGCCATCGATGCAGATGAATGGCACCCCATCCGCGAGCTGCCGGGCTTGCCGCCGGCGGCGTTCCGGGCGCCACGCGCCAACAAGCTCAAAGCAGGTAACGCCGATTTTGGCCAGCTTCTCACCAGCTCACTGGCAGCAGCCGCCACATACACCGCTCTGTTCCTGCCGTTTTCCCTGCTGACACCCCGTAGACATCATCTGGCGGAGTACGAAACCTGGATTGCGATGGCGGTCGGGGTTCTGGTGGTTGGCATGATTCAGGCCCTTATAGCCTTCGCCGTGTTCCGCAATCCCAATCTCCCCCGAATCGGGAAGGAGCTGCTGGTCGTGCTGATGATCAGTTTCTGGTTCATCCCCATCATCTTTCTGAGAGCCCTGGAGGGCGAGCTTCATGGGCCATTCTTCGACCCCTCTGTTATAGTCCTGGCCCTGATAACCTTCCCGCTGCCGCTCCTGCTCTGCCTCTTCAACCGTTTCTTTGACCGGAAATAGTTTTTTTCATAATTGACTGGCTGTCTTTTTTTTATATAATTAGCCTATGAGCAACAAGGAAACACACCCGGATGAAGGTTTGCATGCAGCCGTGGTCTGCAACAAGCCGGAACTGATTGACGCGCTGCTGGCGGAGGGGGCAGATGTGAATGCCAGGATGACGAACCCGGATGAAGCAGTGGAGCTCAACCAGGTCACCGCACTGTACATGGCCGCTCGTTTCGGCAGAATCGAATGCCTGAAGCGCCTGCTGGCCGCGGGAGCTGATGTGAACGCCGCGGATGCGCACGGCACAACGCCGCTGCATGTAGTGGCCTATAACAACGACCTGAAGAAACTTTCCGATAAGGTCCAGCTGGAGTGCATACAACTTCTGCTGGAGGCAGGGGCATATGTACACCGACGCAACGAACCGGGCGACACGCCGCTGCACCTGGCCACCCAGAGCGGCAACGCCGAGGTGGTACGCACCCTGCTGGCAGCCGGAGCAGATGCGAACAGCCGCGACAAGGAAGGCTACCAGCCCATCCACGGCGCGGCCTTCCACGGCCACATGGAAATCATCCGCCAGTTGCTCGCCGCCGGGGCTGACATCAACTCACGCGAAGGAGCCGGCTTCACCCCGCTGGCGCTAGCCACCATCTACTACGGCACCGCGGAGAACCTGCGCGAACTGATTCAGCTGGGGGCCGATGTAAGCACCGTGACCGATGAAGGCACTAACCTGCTGCACCACGCCGCCAATTCCCTTTCTCCCTGGCCTGAGCAGAAAAAAAAGATGGAAGAAGTGCTGAAGCACGGTCTGGATGTGAACGCCGTTTCCCGAAACGGGCACACGCCCCTGCTCTCTGCTGCCATCAGATTCTTCGAGAAGAAAGCCCCCTTCGGGTGCATGGAACTACTCGTCCAGGCCGGAGCTGATGTGCGGGTCAGGCACAACAATACCTCCCTGCTCCATGTTGCTGCCGCTTCCGGTCTGCCGGAAATGCTCTCCCTCCTTCTCAAGGCCGGAGCAAGCGCCACCGAGGCAGATGACAACGGCAATACGCCGCTGGCCTATGCCTACCTTCTCTCCCGCAAGCTGCGCGTCCCCCGCGCCACCCGGAACAAAATCATCCACCTCCTCCTGGCCGCTGCCCCGGAGCTCAAGAAGAAACTCACCACCCTGAAGCGCCGCTACTGGTTCAACAAGCTGCTGAACTTCATCCTGCTCCTGGTCGTGCTGCGCTTCCTCTGGCTCCTGCTCAGGGCTCTGCTCAGCTGATAATCAGCAAATCACAGTGCGACTAATCGGGACTGAAGTCCCGTGCTCCGGGAACAGCCAAGTCTCATTTATCGCTCGTTTTCACTCAAACAGCGAGAGCACGGCCTCTGCGGCTTTGGCGGCGGCACCGCCGTGGCCCAGGCGACCCATGGATTCCTGCATCTCGGCCAGCACCCTGGCGCGGGATTCCGGCTGGGTGAGACGCTCCAGCTCTGCAATGCAGTTTTCCACATTGAAATCGTGCTGGATGAGCTCGCGGGTCACCGGCTTGTCCACCAGAATGTTCACCATACCTATATATTTGATGGTGAGAATCATGCGGCCAATCATGTAAGTACCGGCAGAAACCTTGTACACCAGGGCAAAGGGCAGTTCATGCAGAGCGGCTTCCAGCGTAGCCGTGCCGGAAGTGACCAGGGCAGCCTCAGCGCGGTCCATGAGGTCATGATAGCTGCCGGGGCAGATATTGATGATTTCGGCAGGCATGCCGGCTTCCTCAGCCATGCGACGCATGACGGCAGCCAGTTTCTCCGAACTGGCAGAGGTCTCGAAGCGCCACTCAGGGTGGCGGATGCGGAGCTCCTTCACCACATCCAGGAACACGGGGAAGTGGCGCTCCACCTCGCGGTTGCGGCTGCCGGGGAAGAGGCCGATGAGGTTCTTCTCGCGCACATCGGTGCGGCGGGCGGCCAGGATATCATCCACCAGCGGGTGCCCCACAAACTCGGTGCGCAGCCCGGCCTTCTCAAAAAGCGGCTTCTCGAAGGGGAAGGTGCACATCATCAAATCCAGCACTGCGGCCAGCTTGGGGATGCGCCCCTTCTTCCAGGCCCACACCATGGGGGCAATGAACCAGGCTATCTTCGTTTTCGGCGAAACCTTGCGCACGCGCTCGGCCAGGCGCTGGTTGAAACCGGGGTAGTCGATGAGCAGCAGGCAGTCCGGCTGGTCGGCAGCGATGCGCGCTGTCATCTCCTTGAGCTTGCCGGCAAAGAAACGGATATGGCGCAGCACCTCCACGATGCCGATGACGGCGGCGGCATCGGCCCAGTCCTCCACCCCGGGGGCAAGGGCATGCATGCGGTTGCCGCCAAGGCCCACAATTTCTGCATCCGGACGGCGGCGCAGCAGTTCCTGAATGACCAATGCGCCCTGCTTATCGCCACTCTTCTCACCGGCTACCACGTATATCTTCATACCATTACTCTACCACGCGCGCGAAAAATTGCAAGAAAAGACTTTTAATCCGCGCAAATGTGTGCATAATCCCCGCATGCACGATTTCCTTGTATTCTGTATGGACTGCATTCAGCAGTGGGGTTACTGGGGCGTGGTGGTGCTCATGGCCATGGAGAGCTCCATCATCCCGGTGCCGAGTGAGATTGTGGTGCCGCCGGCCGCCATCGCCGCCACATTCCCGGATGCCAGCATGTCCTTCTGGGGCGTGGTGCTCGCCGGCACGGTGGGCTCCTACCTGGGTTCGTGCGTAATGTATTTCATGGCACTCTGGCTGGGGCGTCCGTTCATGTTCCGCTTCGGCAAGTACTTCCTGATGCCGCCGCACAAGATTGAAAAGGCAGAGGTATTCATGAACAAGTACTCCACCGCCGGCATCTTCTTTGCGCGTTTCCTGCCGGTGGTGCGCCACCTCATCTCCATCCCCGCCGGTCTGGTCAAGATGAACTTCACCATGTTCAGCATCGCCACCATCACCGGCTCCGCCATCTGGTGCTGGGTGCTGGCCTGGTTCGGCGACAAGGTAGGCAGCGAACACCCCGATATCATGAAGAGCCCGGAGGACCTGGTGCACGCCGTGAAGGATGAATCCCACCTGGTGGTGCTGGCCATCGTGATGCTGGCCGGCCTCTATGCCCTCATGAAATACATGACCCGCGATAAAAAGTAAGCCTTCAGAACCATGTCCAACGAAAACCTTATCGAAGAAATTCTGCGCCTGAAACAGGAACGCAACGCCGTCATCCTGGCTCACAGCTACCAGCGCCCGGAAATCCAGGACCTGGCCGATTTCGTGGGCGATTCCCTCGCCCTGGCCCGCAAGGCGCAGGAGGCCGAGTGCGATGTCATCGTGTTCTGCGGTGTGCACTTCATGGCCGAGACCGCCTGCATCCTGAACCCGAGCCGCACCGTGCTGCTGCCGGATGCCAATGCGGCCTGCTCGCTGGAAGCCTCCTGCCCCGCTGAGGAACTGGCCGCCTTCCTGGAGGAGAACAAGGACAAGAATTACTACGTGATTGCCTATGTGAACTGCTCCATCGGCGTGAAGGCGCTGGCAGATGTCATCGTGACCAGCGGCAACTCCCAGCGCATCATCGAGTCCGCCCCCACGGACCGCCCCATCCTCTTTGTGCCGGACCGCAACCTGGGCGCCTGGACCTCCCTGAAAACCGGCCGCGTCATGACCATGTGGAACGGCGCCTGCCACGTACACGAGCGCTTCACCCGCGACCAGCTGCTGGCCACCAAGGCCAAACACCCGGATGCCCTGGTGGTCTGCCACCCGGAATGCCAGGAACCCATCCGCCTGCTGGCCGACCACATCTGCTCCACCGAGAAGATGATTCCCTACTGCCGCGAGAGCGAGTGCAGCAAGTTCATCATCGTGACGGAAACGGGCATTCTGCACCGCCTGCGTAAGCTGGTGCCGGGCAAGGAGTTCATCCCCATGGACATGGGCCAGTGCTCCTGCGCCGAGTGTGAGTTCATGAAGCTCAACACACTGGAGAAGCTGCGCAACTGCCTGCGCGACATGACCCCCGAGGTGCGCGTGCCGGAGGAACTGCGCCTGCGCGCCGCCGCCCCGCTGGAACGCATGCTGGAGCTTTCCAAATAAAAATGAACCTGGCCCCGCACATCCTGGCCCACGGCAACTGGATTTCCATGGAGGAATTCATGGAGCTGGCCCTCTATGACCCGGACAGCGGCTATTACAACACCAACATCGCCGATATCGGCTTCCGTGGCGATTTCTCCACCACCGTCACCATGAGCGACCTGCTGGCCCGCCGCCTGGTGCAGCAGTGGCAGCAGAGCTGCCGCGCCTTCAACCGCCGCCTGCCCATCATCGAAATCGGCGGCGGCAACGGCGATATGGCCGTGAGCATGGCCCGCTCGCTCGGCTTCTTCAACCGCCTGCGTGTGCGCTACTACATGGTGGACCGCTCCAAGGCACTGCGCGATCTGCAGCTCATGGTGGGCGGCAACTTCGTGCGTGTGTACGAGACCATCGAGAAAGCCCTGAAACACGCCGGAGGCCGCGCCTTCATCTTCTCCAACGAGCTGCCGGATGCCTTCCCCGCCCGCCAGTTCGTGTACCAGGACGGCGCCTGGCTGGAGCTGGGATTCTCCGTAAACCACGGGCACATTGTGCGCGCGGTGAAGCAGCGCCCGCTGCCGGAGTCCAGCGTATTCACCCGCTGGGCCTACGAGGGGCAGATTGTGGAGGTGCAGGAAAGCTACCACAAGTGGTATGCCGCCTGGCAGCCGCTCTGGAAATGCGGCACCCTGGTCACCATCGACTACGGCGAGATGAACGACACCCTCTACCACCGCCGCCCCGCCGGCACCCTCCGCGGTTACAAAGCCCACCAGCTCGTCAGCGCCGATGAGCTCCCGACCCTGGCAGGCAAGTGCGACGTGACCGCCGATGTGAACTTCACCGACCTGCGCCAGCTGGCCGAAAACTGCGTGGGCGACCGCGTGCAGTACATGAGCCAGCACGCCTACCTCAAGGACCTGGCCGACCCCACCAGCGCCGCAGACCGCCACCTGATTGCCGTGCCCGGCGCGGGAGACCACTTCAACGTGCTCATCCAGCACCGCTTCGAATCATGAACCGCCGCACCAAATGCATGCTGACCGCTCTGCTGGCGGCCACCCTGGGCACAGTCATCCTGGCCGGGGATATCGTGCTGCCCGGCTGGCTCTGCCGCGGCGGCGAGTGGGAAGGCCCGGTAACGGACCATTTCGATGGCAAATTCTTCTACAACCCGGAGCCCGGCACGCTGTATAAGACCAGCAACCTGCTGCAGTGGCTGCAGGAGCGACACGCCAAGGGAGAATACCCCACCGTTGCGCAGAACACACACCAGCCACAGCTTGCCCCCAGGGTGGACGGCCAGGACTGGGAGGTCACCATGGTGAATCACTCCACCCTGCTCATCCGCACCGCAGGGCTCAACATCCTGACCGACCCCATCTGGAGCGACTACACCAGCCCGGTGCAGGGACTGGGCCCCCGCCGCCACCGCCCTGCCGGCATTTCCTGGGAAAAGCTCCCCCGCATCGATGTGTGCCTGCTCTCCCACGACCACTACGACCATTTCGATGCCCCCACCCTGAAACGCCTGGCTGCGGAGCATAATCCGCTCTTCATCGTGCCGCTGGGGCTGGCAGGGCTGCTGCAATACCACTGCGGCGAGGACGTGCGGTTCATCGAGGCCGACTGGTGGGAAAGCGTGCAGCACGGCGACCTGCGCATCACCCTCACCCCGGCCAAGCACTGGAGCAACCGCTACCGCAAGACCTACACCCGCAACCGCTCGCTCTGGTGCGGCTTCTACCTGAAATCCGCCGGCGGCCCCTCCATTTATTTTGTGGGCGATTCCGCCCGCTCCAACTGCTTTGCGCAGATTCACGCCCGCCTCGGTGCGCCGGAGCTCGCCCTCATCCCCATCGGCGCCTACAAGCCGGACTGGATCCGCAACGGCCACATCTCCCCCGCAGAGGCGGTGGAAGCCTTCCGCCAGCTGCACGCGAAACAAGCCATCGCCTGCCACTTCGGCACCTGGCAGCTCGCCAACGAGGGCTACCAGGAAACACTCGATGACCTGGCCGCCGCCCTGAAGGAATACAATATCCCCGCCAAGCAATTCATCGCCCCGGAGAACGGGCAGACAATCAGAGGTACAAAGTAAATTAATCGCGCACCACGCCCACATAGGGCAGATTGCGGTAAAGCGAGCCATCCGCATCCATACCGTACCCCACGAGGTACAGATTCGGTGCGACCAAGCCCACGTAGTCAGCCTCAAATTCCACGCGGCGGCCCTCCGGCTTATCCACCGCCACAGCGGTGACCACCTCGGCCGCGCCGAGCCGCAGCAGCTCAGCCTTCACGTTTTTGAGCGTCACGCCACTGTCGAGCACATCGTCCAGCACCAGCACGCGCATATCCTCGCAATACGGAACCGGGGTCTTCCAGGTCACCTTGCCGCTTGTTTCACGGGCAGCACCATAGCTGGATACACGGGCGGTCTCCAGAATGAAATTCACCGGCAGATAACGCAGCAGGTCAGCTGTGAACCACAGTGCCCCATTCAGCAGGGAAAGCACCTTAACGGGGCGTTCGTCACCAAAGCGTTCGATGAGCTGCACCGCCATCTTACGGATGGCGGAGTCTATCTGTTCTGCCGAGAAGAGGGGTTCGATATTCACGACTATTTGAGTTTTCTGCGGGTTACGATGTAAACTTTGTCGCCGTGCCGCACCTTCTGCGGCACCGCAATAAGAGCCGTAGCCCCCTTGGGAGCCACCTGGACCACCCGGGTCTCACCTGCCTCATCATCGCACCTCACCTCCGGCACCGTCACACGCACAATGCCCGTGGTCACACCGGTTATCTCAATCTTATCCCCCGGCGAAACCGGGCCGGCCTCCAGGCGGATTTCCGCCACGCCGGCCTTGGCATACCAGCGCATCACACGGCCCAGATGCTGCCGCTGCTCCAGCGCCAGACTGTTGGAGCAGCCGCTCCAGGTCTCCCACTCCTCACCCAGATAATATCCACCATGCCAGAACTGGCGGTTGAACACGCGCAGCAGTTCCGATTCCCACGCCGCCACCTTTTCCGGGCTCCACTCCCCGGCGGCGCAGCACTGCACCGCCTCCTTGTACACCGAGGTCACGGTGGAGACGTATGCCTCCGAGCGTCCGCGTCCCTCCAGTTTGAAAACAGAAACACCGGCCTCCACCAGCTGATCTATCACGCGGATGGTGCAGATATCCTTCGGGGACATGATGTACTGGTTATCAATATCCATCTCGAAGCCGGTCTCCGTATCCGTCACGCGGTATTTGCGGCGGCACAGCTGGTAGCACTGGCCACGGTTGGCGCTGGCATTGTAGGCCGCCAGACTCATGCCGCACTTGCCGGAAATGCCAATGCAGAGCGCACCATGGGCAAATACCTCGATGCGCACCGGCTTGCCGGACGGCCCCGTGATATTCTCCCGCTTGATTCCCTCGATGATATGGCGAATCTGGCTGAGTTTCAGCTCGCGGGC
Organism: uncultured Verrucomicrobiales bacterium; assembly: GCA_937916135.1. Taxonomy (GTDB): domain Bacteria; phylum Verrucomicrobiota; class Verrucomicrobiia; order Verrucomicrobiales; family Akkermansiaceae; genus Akkermansia. Next base: position 20,712 of record CALFTQ010000011.1, read on the forward strand.
CAGCACCATCACATCCGCATAGGCGGCAAAGAAACGCACAGCCCCCATGTTGCACACATTCGCCTGCACGGAGATATGCACCTCCAGCCCGATGCTGTGCGCATACGAGATAACAGACAGGTCTGCGGCAATCACGGCATCCACCCCGGCTTCCTTCGCCTGGCGGAGCAGCTGCTGCATACCTTCCAGCTCCTCATCGTAGATGATGACATTGCAGGTCAGGTAAGCCTTCGCCCCGCAGGCGTGGCACAAGCGGGCCACCTTCGGCAAATCCTCCACCGTGAAATTCACCGTGGAGCGGGCACGCATATTATACAGGCCCACACCGAAATACACACTGTCTGCCCCTGCGCGCAACGCCGCAGCCAGGGACTCAAACGACCCGGCGGGGGACATGATTTCCAACTCCTGCATGCGCGAGAGTGTACCTGTTATTCACTGAAAGGTCAAGGAGGAAGGACATCCCCCACCTGAAAATCCCGTTTTTTACTGCCACAACATCAAAACAAGCTTGCCAAATCACCGCTCTTAAGGTAGATTTACAGAAGAATCTGCTATATCACTATGAGAAGAACTCTCCTTCTTTCGGCTCTTTGCCTTCTCGGCACGTTCCCCGCAGTGGCAGCACCTGCCATGTTCACCAACCCGCTCGAGACCAAGACGCGGGAAAACGTGACCTGCACGGCCGGCACGCTGACCGGGGACTTCGGCTCCCTTTATTCCCGCCAGGCCATCTACAACGTCTCCCACTTCCGCAAATCAAACGCCGCCACCTCTGCTGTGGGCATGACCATTGACCTCTCCGCCGCGGCAAAGGTTACCGAACCCACCAGGCTGCTCACCTTTGAGAGCACACACGAACTCGGACTCATGGCCACCCCGGAGGGGCTCACCGGCAACTGGCATGGCGCCACCTGGGGCGAAACCATCCCCTATGGCAAACTCGCCAACCATCCCGCTGCTTTCCACCGTGGGGGCAGCACCTATATCACCCTCACCGTGGTGGCCTCCGGGTGCAGCGGTGCCGGTTGGAACGGCATCGGCGGTATCATGGGTTACGATGTGAACGGCGACCTCGTCATCAGCCTGCCACGCCTCGCTTCCGCTGAAAATAAAGACTTCCGGGCCATTCATGCAAATACTGATTTCGTCAAGTGCCTGTCCGTCACCCCGGATGTCAGCCGCACCTATGCCGATGTTGCCCCCAAAGCCGCAGCTCAGGCAGCCAAGACCCAGCGAAAATACCTGAAAGCTCAGGGAGAAATTCTCAGCCCCACCCAGTGGACCGGGCTCGGCATCCTTCTGCTGCTGGGGCTCGGAGCCCTCAGCATTTTCCGCCTGCGCAAAGGCAAATGGTGATTCACCCCTGGCGCGCGCCCAGGACAGGGGTAACAAAAAAGTACCACCACATAGGTAACACAAGTTCCAGGACATAGGTTACACTTTTGGATAGACATGTGGCATAATCTCATTATGCCATGGAACACCAAGAGTAGTAATCAAATGAGAATCGAATTCATAAAGCTTGTAAGTCAGCCGGAGATGTCCATGGCTGAAGCGTGCCGGTTGTATAACATCAGTCGAAAAACAGGATACAAATGGCTCAGAAGATATGAAAAAGAGGGTGATTCAGGGTTGGTGGATCAAAGCCGGCGGCCTGTAAATCAACCAACTAAGCTATCTGAGAAGGTTCTGTTACGCATAGTCAGCATACGTGTCGCACACAAGCATTGGGGAGCTGATAAAATACGCGCCATTTTGAAAAGAGAACACTTTTCTCCGCTGCCCGGACGCACGAGCATTCATCGAGTATTGAGGCAGGCTGGCCTTATCAACCTGCGCCGTAAGCGCATAGCCAGACTTGATAATTTGCGTCTTGTTCAAGATGGGGGGCCTGACCTGCAGGTTAATGATGAATGGACAATTGATTTTAAGGGATGGTGGAGGTCAAAGGATGGGGAAAGAAAGTGTTACCCTTTGACAATACGAGACGCAAAAAGCCGTTTCATCCTAGGGGTAACACTCCTTTCTGACTCAAAGGAAGAGAGCGTCCGACAAGCCATGATAAAGGTATTTGAGCGTTACGGATTACCAAAATCAATACGAAGCGATAATGGCTCACCTTTTGCATGTACTCAGGCATTACTTGGGTTAAGCAAGCTGTCCGCATGGTGGATCAGATTGGGCATAGAGCCAAATCGCGGACGAGTGGGGTGTCCCCAGGATAATGGGGCCCATGAGCGGATGCATAAGGATATGAAAAGTGAATTGCAGGCAGAAAGGGCAGATACTCAAACAGAGATGGATGAATGGGTGCATGAGTTTAATACCATACGACCGCATCAGGCATTGAACGGAGACACTCCAGCCCAACACTACCGAAAAAGCCCCCGGGTTTATACAAACAGTCTTGTGGACTATGACTATGGTAATATGCCAACGAGAAAGATAGACAAGCATGGTGACCTGAAATGGCACAGCATGGACTACTTCCTCTCGGAGGCTTTGAGAGGGGAAAGAATAGGGCTTAAAAGCATAGGCAAGGGGCGATATGAAGCATGGTTTTGCGAACACCTGCTAGGCATTATAGATGAGGAAGCTGAAACATTTACGCCTCAATTAGCAAAAGGCTGCAGGCAGAGAATCATCCAAGCCAGGCGTAAACAAAAAGCCTACATCAAAGAGTTTTAACGCCGTCCCCCTCCATCGGCGCTCCGCGCGGCGGCTTTGCGCCTCCGCACCTCGCCCTTCGGGCTCGTGCTACGGCACAAAGCCGCCGCGCGGTACATTAGACTTGCATCATAGCAAATATAATGATACAAAACTCACGCGCAAAAGTGTAACCTATGTAGTTGAACTAAAGTGTTACCCATGTGAGT
>CALFTQ010000012.1 GCA_937916135.1 uncultured Verrucomicrobiales bacterium
GATGGCGCACTGCCGGGCTCCGGGGATAGCGTAGATGGAGGAGGGTATGCCTTCATCGGTGATAAAGGCCTCGTAGGCGCCGTCATATAACAGGATGCTATCGTTTGCCAGCGCATAGTCCACCCACTCCTTCAGTTGCGCATATGTGGCGACTGCCCCTGTGGGATTATTCGGAAAGCAAAGATAGATAAGGTCGGTATGCTGTGCGGGGATACGGGGCACAAAATCATTCTCCGGGGTGCACGGCAGATACACCAGCCCCTCGTAGGAGCCGTCCGGACGGACGCAGCCGGTGTTGCCGGCCATCACGTTGGTGTCCACATACACCGGGTAGACCGGATCCGGGATGGCGATGGTGTTATTGTGTGCAAAGATATCCAGTATGTTGCCGGTATCACACTTTGCCCCGTCAGATACAAAGATTTCATCGGCTCCCACTTCAATACCGCGTTGTTTGTAGGAGACTTTCGCAATGGCTTCTCGCAGCCATGCGTACCCCTGTTCCGGCCCGTATCCGTGGAACGTTTCGCGCTTGCTCTGGTCATCCACGGCTGTGTGCATGGCATCAATGGCGGCTTGGGGGAGCGGCTCTGTCACATCGCCAATGCCGCAGCGGATGATGTGGGGGGCTTTCTCCGGATTGGCTGCGGCAAATGCTGCTACGCGGCGCCCGATTTCCGGGAACAGGTACCCGCTTTGAAGTTTGAGAAAATGTTGGTTTATGTTGGCCATGATATAAATGTTGGGTTGATGATGAAAAAACGGATTGCAGTTATCACGAAGGAACGGAGATTTCCCCACGGAAGACAATGGTTGCCGGTCCCGTGAGGGTAACATCGGAGAATTCCGTGCTCCCGATGCGGGTAAACGCTACCGAGAGGGTATCCCCCCCGGCCACATCCACCTTGATGGGGCTTGCGGCTCCGGTAAGGGCAGCGTGCAGCAGGGCTGTAGCCGTGATTCCGGTGCCGCAGGCCAGGGTTTCTCCCTCAACTCCGCGTTCATAGGTGCGCAGCATGAGGTGCCGGTCAGACATCACCGTTGCAAAGTCCGCATTGGTTCCGGCGGGGGCAAAGCTGCGGTGGTAGCGCAGGTAGGCCCCCATTGTGTTCAAATCGATGTTCTCCACATCGGGCAGGAAGACAACGGCATGCGGCACCCCGGTGTTCAGAAAATGAACCGGTGCGGGAATGATGTTATCCGCCGGCAGGATGTTGAGTTTAAGCCCATGCGGATTGGTCAGCCGGATGCTGACGCTTCCGTCCGGATTCACGAGTCCCCGAACTGTGCCGGCCAGGGTTTCGAAACAAAGCTTTGTTATTTTCCCTCCTGACAAATGAGATACGAATGCGGTGAAGCAGCGGGCTCCGTTGCCGCACATTTCGGCTTCCCCTCCATCTGCATTGTAATACCGCATGCGCACATCTGCCATATTCTGAGATGGTTCGACGGCGATGAGTCCATCTGCCCCGATACCGAAACGGCGGTTGCATAGGCGGGCTATGTTTTCCCCCGTCAGTAAGTGACTGAGGGCGAGGTCGCGGTTATCGACCATGACGAAGTCATTTCCGGCTCCGGTCATTTTGTAGAACGGAATAATCATTGTTGGCTTGTGGTTGGTGTGCAATTCTGCTTGTTGGTAGTCGGGATGAGGTGCCTGTGGTATTCCTGAATACTGTATACTTCATATCGGCCAAAGGACATTTTCTCCTCTAACCCGCTGATGGCAGCCACTGCGCCGGAAGCCGTTGTGGTGATGGGGATTCCGGCGGCGACTGCCTGCGAGCGCATCTGCGTTTCATCCAGCATGGGGGAGGTGCCTGATTCGGAGGTATTGATAATCCAGTTGATTTCTCTGTCCCTGATTAAATCCAGCACATTGGGGCGCCCGCGGGATATGCGGTAGACTGCCCGGGTTTTGATACCGGCATTGTACAGCATGGTTGATGTGCCGATAGTGGCGTAAATCGTAAAGCCATAGCGTTGAAGTGTGGCGGCGAGCGGTACAAACAATTCCTTGTCACTATCCCTGACGGACATGAATACACTGCCGGAGTCGGGTAGCTCGGTTCCGGCTGCCATCTGGCTCTTGAGGTAAGCCAGCCCCCAATCTCTGTCGATGCTCATGACTTCTCCCGTTGATTTCATTTCCGGGCTCAGCATTACATCAGCCCCGGGGAATTTGATGAAGGGGAATACAGCCTCTTTGACGGCATAGTAGGGGAGTTTTACTTCTTCCGTGAACCCCAATTGTTCCAATTTAGCGCCGACCATGCACAGAGCTGCCAGCCCGGCCAGCGACCTGCCTATTGCCTTGCTCACAAAGGGAACCGTTCGCGAGGCTCGGGGATTCACCTCAATCATGTAGAGTTCTCCATCCTTGACGGCCAGTTGCATGTTCATCAGTCCGCATATATGCAGAGCTTTCGAGAACGCATGCGCAAAGGTGCGCACTTTGTCCTGAAGTTCCGGCGAGAGGGTGACCGGTGGCAGCACAGAGGCTGAATCCCCCGAGTGAATACCGGCCGGTTCCACATGTTCCAGAATCCCGCCGATGACGGTGACTTCTCCATCCGATACGCAATCAACGTCCAGTTCTACGGCGTTCTCCAGAAATCGGTCTATCAGAATGGGGGTGCCTTCGGATACGACGGTCGCTTGCTCCGCAAAGTAACGAAGTTCCGATTCCTTGTAGACAATCACCATACCGCGACCGCCCAGCACATAAGACGGACGAACGAGCACCGGGTAACCGATGCGCCGAGCCACGCTCAACGCCTCATCTACTGTGCAGGCAATGCCGTTCTCGGGCTGTCGGATGCCGATTTCTTTTGCCAGATTGCGGAAATAGTCCCTATCTTCTGCCTGTGCAATGTGCTCCGGCGAGGTGCCTATGATGTTCACCCCGGCATCTTTGAGCTGTTGTGCGAGATTTAAGGGAGTTTGACCGCCGAACTGAACGATTGCTCCGCAACATTGCTCTCGCTTGTAAATGGGCAGCAAATCTTCGAGTGTCAATGGTTCAAAATAAAGCTTGTCAGAAGTGTCGTAGTCTGTTGAAACGGTTTCGGGGTTGGAATTCACCATGACTACTTCATAGCCGGCCTGCCGAAGAGCCGCAGCCGCCTGGCAGCAGCAGTAATCAAACTCAATGCCTTGCCCGATTCGGTTGGGACCGCCACCGATTATCATGATGCTTTTCTTCCCGGGGGATACGCGCGGCGCTTCTCCCTGCGTGCTGTACGAACTGTAATAATAGGGGGTAAGTGCCTCAAACTCGCCGGCGCAGGTATCTACTGCTGCATATCCCGGCTGCAGGCCTATGCGTTCTCGCGCAGAACGGACATCCGCCTCGCGGCAATGCAGGATGTGTGCTATCTGCCTGTCGCTGTACCCCAGCTCCTTGGCCTGGAGGAAAAGCGGGAAATCCGCTTCCATTCCACGCAAGGAGCCGGCTGATGCTATTTCATCCTCAAAAGCGGCCAGTTCAGCAAGGTGGCGCAGGAAATAGGCATCTATCCCGGTAAGTTCCTGCACGCGTTGTACAGACCAGTGCCGTCGGAAAGCCGCCCGAATGTAGAAAATCCGCCCATCATTCGGGCGGGTTAGTTCGGCCTGTAATTGCATGTCTGTAGCTTGTTCGTAAGTGGCATCTTTACCATCTGCACCGAAACCGAAGCGCCCTGTTTCCAGTGAGCGCAGGGCTTTCTGCAGGCTTTGCTTCAGGTTACGCCCTATTGCCATAACCTCTCCCACGGATTTCATCTGAGTGCCGAGAGAGCTGTCTGCGTTGGGGAACTTCTCGAAAGTGAATCTCGGGATTTTGGTGACAACGTAATCAAGCGCCGGTTCAAAGCAGGAAGGGGTGTGGCCTGTTATATCATTTTTCAGTTCCGGTAAGTTATAACCAACTGCCAGCAAGGCGGCAATTTTGGCAATGGGGAATCCCGTGGCCTTGCTGGCAAGCGCACTCGAGCGGCTTACTCGCGGATTCATTTCAATAATGATTCGCCGCCCGGTCTCCGGATGCACAGCCCATTGCACGTTAGAACCACCGGTCTGTACGCCAATGGCTTTTAACACGCGCAGCGAATCATCGCGCATGGCCTGATACTCTGCATCGGAAAGTGTCTGAATGGGAGCAATGGTAATCGAGTCGCCCGTGTGGACCCCCATGGGATCCAGGTTTTCGATGGAGCAGACAATCACACTGTTTCCCGCTCTATCCGTCATGACTTCCATCTCAAACTCCTTCCAGCCCAACAGAGATTCTTCGATGAGTACCTCGCTGTTCAGGCTGGCTGCCAATCCCCGGCGCACAATGTCCGCAAACTCCTCCGGCGTGTGAGCTATGCCACCGCCCGTGCCGCCCAGGGTGAAGCCGGGGCGTATGATGAGTGGCCAGCTCCCGATGGTGCCGGCTACGGCTTCTGCTTCCTGCAGGGTGTGTGCAGACCCGGAGCGGGGCATGGCAAGCCCGAGTCCGTTCATGGTTTCTTTGAAAAGCTGTCTGTCCTCAGCGCGGCGAATGGCTGCTGCCGACGCACCGATTAGCTCCACGTTGTAGCGTTTCAATACGCCGCTTTCCTCCAGCTCCATGGCCAGATTGAGAGCCGTCTGTCCGCCAAGTGTAGGTAAAAGAGCATCCGGTCTCTCTCTGCGTATGATTTTATGCACAATATCGGCAGTCAACGGCTCAATGTATGTTCGGTCTGCCATGTCGGGGTCAGTCATGATTGTGGCCGGATTGGAATTAATCAGCACAACCTCATAGCCATCCTCCCTCAGAGCTTTACATGCCTGGGTTCCGGAGTAATCGAACTCACACCCCTGACCGATGATGATGGGGCCTGAACCAATGAGTAGAATCTTGTGTATATCTGTTCGTCTGGGCATAAGAATGAATAGTTAGTTTTGTGGGGATGCAACAAAATTAGGGAAAGGGAAGAGCGGATGTGGCATTCGCACAATGTCTTGCTTGAAGCGGTTTAGGCGGTAAAGATTCTGCACTTTTCTTCTGAACTCCGCACTGCCTGCGTTGAGTCGAATAAGTCGGTCGAGTTCGGCATAAGTAAACCCGAGCCGCTCTTCATCCGTGCTTTGCTGTAAGCCGTCAGTCGGTGTTTTGTGAACAATGTGAGCAGGCAGGCCAAGCCAATCTCCCAGAGCCTTGACCTCGGTGACCGTCAGGCCTTGGATGGGCGCGTAACAACCGGCATTGTCGCCGAATTGGGTCGCGTAGCCCACGATATCTTCTGATAAATTGGAGGTGTTGATGACAAAGGCTGCGGGCTCGCACTGGGCTATGGCAAAGAGGGTTGCCATACGCAACCTTGCCGGCAGATTGATGCAGCAGACCTCACTTATGTTACACCGGGGGCTGAGCTCGTTCAGCAAGGCTGTAAAACATGGGTTGATATTGACTTCCAGACTGCGAATGCCCAGCCGTTCCACAACTTCCCGAGCATCGCGGATGTCACTTTGCATGCCATTGGGCAGCAGAACTCCCAGCACGTGTTTTGCACCGAAAATCCGCGCCAGCAGGGCTGCCACAACGGCGGAATCTTTGCCGCCGCTTATACCGACAACAAACTGCTTAGCCTCAACTTCTGCCGACCAGTGTCGCAGATGAGCTTCAATATGCAGAAATGCGGCCTGAGCATTAAAATGATATGTAGACGTGTTCATGAGTTTTCAATCAACGTTCGAAAGGTGCGGAAGAGGGTGCCCGCATCGTGCGGTCCGGGGGCGGCCTCCGGGTGGAACTGCACGCTGAAAGCCGGTTCCGTTCGGTGGCGTATGCCCTCGATGCTGTTATCATTGAGGTTAATATGCGTGAGTTCCAGACAGGATGGTAAATCCCGCAAGGCAAAATTATGATTCTGGCTGGTGATGTCCACCTGACCGCTCTGTATATTCAGCACCGGATGATTGCAGCCGTGGTGACCGAAGGTAAGTCGGTGGCATTTTGCCCCGCATGCAAGCCCCAGCAGCTGGTGCCCCAGGCAGATTCCCATCATAGGTACCCGCCCAAGCAATTCGCGGACTGCCTGCTGTGCGTAGCCCAGTGCAGAGGGATCGGCAGGGCCATTGGACAGAAATACACCATCCGGCCGCATGCGCAAAACCTCAGCAGCAGAAGTATGTGCCGGGACTACCATCACTTGCATATCCTGCTTTTGCATGCTCCTCAGGATATTGTATTTTATGCCAAAATCGTACGCCACAATTCTGTATTTGCCCTGCGGATTTATTTCGTATGTATTCGGAGTGGTCACGCGCGAAGCGTAATCCTGCCCGTCCAGGCCTTCCCATACTGCGGCAAGCGCAATGGCAGTGGATTCGTCCATGGGCTCCTCGCTGACATGAAGATAGGCCCGTTGGGTACCGTGCGTGCGCAGATGCAAGGTAAGTGAACGTGTATCCACCCCGGCAATAGCCGGTATACCTTGGCGTTGCAGATAGGTTCCCAGTGCCTCTTCGGACCTGAAGTTTGCAGGCGGATTGAGTTCATGTACAACGAGTCCGTTCAGAAAACAGCCCCGGGATTCTGCGTCCTGCTCCGTACAGCCATAATTTCCGATTTCCGGTGAAGTGAGTGTCACAATCTGTCCGGCATAGGATGGGTCGGTTACGATTTCCTGATAGCCAGTCATGCCTGTGTTAAAGACCACTTCTCCCGGTGTATCCACCGGGGCACCCACAGAGTACCCCCTGAACACCGTGCCGTCAGCCAGGGCTAGAAAGGCGCGGCGTTCTCTTTTTGCTTTCCATCTGTATTCCATATCAATAGGTTCGTTCATTCTTATTCTCTACAAAATTAACCAAAGCCCGATTGGCTACCCGATAACCGCCCGGCGTCGGATATCGCCCCGTAAAGTACCAGTCACCGCTGTGGTGCGGGCAGCATTCCCTCAGTGCTGCGCAGCTCTGAAATACAACCTGCACCTCGGCGCGCATGTCTTCCGGTGTGAGAAGGTGTGCAATTTCTGCAATCAATTCCTCATCCGGAATGGCGGCGTAAACCATAGCCAGGCAATTTGTCCGGCTCTGCTTTTGTTTCAACTGCTCGCGGGCACAATCATAGGCATGTATCAGAGTCCGGGTATCATTTCTCTTGCGCAGAATGGATACAGCCGCCCGGAAAGCAATTAATTCGCCTGCTGTGGACATGTCGATGCCATAACAATCCGGGTATTTAATGGGGGGAGCCGTACTGGCTACAATGATTTTGACCGGATCCAACCGGTCCAGCATGGGGAGAATGGCATCTCTCATGGTGTTGCCGCGAACAATGGAGTCATCCAATACCACCAACGTATCTTCCCCCGGTTGCACCAGCCCGTAGGTCAGGTCGTACACGTGCCGATATAAATCGCGGCGACTGGCGGCATCGGCGATGAAGGTGCGCAACTTGGCATCTTTGACGGCGATCTGCCCGGAGCGCATGCAGGCGCCGCGTTCGGCGGCAAGGCGCATGAGTTCCTCCTGCAGTCCGAAAAATCCGACTCTGGCCGAGTTGGGGATGTAACTGAAGAAGGTATGTGCCAGATCATTTCTGACAGCCTGCAGGAGTTGCGGCATGAGGTGGCGGCCGAGATTGCGCCGTTCCCGATGAATATCCGCATCATTCGGTCGCGAGAAATAGATGCGTTCAAAGACGCACCCACGGGGTTCGGCTTCGGGCAGGCAATCGCCGACCTCCAGTTGGCCGTCTTTCTTCATCACAACAGCCTTTCCGGGGGGCAGTTCCATCACCTCCCGCGTCGTGCAGTTGAAGGCTGCCTGTATGGCCGGTCGTTCACTGGCTACCACAAACACCTCATCATCGAAATAATAATACCCGGGGCGGATGCCATGTGCATCGCGTATGGCGAAGACATCCCCCGAACCTGTCATGCCGCATAGCGTGAATGCGCCATCCAGAGGCTGCAGAGCCGCCCGCAGCACCCCGGAAAGGTTGACCATTCCGGGGGTGCGGGACTCCTCGCGGTCCAGGTAGTGGGCTATGGTTTGCAACAACAAATACCCATCCGCATGACTGGCCGGGTGATGACCAGATTCCAGAAACCGCTTATACATCTCTGTATTGGTCGTCAGATTGAAGTTTCCGGCCAGCAGGAGCATGCGACCCAGCTGTGTCGATTCATGCACAAAGGGATAACAGCAACTCACATCGTAACGCCCGAAGGTCGCATAGCGCAGGTGTCCCAGAAGCAGCTCGCTGTGAAATTCCGCCCCATCGCCGACCTGTTGCAGCACATCTGCCAGTGGATTATCCGCTGCCGAGCGTACCAGCTGATACGCCGGACGCCCCGGTTCGGGGTGGAGATGCAGGGCTGCTATACCCGCACCGTCCTGGCCGCGATTGTGTTGCTTTTCGAGTAGAAGAATGAGGCGGCTGAGCCCGTAATTCTCTATACCATATTTACTTTTGTAGTAGGAGAGGTCTTTTCTCAGGCGCACCATGGCTACGGCGCATTCGTGTTTTAAAGCGTCAGACATAAGTTGATAGAGTGCTAATCAGTATACGAAGAGCATTTCATGGTATTTCGGCAGCGGCCAGTTCTCATCGGCCACGTATGCCTCCAACCCGTCTGCAACACCGCGCAGATTCTCCATGGCTGCCAGTATTTCCTCGTGCAATCCGCTCAGCGCCTGTCGCAGTTTATCGCAGTAGAGTTGCAGTCTGTCCAGACCCTCTCCCAGTATGACCGCCTGTGAGCGCAATGCTTCTACACCGGAGCTGACACCGGTTTCCTGCGCCAGTCTCAGACTGTGCAGAATTGTGAGGTACTGCTGCTGAATACCCGGAATAATCTGGCTGGTTGCAATTTCCAGCGCTGTTTTGCCTTCTATGCGTATCTTGCGGTGGTAATCTTCCAACCCGACCTCGAAACGGGATTCCAGTTCGCGACGGCTGAAGACACGGTATTTCTCAAACAACTGTACATTCTCCGGGCTCGTCAGGCACTTGAGCGATTCCATCGTGGTGCGGGTATGCGGCAGGCCGCGGCGCGCCGCCTCCTCCAGCCAGCTCTGCGTGTAGCCATCACCATTGAAAATGACGCGCTTGTGTGCCTTCAGGATGGCTTGCAGGTGGCTCTGCAGCTCCTCATGAAAATCCGCATCCTTCACCCCGGAAAGGAAATCGGACATGCGGTCAAAGGCCTCTGCCACAATCACATTGAGAATGATATTTGCCCCGGAACAGGATTGGCTTGAACCCGGAGCTCGGAACTCGAACTTGTTGCCGGTGAACGCGAAGGGGCTGGTGCGGTTGCGGTCGGTGGCATCGCGGGGGAGAGGCGGCAGCGTATCCACGCCGACCTTCATGGGCGCAATATCGGCGGCATCCTGCACGCTGCCTTGTTCCAACTGCTCCAGGATGGCTTCCAGCTGGTCGCCCAGATACATGGAGATAATGGCCGGGGGTGCTTCATTGGCGCCGAGCCGGTGGTCATTGCCGGCTCCGCTTACCGCAGCCCTGAGCAAATCGG
>CALFTQ010000013.1 GCA_937916135.1 uncultured Verrucomicrobiales bacterium
CCCAAAGTTTGAGTACTAATCTCGATAAATTGGAATTTGGCGAGCCGCAGGCGAGCGGAATTCAAAGCCCGTGCAACGGGCGACATACCCATAGCGAGGCGGTGGAGCACTCCACGCGGTAGCGTGGGGTGCGGAACCCCTCGTAGGAATAAAAAAGGTAATTGGAACCCGTGAAACGGGTGACAGCCTGTCACGGCGTAGGGCGTAAGCCCGAAGACGGAAAACGGTTGCATATCATAGAGCTGCGCCTTCTGTCACCCGTTTCACGGGTTCCATGTTTTTTATTACCAAACGAGGGGCTTACGCCCCTCGCTATGGATATGTCGCCCACTTACGTGGGCTATAAATTCCGCTTGCTTGCGCTCGCTAACTGCCCCACAAATTCCAATTTATTGAGCAGAGGGGGGGCTTCTTCCAAAATGTTGCTGATGTTTCTATTGCTTACCAAATCTTTGGGACACGTGTGCTCTTTTGCCGGCCTGAGACCGAATTTGCTTGTCTCTGCGCCGGAAAAGGTCTAAACTCACACTTGCAGGATACTTGTTAGAGTAACACGTGTCCCATCAGAAATTGAAGTTTCGTCACATATGAATATTGGAAAATATCTTGATTGGCAGTTTCGCCCTACTACATGGCTCACGCTGATTGTGGCCATGGTGTGTCTGGCCTGTGCATTTGTGTTGCCGGATTCATTCGGCGATAAGAACAGCCCCATTGAAAATGTACAGATGCTCGTGGTGGCTTTCGGTCTGTATGTGACCTGCTCGGCAAAAGACCGCAAGTGCCTGTATGTGTTTGCCTCTCTCTGCCTGTTCTTCATCCTTGCGCGCGAGGTGAATTACGGCCGCACTCTCATCATTTTTGCCGACCCGGAGAATGCTAATAAGTACCCGAAGTGGAAGGACATGGAGTACGGCTGGCTGGCGCATGTGGGCGTGGGGCTGTACATGGTCTGGCTGGTGGTGTATTTCATCTGGCGCAAGGTGTGGAAGGAAGCCTGGGACGTGCTGCGGACGATTCGCATCCCCGCCAGCGATTTGCTGCTTGCCGTGCTGGGCATGGCGGTGGGCGTGGCGTTTGAGTCGTTGCATAACTGCCTGAGCGAGGAACTGGGCGAGGTGGTGCTCTACGTCGGCGGTGTGGGCATTCTGTACCTCTATTCCCGCAATAAGCTGAAGCCGGTGGAGTAAATGACCCCGTATTGAACGGAAACAGTTAGATATTAGTCTATACAACTGTTATGAGTACGAAGAGAGTGAGCGACCCTGTCTGGTGGCGGCAGGGCTGGGTGCCGTATGTGGTGCTGGTGCTGGTGGCCGCTGCTGCAGATTTGTGTTTTCCGCTGGGGCGTGCATGTGGTTTCGATGCGCTGGGGATAGGTGGCGGCATCGGGGTGCTGCTGTTTATGTCGGCCCTCCTGCTGCTCCGGCGGGATTTTACACGCCGTGAGCATGTGTTTCTGGTGCTGCTGGCGCTGGTTGGTTTTGCCGGATTGCTGGTCAGCGGGAATTCGGTCTGCTGGCTGGTGGCGCTCACCCTGCCGTTCTGTGTGATTATGTTTGGCCCGGGCAAGCCGGTACCGGTGGAGCAGGGGGTGGAATACCGCAGCTGGTGGGGATTCTGGCGAGCCCGCCGTGGTCAGGTGAATGGCAGTTTCTGGCGCCGCATCCTGCCCACGTTCATCAGTGTGCTGGTGGGTATCATCTGCTTTGTGGCCTTCCTCTGCATTTTTGCCAGCGGAAACCCGGTGGTGCAGCTGGTGTGGGATTTCATCACGACCTGGTGGAACCGCCTCATGGAGTACCTGCAAATCAGCTGGGATTTCTGGCTGCATGCCATCGTGTGGGTGGTGGGCATCCTGGGCTTTGGTATTTTCACCGTGCAGCGTCCGCCGTCGGATGTGACCCGCCTGCCGGAGGTGCCTGCTGATGAAGAGCCCGGCGGCAGCAGCATGTTGCCGCACCTGCCGCTCATGATTCTGCTGGGTGTGAACCTGGCCTTCCTCGTGGCGACCGGTACAGATGTCGCCTTCCTCTGGTTCCGCCGCGTGCCCGAGGGTATTTCCCAGACCACTTACCTGTACGAGGGGGCGGAATCCATTGTCTGGGCGTCGCTCCTGGCGGCCGTTCTGCTGGCCTATCTGTTCCGTCGCCGGGGCAGTGTGCGCCACACGGTGGTGGCCCGCGGGCTTGGCTTTGTGCTGGTGGGGCAGACCTTCCTTCTTGCCGCCAGCGTGTATGTGCGCTTGTATAACCAGATTCTGGCGTATTCCTTTACCCCCCGCCGAGTGCTGGCTGCGGAGTTTCTTCTGCTGGGCGTGGCGGGGCTGGTGATACTGCTGTGCTATATGCTCAGCCGCGGTGGTTTCCTGCGCCACATCCGCATCTGCATCGGCACGCTGGGGCTCATGAGCCTGGCTTTCTCCATCAGCCGTCCTGCGGCGCTCTCCGGTGATTTGAATCTGCGTTATGCGGCATCGAATCCCCAGTGGAAGTTCTCCACCGCCGATTTTAAGAATGGCTGTTTTGAAATTGAGTCGAACCTGAGTTTTGCGCTTCATGTATACGAGCTGGAGAAAAAGCTTTATCACGATGTGATGGGGGAGGCCGAGACGGAGGTGCATCACAAGCTCACGGGCTTCCGTACCCGCCTGAAGGTGGCGGCGCTGGGGCTGGAGAATCGCTATTCGTCCTGGACCACCTGGACCCTGCGTTCCTGCTGGGATCGTCGCGCGGCAGAGCACATACTCGGGCGCCCCATTACCGGGCACCAGGTGGAAGAGGTGCATTGACATGACCGTTACCCGCATAGATTCGGCAGCGCATCCGCTGGCGGGTGAGTGGTGGCGGTTGTATGAAGCCGCATTTCCGGCCTGCGAGCGCCGCAGTGCGCACTGGCATGCTGCCGCGCTGGCAGATCCGGCGTTTCACGTGCTGCACCTTGCGGATGCAGAGGGCTTTGCCGGCATCCTGAGCTACTGGAAGTGGGCAGAGCTGATTTATGTGGAGCATCTGGCCATTGCGCCGGAACGCCGCGGACGGGGGCTGGGGCATCTCGCCCTGCAGTTGCTGCCGCCTCCATTCATCCTGGAAATCGAGCCGGTGGTGGATGCCGCCACGGCTCGCCGGCTGGCTTTTTACGAATCCTGCGGGCTGGTGCGCCTGCCGCAGCCGCATGTGCAGCTGGCCTACCAGACCGGCCAGCCGGACGTGCCGCTCTGGCTGCTCAGCCGCCCGGCACTGGATGCGGCGGCGGTGGCGCGGTTTGAGGAATTATTCCTGGCCGGCCCCATGCGTTACCGCGCGCGGGCTTGACACTGCCTGGCCAGCGGTGTATGATGCGGTGCATGAAGCACATCGGCATTTATGCGGGCAGTTTTGACCCGCCAACCAATGGTCACCTGTGGATGATTGAGCAGGGGGCTGCCCTTTTTGATGAACTGGTGGTGGTGCTGGGCGTGAATCCGGATAAGAAGAGTTTTCTGACGGAGAACCAGCGCATGGATGCCCTGCGCGGCATGCTGGTGCATGCCCCGGCCAATGTGCGCGTGGAGAGGATGCAGGGCGGCTTCCTCGTGGATTTCGCCCGCCGGCTGGGGGCTACGCACCTGCTGCGCGGTATCCGCAATACGGTCGATTTTGAGTATGAGAAGTCCATGGATCGCATGAATGCCCGCATGGAGCCGGAGCTCTGCACGGTCTATCTCATGCCGCCGCCGGAGCTGGAGGCCGTTTCCTCGTCCTTTGTGCGTGGTTTTGCGGGGGTGCAGGGCTGGCAGCGCTGGGTGCAGGCATCTGTGCCGCCCAATGTGTTCAACATCATCGCTTCCCATTTGAACAAGTCATGATTTACTGGGACAACAACGCTACGACTCCGCTCGCTCCCGAGGTGCTGGAGGCCATGCTGCCGTACCTGCGTGAGAATTTCTACAATCCCTCTGCCGCATACGCCGTCGGCAAGGCGGTGCGCAAGGCCATCGACCACGCCCGCGAGCAGGTGGCCGCCCTGGTGGGTGCAGATGCGTCGGAAATCATCTTCACCTCCGGCGGTACAGAGGCCAGCAATGCGGCTCTGGCTCAGTTCCGGCATGTGCTCACCCTGGCAACCGAGCATCCGGCCACGCTGCGCACAGCCCGTGGGGAGGCCGCCCCGGTGCTGAGCAACGGCATGGCCGACCTGCCGGAGTGGCGCGAGCTGCTGCCGGGTCACGATGGCGCGAGCTTTGCCTGGGCAAATCATGAGACTGGCGTGATCCAGCCCGTGCGCTCCCTTGCCGCGGCTGCGCATGAAGCGGGTGCCCGCGTGCATGTCGATTTAGTACAGGCGGCGGGTAAACTGCCCATGGTGCTGCATGACTACGCTATCGATTTTGCCTCCCTTTCGGCTCATAAGATTCACGGCCCCAAAGGTGTGGGGGCTCTCTACGTGCGCACCGGTACGGAATGCACGCCGTATCTTACCGGCGGGGCTCAGGAGGACTACCGCCGCGCCGGCACGGAGAACGTGGCCGGCATCATCGGCTTCGGCAAGGCGGCGGAGGTGGCTCTGGCTGCCGCGGAGACCTACCGCAGCATGGCCACCCTGCGCGACCGTTTTGTTGAGACCCTTACTGCGGCGGGTATTGAAGTGTGCATCAACGGGGCTGCGGCGCCGCGCCTGCCGCATGTGCTGAATATGCGCGTGCCGGGGGTATCGGCTGAATCCCTTTTCCTGCTTCTGGAGCCCGCAGGGCTGCTGTGCTCCACCGGCTCGGCCTGCACCAGTGCGGAGCCGCATCCCAGCCATGTGTTGCTGGCCATGGGGCTGCCGGACAAGCAGGTGCGCGAGTCTCTGCGCTTCTCCCTCTCCCGCTACAGCACGGCGGAGGAGGTGGATGCTGCCGCCGCCATTTTCATCAAGGCATTGCAGAAAGTCCGCTCTGTCCAATCCGCCATCACCGGCCCGGTGATGGTCTACCGTTGATTCCTATGTCAGCCCGCATTTTTACTATTCTGGGATATTGCCTGTTTGGTTCCTATATGGTGCGTTGCGTCGTGCGCATCATCCAGGGACAGGTGGTGGCCGGCGTTGTCATGCTTGCCTTGGCGATTGCAGCCCTGACGCTCTGGTGCTGGTACAAGCGTCCGCTGGCCTGGGGCAAAATCATGCTGGAAGCAACTGTTCACGGCTATGACCCGGAGGAAGCCCGGAAACTCCTGGCCCAATTCGGCGAGGAGGAAAAGGCTGAGTTCTGCAGGAGTACGGAACTGCTCTGGCTCGCGTTGATGAAAGGCAACACACGCGGAGCGGAGCTTCTGCTGGAGCTCGGTATGGATATCAATGCTCCGCTGCCTCCTTATGCGAGCGAGACCACTGTACTCCAGACGTTCTGCACCGAGCCCCGGCCAGACATGAATGCCATTCGTTTCCTGCTCCGGCATGGGGCCAGGCCAGATGCAGGGCTTGCGTTTCCGCCCATGATTCATGCGCTGGCCTGGGGAAATGAGGAACTGGTGGAACTGCTGCTGTCCCACGGCGCCACCCCGGGCGGGGCTGACCGGGCGGTCAATCCTTCCGGAACAACCCCGTTGCATTCCCTCTGCTCAATTCGCTGTGAGGAAGACAAGGCGCTGGTTGTCAGACGTATCCGTGAGTTGCTGGAGGCTGGGGCGGACGTGAATGCTGTCAGCGTGGCCGGACATACGGCGCTGGATGTGGCGCTGGAGGTGAAGGGGGACGAGGATATGCCCATGGATGCGCAGAATCCGGTTATGCCGGTGCCGGATGATGTAGTTACCCTGTTGAAGCAGCACGGAGCGCTCCGCGGTTGCCAGCTGCGTTGCCCGCGTCCGCGTTTCAGTGGCCGCGTGCTGTTGGCTGACCAGTTGCCGGATGCGGAGCTACTGCGCAATTGGTGCAAGGATGAAGCCTCTGCCCGGGTGGACATGGTGAACCACGCCTGGATGGGCGAGGGGCTGGGGGCTCTGGCAGAGGATGCTCCCCTGTCCGAGGAAGAGAAACGCGCTATACTGGGGCATAACTGTTACGTTGAAATCACGCTGGAGGAACCTGGCGCGGTGCCGTTAGAGCTGGCAAAGCGCTACGTCCGCCTTCTGTGCCAGGCGGCGCAGGCGCCGGGATGCGTCGGTATTGATTTCGGCCGCATGCTGATGCCTGCCCGCTATGCTGCTGATCTGGCGCAGCACCCGGAAAACTCGCTTCCCGTCATCGTGCAGGTGAGCCCCGACCCGCAGGAGGGTGGATTGTATGGTTTCAGAACTGAGGGGATGGAAGAGCTTGGCTTGCTGGAGGTCATCTGCCGGGATTCAAATCCGGAAGCTGCTGTAACCACCCTGCTGGAATGTGTTGTCCCTATGCTCGTGGAATACGGAACCTGCCTCGAGCATAACCACCGCGCTTTCATTTCCCCGAAATTGTCTCTGGTTGCCACTTGTGAACCCCGCGGCCCCCAGGGTAGCATGGTGCTCTGCATGACGCTTGACCATACGCACTATCGCGACTGATTGAGGATAAATGCCTGGCGGCATGAAGTTCTGCTGAGAAAATTCCGCATCCCATTTTGATACATGAAATATCTCCGCCGCCATCTTCTTGCTGCTCCCTTGTTTCTGCCGCTGGTGGCGGTGGCGGGGGCTGTGCCGGGCGGGTGGTGGCTGGTGGTCTCAGCGCTGGCAGTGCTGGTTGCATTGCTTTGCCGTGTGTGGCGCATTGCCTTGTGCTCGCTCTTGTGTGCGCTGGTGGCGGGGTTGCATACCCGCCTGCTGGAGGAGCGCGCCTCTGCCTTCTGCGAACAGGCAGAGCTGCAGGAGGTGGTGGAACTGCGCGGCACGGTGGAGCGCGAGCTGCGCCGCGGCTGTGTGCTGAGCACCGGGTGGAATGGCGTGCGTGTGGTGCTGCGGGGCGAGACTCCCTGGAAACCGGGGGATGTGGTGCAGGTGAGGGCCCAGTGGAAGGAAACACCGCCTGCCGGGGTGCCGGGTGTGTTTGATACTGCGGCGTGGATGCGGGGGCAGGGGATTGCTGCAGCTCTGGATTTCATTGAGGGGGAGAAGCTGGGTAAGCCGCTTTCGTTGCGCACGGTGCAGCACTGGGGGCTCCGCGTGCGTGAACATCTTGCCGGGCGGCTCATGCCGCCGGGCACGGAGACGGATGTTGCGCGGCAGGTGCTCTGCGCCCTGGTGCTGGGCGATAAGAGCGGCGCCGGGGAGGAGACGATGGCCGGATTCCGCAACGGCGGATGTCTGCATGCCTTTGCGGTGAGCGGCCTGCATGTGGGGCTGGTTTCTGGTATTTTCTGGCTGCTGCTGCGCTTGTTGCGCGTGCGTCCGGTGGTCATTCGCCCGCTGGTGCTGGTTTCGGTGGGTGTGTATGTGCTCATGACCGGGGCGGCGGTGCCGGCCATCCGGGCGTATGTGATGCTGGCGGTGCTGCTGCTGGGCTTCATGCTGCAGCGGCGGGTGAGCCTGCTGAATACCTGGAGCTTTGCCGCGCTGCTTATTCTGCTGGTCGACCCCAGCCAGTTGTACAATGCGGGCTTCCTGCTCTCCTTCGGGGTGTACGCCGCACTCTGCATAGCTTTGAAACTCTGCCTGGAGGAAAAGGCATGGTTCGGGCCGGATGACTACATCCCCATTTCGCTGCGCACGCGCTGGGAGATGCGCTGGAGCAATTTTGAGCTGGGGGTGCGCGGGGCTGTCATCGTGTCGCTGAGTGCCTGGCTGGTATCAGTACCCATTACGCTGTATTTCTTCCACACGGTCAATAGCTCCAGTTTCCTGACGAATATCGCCATCACGCCGCTGCTGCCGGTGGTCATGTTCTGCGGCCTGCTGCATCTCTGCCTGGCCGGGGTGCCTTGGGTGGGCGTGGCGACCGGCTGGGCGGCGCAGCAATCGGCTGCGTTGCTGCTGGCGGTGGTCAGCTGGTTCGGTGAGCTGCCTTATGCCTACCTGCCCGCGCAGGCGCCGGCACCGCTGCATTCCATCCTGGTGCAGGGTACCAATTTCGGTGGCAGCTTCACCATGCTGGGCAATCATGGTCTGCTGATTGATTGCGGCAACGAGACCACGGCAGAGATGAAGACGGTGCCCACCCTGTTTCATGCGGGCTACACTCCGGGCTCCATGCTGGTGACGTCTCCGCAGGTGAGTTCCGGCGGCGGTGCGGCCGTGGTGCAGCGCATGTGGCCGGAGGTGCCGGTTATGCAGGCCCACGAGCTTCCGCCGGAGGGGCTTGTGTTTGAAACCCAGGCCGGCAGGTTCACCATCATGCCCGCTCCGCCGGAGCTTTCGCGCCGGAATGCGGCCAGCCACCACCCGCTGGTGCTCTGGGAATCCCCCGCCGGGCGCGTGCTCTACGTGGGAAATGCGGCTTATACCACCTTGGCCTCTGCTCCGGAGCAGGCTGTGGATGTGGCGATTCTCGGGCAGCATCCTGCCCAGCGCGTGCAACCGGCAGATGTGCGGGCGGGGCGCATCATCCTGCTGCCCTCAGTGGAAGCTGAGGATGCCCTCGGCGCGGAAGTGGTGGGGCTGCAGGAATGCCGCCGGTGGGTGCTGCCTGTGTCAGCTGCAGAGACTCCCGAACAGGGCAAGGATGCCATTCAGCCCGATGAGAATGAGGACAGCATACAGCGTCCGGCGGAGACAGACAGCCCATGAGGTGCCGGGCCAGGTGAGACTGACACTCAGCCACAGGCTGCCGAGACTGAATGCCAGAAAGCCCATGGCCATGGGGAGTAGCTCTATGAGGAGGAAGCTCATGAGCAGCAAGGAGAACCCGGGATTGGCGGCACCCAGTGCGGCTAACCAACCCACGGCGCAGAGGAGAATTCGCAGGCCGGCATGCCCGCGCAGGAACTCGGTGGCGTGCCTGTGGTGGCAGAGGGCAAACCACGCAGCGACGAGCGCACAGGGCAATACACAGAGCAAGCCTAGTGCCAGTTCTTCCAGACTGATGATGGTCAGCGCATGTTCGTGGGTGAAGTTCCGGAATGACTCCTGCCCGCGGAGATAGCTCTGAACATGGATGCTGTTCCCCTTCAGTCGGCCGTACAGGTATTCATTCGCCCGGACCGGGGAGGGAACATAGGATAATTGCAAGTGCGTGCCGCCTGTGAGTACGAATTGATCGGAGGTCGTCTCTTTCAGTCGCTTCTGCAAGGCGGGTGGCAGGGTGACCTGGCTGGTGGGGATTGCCTGTACCCCGTCCAGCAGGGGAGAGTCCTGCTTCGAATCCAGCTTCAGCTCATAATTCCCCACCAGAATGCGGTCAGCCACCTTGTCGAATTCCGGCACTCCGTCTATGGACAGGTAAAAAAGACTTTTGCGCTCGCTATCGGAGTAGTCTGCACTCAGGAGCAGAGCATTTTCCTTCCGTAGCCCGAAGGCTTCCAGCTCCAGCGGCCCGCTGCCGCTGCGCACTTCGTCGGCCAGCAATTTGACGAGCTTGCCGTCCAGTTCGGTGCGGACGGGTTCCGCCGGGTTGATTTCATACACCCGCTCGCTGCACACGGTCATGAGGAGCTGGGCGAGCAGGAAGCAACTGGCCGCCACACCCGGTACAGCCACCAGCCAGCTGGCTACCGTCATCAGAAAGCGCAGAAGCGGGTGACGGAGCAGAAAGGTCCTCATCTGGTGGAGATGGTGAGCCCCTTGAGCAGAATCTCCAGGTTATTCTGGGTGTGCTCAATGTTCTTGAGCAGGGTCTGCAGCCCCTCCCAGCCGGGCAGGGTGGCCAGCTGGCGGCGTACCTGCAGCACGCGCAGGAGCTCATCCGGGTGGTAGAGGCGGTCATCATTGCGGGTGCCGCTCTGCGGAATGGAAATGGCCGGGTAGATGCGGCGCTCGGAAAGCTCGCGGTCGAGTCGGATTTCCATGTTGCCGGTGCCCTTGAACTCCTCGAAGATGATTTCATCCATGCGGGATTCCGTCTCGATGAGGCAGGTGGCGATGATGGTGAGGCTGCCGCCTTCCTCCACCTTGCGGGCTGCGCCGAAGAATTTGCGGGGCTTTTCCAGGGCGTTGGAGCCCAGGCCGCCGGACATGGTGCGGCCACCGCTCTGGTTGGCATTGTAGCCGCGGGCCAGACGGGTGAGGGAGTCGAGCATGATGATGACATCGTGCCCTTGCTCCACCAGGCGGCGGGCTCGCTCCAGCAGCAGGTCGCTCAGCTGCGCGTGGCGGCGGGAGGGTTCATCGAAGGTGGAGGCATACACCGGCACATCCACCGTGTCCTCAAAATCGGTCACTTCCTCCGGGCGTTCATCCAGCAGCAGCACCAGCAGGTCAGTCTTCGGATAGTTGGCCCGCAGGCTCCTGGCCATGGTCTTGAGCAGCACGGTCTTGCCGCCGCGGGGCGGAGCCACCACCAGGGCGCGCTGACCCATGCCCAGCGGGGTGATGAGGTCGAGCACACGCATGGCCGGCGATTTGATATCCGGATTCTCCAGAATCAGACGCTCGGTCGGGATGAGCGGGGTGAGTTTGTCGAAAGATTTGGGCTGGGTATAGTCGGCCACCGGCGTGCCCTCAATCTCCACCACTTCGCCTGCCATGAGGCTCTTTTCATTCTTGCCCTGGGCGGGGCGCAGCTTCACCTTCACCATATTGCCGGGGCGCAGCTCGTGCTTGCGGATGAGGTCCTGGGGCAGGCGCGGGTCATCCTCCCCCGGGCGGAAACTGCGGGCGGCATCGCGCAGGAACACCATGTTGTCCTTGCCGAACTCCAGCACGCCGCTCACATACACCTGGTTGCCCTCTGCCAGATAGGTGCGCGCCAGCTCGGCCACCAGCTGCGGGCGGGGCAGGGTATCGGTGCCGCGGCGGGCGGTGGTGGTGGCAATGCGCTGCAGCTCATTGAGCGGCAGGGCTCGCAGTTCGTTCAGGTTGATAACCACCGAGCGCGCATGCATGGCCTTGGCTTCGGCGGCCAGTTCGGTGTTGTAGAAAAGCTCCACCTGGCTGCGCAGCAGCTCGGGGCTGCCCTCATTCCAGAATACGAGCCCGGCGCGGTCAATCTTGGCCTGGGTGGGCATCTGCGCGGCCAGCATGGCTTCTGCCTGGCTGCGGTCAAAACCATCCCGGCTGGCCATGCGCGCAATCTGCATCTCCGGCGTTACCGCCACCACGCACACGATATCGGCCCCGAACTCCACCGGGCTTTCGAAATACAGCGGAATATCCACCAGGAAGGTATGCACATCCCCGCGGCGGCGGGCCTCCGCCTGGGCATCCAGACTCATCTGCGCCAACTTGGGGTGAATCAGGTTATTGAGTTTATCGCGGCCTTCCGGGTCATTCTGCACGATGCCGCGCAGGTAATCCTTGTTCACACTGCCGTCATCGCACAGCGCTTCTTTGCCGAATGCGGTGACCAGGTCGCGGGATAATTTGCCACTCTGCTGCAACTCCGCCACCGCGGCGTCGCAATCGAACAACTCAACCCCGGCGCCACCCATCTCCTGCAGCATTTCCACCACCGTGGATTTGCCGGATGCTATGCCTCCTGTAACAACGATAACCTTCACGCGCGCATTATATCACGCGCGGGCCCTGCCTTCAAGCCTAATTCTTTAGTTTTGAGGAAAAATAAAAAGCTGCAACTCATTGAGTTGCAGCTTTTTATCCTTTTGACGGACAGGGAGGGATTCGAACCCTCGGTACGCTTTTGACGTACACACGATTTCCAATCGTGCTCTTTCGACCACTCAGACACCTGCCCATGCTTGGCATGAACCCTTGGTGAAGGGGTGCGGCGGGAATATACACGAAATCGCGGGAGCTTGCAAGCTAATTCTTGCAAAAAAGTGATTTTTTTGTGTTATTTGAGCTTCTGGGTGACTTTGAAGTGAAGTTTAGCAACATCCTGGAGGCGTTCCCGGCCATGTGTAGCCACGAAGTGCTGGGCGGCTCGGGTGACGTGCGGGGCGCAGCCCAGGGGCATGGGACACCCGCTGGCGGCGGCGGTCTGCTGCATCCATTGCACGAAGCGGTCGCGGGCCAGGATGGAGGCCGCAGCCACGGCCACATCGCTTTCGGCCTTGGTGCGCTGCTCCAGCTGCACGGGGATATGGCGCTGCCCCAGGGCGCGTTTGAGCACCCACTCGTTGGCGAACTGGTCGCTCAGGGCGCGGGGGCAGGCGGGCACTTTTTCATGCAGCGCGGCAATGACGCGGGCGTGCCCCCAGGCCAGCAGGCGGTTCAGGTTTCCTATTTCCGCATAGAGCTCATTATATCGGCGGGGACCGATGCAGATGACCTCGTACACCACCCCGGCGGTTTTCTTGATTTTCTCAGCAATGGCGTGAATCTTCTTATCGTCGGGGATAGCCTTGCTGTCGCGGCAGCCGAGCCGGGCGAGTTCCGCTGCGCAGCGTTCATCGGTGTACACGCCGGCTACGACCAGGGGGCCGAAGTAATCTCCCTTGCCGCTTTCGTCCACGCCGAAGTGGGGTGTAGTATCCACCAGGGCGGGCAGGGTGGATTTCAGAGAAGGTGCCTTTTCTTCCGGTTCCAGTTGGAGTATGTTCTTCACAAAATCCTCCGAGCCCCGCCCCTGGATGAGCAGGCGTCCCTTCTTCGGATAAAAGGCCACATTTACACTTTCATTTTCGAAACAGAAATCGGCATAATCCCGCGCAGTGGCGCGGAAATCCGGGCGGCGGTCTAATTTGTTTTTCAGGGCGGTCGCTTCGTCTCGGGAAAGCTGAATACTGTACTGATTGGCCATGTTCGGGTATAAGAATGGGGGCAAATGTCCGCTGCGTCAACCTAAAATCCCGGAAAAAAGCCGAAAAAACGCTCAGGTGACGCAGAATTCGGCATTTTTTATCACTTTAGGCGAGACAAAAAGGATTTTTTGGTCTACAATGTGCCCGGCTTTTCAACAAAGCAATTTTTATTATGGCAAATACGATTACTAAGAGAGAGCTTGTAAACAAGGTATGCGCTGAGCTGGACAACGGCTTTACGCAGAACGAAGTGCTTGATATCATCCAGAAGACCATCGAGCTTATCACCGATGCTCTGGGTAAGGGTGATCGCGTTGTGCTGCGCAACTTCGGCACTTTCACCGTGAAGGAAGTGAAGCCCAAGGTTGGCCGCAACCCCAAGGACCCTGCCAAGAATGTTCCGATTCCCGCCCGCACGGTGGTGAAGTTCAAGGTTGGTAAGAACCTGAAGGAGGCCGCTGCCAAGGTTTCCTGAACCTGCCGGCACATAATGTGCTAGAGACCGAGGACGCATCTATCAGGCATAGACGCGTCCTTGTTCTATGATAGAAAAAATACCTGTTTAACCCATTTCCGATAACATGAATCTGAGAATTGCCGTACAATCCAAGGGCCGCCTGAATGAGGACACCATGTCCATCCTGGCCGAGGCTGGTATCAAGGTGAGCTCCTCGAAGCGCACGCTGCTGGTGGCTGCCCGCAAGTTCCCCATGGAGGTGCTCTACCTGCGCGATGACGATATCCCCGAAACCGTGACCGACGGTGTGGCGGATATCGGTGTGGTGGGCCTTAATGAGTACCTGGAGCGCCAGGGAGATGCCGACATCGTGAAGAAGCTCGGCTTCGGTGGCTGCCGCCTGAGCATCGCCATCCCCAAGGAGCATGAGTACACCGGCCCGCAGTGGCTGCAGGGGCGCAAGATTGCCACTTCCTATCCCGTCATTCTCCGCCAGTGGCTGGAGGAGCAGGGGGTGCAGGCTCATATTCATGTCATCACCGGTTCGGTGGAAATCGCCACCGGTATCGGCCTGGCAGATGCCATCTTCGATATCGTGAGCAGCGGTGCCACGCTGGTGAGCAACAACCTGCGCGAGGTCGAGGTGGTGCTGGAGAGCGAGGCCGTGCTCATTGCCCACAAGAACCTGCCCACCGAGAAGCGCGAGATTCTGGATAAGCTCCTTTTCCGCATGGATGCCGTGATGACCGCCGCCGACAAGCGCTATGTGCTCATGAACGCGCCGAAGGACTGCGTGGAGCAGATTGTCTCCGTGCTGCCGGGTGTGAAGAGCCCCACCATCATGCCGCTGGCCCAGGAGGGCTGGTGCAGCATCCACACCGTGCTGGATGAATCCTGCTTCTGGGATATCATCGGCAAGCTCAAGGAAGCCGGTGCCCAGGGTATCCTGGTGCTGCCTATCGAAAAAATGATTCTGTAACTTCTTTATTCTCATGACTATCATAACGGAACCCAATCGTGAACAGTGGGCGGAGCTGGTGCGCCGCCCGGCCTTCGATGTCACCCAGCTCTTCGATGTAGTGCGCCCCATCATGGACGCTGTGCATGAGCATGGCGACAAGGCGCTGCACGAATACGGCCACCGTTTTGATGGTGTGGATTTGGAAGAATTCGCGGTTTCCGCCGCCGAGGTGGCGGAAGCCTGCACCCGGGTGCCGCAGGAGCTGAAGGAAGCCATAGAGCTGGCCTACTGCAATATCTATGACTTCCACGAGTTGCAGCGCAACACGCAGGCTCCGGTGAAGCTGGAGACCGCCCCCGGCGTGGTCTGCGAGCAGCGCACGCTGCCCATTCAGCGCGTGGGTCTGTATGTGCCCGGTGGCCAGGCCCCGCTGTTCTCCACGGTGCTTATGCTGGCGGTGCCCGCGGCCGTGGCCGGATGCGAGGAAGTGGTGCTCTGCACGCCTCCCGGCAAGGATGGCAAGGTGAACCCCGCCATCCTCTTTGCGGCTGAGCTCTGCGGGGTGAAGCGCATCTTCAAGGTGGGCGGCGCCCAGGCTATCGCCGCCATGACCTACGGCACCGCTTCCGTACCGAAGGTGGATAAGATTTTCGGCCCGGGCAATGCCTATGTGACCGCCGCCAAGCAGCTTGCTTCCCTGGCCGGGGTGGCCATTGATATGCCTGCCGGCCCCAGTGAGGTGGAAGTGCTGGCCGATTCCACCTGTGTGCCGGCCTTTGTGGCGGCTGATCTGCTGAGCCAGGCTGAGCACGGGCCGGACAGCCAGGCCATGCTGGTGACCACCAGCGCCGCCGTGGCCGAGGCCGTGGCCGCCGAGGTGGAGCAGCAGCTTGCCGCGCTGCCCCGCAAGGAGATTGCCGCCAGGTCCATTGCCAACAGCCGCATCATTGTGCTGGCCGATAAGCAGGACTGCATCGACTTCACCAATGCCTACGGCCCGGAGCACCTCATCATTGCCATGGAGGGGGCAGATGCCGTGGCCGCCGAGACGGTGAATGCCGGTTCCATCTTCCTGGGCAACTACAGTTGCGAAAGCGCGGGCGACTACGCCAGCGGCACCAACCACACGCTGCCCACCATGGGCTGTGTGCGCGCGTACAGCAGCCTGTGCATCGACAGTTTCCAGCGCAAGATGACCCTGCAGACCCTCTCTGCCGAGGGGATACGCAGCATCGGCCGCACGGTGGAGCTCATGGCCCAGGCCGAGCATCTGGATGCCCACGCCCGCGCCATGACCCTGCGTATGCAGGCCGTGGCCGCTCAGCCGCAGGAGGAGCAGGGTACTGGCATTGCCCGCCTGGTGCGCCCGAATATCCTGAAGCTCAAGCCCTACAGCTCCGCCCGCGATGAGTATGCCGGCAAGGCTGCCCATGTGTTCCTGGATGCGAACGAATGCCCGCACAACGCCCCGAACAACCGCTACCCCGACCCGCTGCAGTGGGAGCTCAAGCAGAAGATTTCCGCCTACAAGGGCGTGGCCCCGGAACGCATCTTCCTGGGCAACGGAAGCGATGAGGCCATCGATCTCATTTTCCGCACCTTCTGCACCCCCGGCGTGGACGAAGTGGCGGCCATTGCGCCTTCCTACGGCATGTACGAGGTCTGCGCCGATATCAACAACATCCGCTACAACGCCATCCCGCTGGAGGAGGGCTTCCGCTTTGAGGCCGAGTCCTTCCTGCAATCCATCTACTCCCCCTGCACGAAGGTCATCTTCATCTGCAGCCCGAACAACCCCACCGGCAACCTCCTGCCCATGGAGGAAATCCGCAAGGTGCTGGATATCTTCCCCGGCATGGTGGTGGTGGATGAAGCCTACATCGACTTTGCCCCCGCGGGTTCCTCGCTCAGCTCCCTGCTGGATGCGTACCCGCGTCTTATCGTGCTCAACACTTTCTCCAAGGCATGGGCTTCTGCCGGTATCCGCCTGGGCATGGCCCTGGCGCATCCGGAGGTCATAGCCCTGTTCAACAAGGTGAAGTATCCCTACAATGTGAACATCCTCACCCAGCGCGCCGCCATGGAGCGCCTGGACCACATGGATGAAATCCGCGCCTGGGTGGACGAAGCGCTTTCCGAGCGCACCCGTATGATGCAGGCCGTGGCCGCTCTGCCTATCTGCAAGCAAGTGTACCCCAGCGATGCCAACTTCTTCCTGGCCCGGGTGAATGATGCCTGCCGCATCTACGATGCGCTGGTGGAGCAGGGTATCATCGTGCGTAACCGCCACCGCATCATGATGTGCGAGAACTGCCTGCGCATCACCATCGGCACCCCGGCGGAGAACGACGAACTCCTCGCAGCCCTCAAGCAATTCTGATTCATGAAGAAAAAGGCCCTTTTCATCGACCGCGACGGCACCATCATCCAGGAACCTGCCGATGAGCAGATTGATGCCTTCGAGAAGCTCGTGTTCGTGCCCGGCACCTTCCGCGCGCTGAGCACCATCCGCGAGCTCACGGACTACGAGTTCGTGATGGTGAGCAACCAGGACGGCCTGGGTACCGCCTCCTTCCCGGAGGATACCTTCTGGCCGGTGCATAACTTCATTCTCGATACGCTCAAGGGCGAGGGAGTGGAGTTCGATGCCATCCTCATCGACCGCCATTTCCCGCAGGACAATGCCCCCACCCGCAAGCCCGGCACGGGGATGCTCACCGCGTACATGGACGGCTCCTACGACCTGGAGAACTGCTACGTCATCGGTGACCGTGCCACGGACGTGCAGCTGGCACAGAACCTGGGCTGCAAGGCCTTGCAGATTGGCACCGCCGGCATGGATTGGAAGAAGATTACCGAAATCCTGGTGGCAGGCGAGCGCATCGCCGAGGTGCAGCGCACCACCCGCGAGACGGATATCTACGTGAAACTGGAGCTGGACCGCCCCGGCTATTGCGAGGTGAGCACCGGCCTGGGTTTCTTTGACCACATGCTGGCCCAGCTGGCCCACCACGGCGGCATGGGCGTGACTATCCGCGTGAAGGGTGACCTGCATGTGGACGAGCACCACACCATCGAGGACACCGGTCTGGCGCTGGGCGAGTGCCTGCGCAAGGCCATCGGCAACAAGCTGGGTATTTCCCGCTATGGCTACTGCCTGCCCATGGATGACTGCCTGTGCAGCGCGGCGCTGGACTTCGGCGGCCGCCCCTGGTTGCAGTGGGAGGCGGAGTACAAGCGCGAGCGCATCGGCGATATGCCCACGGAGATGTTCTACCACTTCTTCAAGAGTCTGAGCGATGCCGCGCTCATGAACCTCAGCATCAAGGCCGAGGGTGATAACGAACACCACAAGATTGAGGGCACCTTCAAGGCGCTGGCCCGCGCCATCCGTGTGGCGGTGCAGCGCGATGTTCGCCACCTGGTGCTGCCCTCCAGCAAGGGAACCCTTTAAGTTTATGAACGTTGCAGTAGTCAGATACAACGCCGGCAACATCTGCTCGGTTATCAATGCGCTCCGCCGCATCGGGGTGGAACCGCTGGTCACGGATGATGCTGCCGCCCTGGCAGCTGCTGACCGCGTGATTTTCCCCGGGCAGGGAGAAGCGGCCAACACTATGGCCTACCTGCGCGAAAGCGGGCTGGGCGAGGTGATTCGCGGCCTGAAGCAGCCGGTGCTGGGGATTTGCATTGGCCAGCAGTTGCTCTGCGCTCATTCCGAGGAGGGGGATACCCCCTGCCTGGGGGTGTTTGAAAGCCCGGTGCTGCGCTTCCCCGCCATCTGCGCGGAGGGTCGTGTGAAAATCCCCCAGATCGGCTGGAACACCATCGAAAACCTGCGCACCCCGCTTTTCGATGGCCTGAAAGAGGGCGATTTCGTCTACTTCGTGCATAGTTTCTATGTGCCGGACTGCGCTGCGGCCATTGCCCGCACCACCTATGGCGGCGTGACCTATGCCTCCGCCCTGCGCTGCGGCAATTTCTACACCACCCAGTTCCACCCGGAGAAAAGCGGCGATGTAGGCCTGCGTATTCTCCACAACTTCATCCACCTCTGCCATGATTGAGCTCATCCCTGCCATTGATATCATCGGCGGCCAGTGTGTGCGCCTGACCAAGGGCGACTACGCCGCCAAAAAGACCTACGATGCCCACCCCGAGGATGTAGCCCGCCGCTTCTACGACATGGGCGTGCGGCGTCTGCATGTGGTGGATCTGGATGGCGCCAAGGCAGACCACATCGTGAATCTGGAGTCGCTCAGGAAAATCACGGCCCTGGGGATGACGGTGGATTTCGGCGGCGGTATCAAGCAGGAAAGCGACCTGCAGGCCGCTTTTGACCACGGTGCCGCCATGGTGACGGTGGGCAGCCTGGCCGCCACCGACCCGCAGCGCCTCCTGCAGTGGGCGGAGAAGTACGGCCCGGAGCGCTTCATCGTGGGGGCAGATGCTCTCAATGGCCGCGTGATGATCAAGGGCTGGCGCGAGGATGGCGGCATGAGCCTGGATGAGTTCGTGAGCTTCTACATGAGCCACGGTATCACCCGCGTGCTCTGCACCGATATCTCCCGCGATGGCACCTTGGGTGGCCCGAATACCGCGCTCTACCAGGAAATCATGGCGAAGCACCCCGGCTGCCGTCTCATTGCCAGCGGTGGCGTGAGTTGCACGGAGGATATCCGCGCACTGGATGCTGCCGGCATTCCCTCGGTGGTCTTCGGCAAGGCCTACTACGAAGGCCGCATCGATCTCCCTGCATTATTTGCAGATAAGTAAATTAATCCCTAGTCCTTAATCCTTAAACCTTTTTTATGTTAGCTAAACGCATTATCCCCTGTCTGGATGTCAAGGACGGCCGCACCGTCAAAGGTATCAATTTCGTGAACCTGCGCGATGCCGGCGACCCTGTGGAGCTGGGCAAGGCCTACAGCGAGCAGGGGGCAGATGAACTCGTGTTCCTCGATATCGCAGCTACACACGAAGGCCGCAAGACCTTCACAGATATGGTTTCCCGCGTGGCCGCTGCCATCTCCATTCCCTTCACCGTGGGCGGTGGTATTCACGAGCTTTCCGATGTGGCCCGCCTGCTGGAAGCCGGTGCGGACAAGGTGAGCCTGAACTCCGCCGCCCTTCGCAATCCGCAGCTGGTGAACGAGATTGCCGCCCACTTCGGTTCCCAGGTCTGCGTGGCGGCTATCGATGCCCGCTGCGATGCCGATGGCTGGCATTGCTATGTGAATGGTGGGCGTATCCGTGTGGAGCGTACCCTGTTCGACTGGGCCCGCGAGGTGGCCGACCGCGGCGCCGGTGAAATCCTCTTCACCAGCATGGACCACGACGGCGTGAAGCAGGGCTTCCCGAATGAGGCGCTCGCCCGCCTTTCCGATGAGCTCAGCATCCCGGTCATTGCCAGTGGTGGCGCCGGCGCCAGGGAACACTTTGCGGATGCCTTCCTACTCGGCCATGCCGATGCTGCCCTGGCCGCCAGCGTGTTCCACTTCGGCGAAATCAAGATTCCCGAGCTCAAGCAATACCTGCACAACGAAGGTATCTGCGTGCGCCTGTGATTCCATCTGCCCGCAGCGCAGATTGCTTTTCCTTTATCTTTGAGCCCACTATGTGGGCTCAAGACCACAATTACCCATGAGCCTTAATATTAACACTATCAGCCCTTTCATCTGCCTGGACTGCATAGCCGGCAGCAAGGCCTACGGATTGGACACCCCCGCGAGTGATGATGACTTCAAGGGCGTGTTCCTGGCGCCTTTGCCTCTGGTGCTCACCGGGCAGGCCCCCTCTCTCGTGCAGGATGAGAAGCACGACCGCCAGTATACGGAACTGGGGGCATTCTGCCGTGAGCTGGAACTGAATAACTCCGGCGCGTTGGAACTCCTGGCCTGCATCGGTGGCGGGCAGGAGCTTTTCTGCGCCCCCTGGCTGCGTGAATTCCTGGGGCGCTATCAGTTCCTTTCCCGCCGTTGCTATTATACCTATATGGCCAATGCGCAGCGGCAGCTGAAGCGCATTTCTGCCACCCACAGCAAGGCCGTGGAGCCACCGCCGGCCCCCGCTGCGATGCAGGATTATGCCTTTGTGGTGCAGGGTGCCTCCCTCCGTCCGCTGGGGCCATGGCTGGCAGAGCAGGGATTGGGATTCTGCGATGTGG
The DNA here is from genome assembly GCA_937916135.1 of uncultured Verrucomicrobiales bacterium. Classification (GTDB taxonomy): domain Bacteria; phylum Verrucomicrobiota; class Verrucomicrobiia; order Verrucomicrobiales; family Akkermansiaceae; genus Akkermansia. Next base: position 20,315 of record CALFTQ010000013.1, read on the forward strand.
CGGCCCGGCGCCTGGCGGATGATGAGAATCTGTATGCGCTATATCGCCAGTCTTCGCGCTTCGGTCTGTTCGGGCGAGATGCTACCACGATTTCCACGCCCGCAATAGCACCCGATGCCCCGCTGCTGGGGTTGATGCTTTTCCGCGCAGAGGCATACAGCCGGCAGAACCGCCGCTGTGTGCAGTACCGTGAGTGGGAGCAGAAGCGGAATCCCGGGAGACTGGTCACGGATGCCTCACTGGCCGGTGCCCAGGGAAATTACGATACCAAGCACATGGGCCATGTATTCCGCCTGCTGCACACGGCCCGCGAAATTGCCACCGAGGGCGTGATTCAGGTGCACCGCACGCATGATAATGCCTTCCTGCGCGATATTCGCGCCGGGCGCATCCCGCTCGCAGAGCTTCAGGCTCTCGTGGCCGAGGAAATGGCCGCCCTTAAACCACTTTTCGACCGCTCAGACCTGCCGGAGACACCCAGGATTGACGGACTCTGGGAGGAACTCGCCCAATTACGCATCAGACTACACCATGAATAATACCATCCGGGAGCAGATTCAGCAGAAGCTGGATGATTTGCAACAACAGAAGAACTGCCGCCTGCTGCTGGCGGTGGAATCCGGCAGCCGCGCCTGGGGCTATGCCTCCACCACCAGTGATTACGATGTGCGCTGCATTTACTACTACCCGCAGGCCCGCTACCTCTCGGTGCGCCAGCCCCGCGATACGGTGGAGTGGGAGCTGAACGATGTGTTCGATATCAACGGCTGGGACCTGCGCAAAGCCCTGGGCCTGGCCCTTAAATCCAACCTCACGGTGTATGAATGGGCGGATTCCCCCGTTGTCTACCGCACCAGCCCCTGGCATGAGGAGTTCCGCAGCGTGCTGCGGGCTGTCCTGCGGCCCCGCATGCTGGCTTCCCGCTACCTGGGCATGGCTGCGGGCACGATTCACCGCTACCTCATGCGCGAGGAAGTGCCTTACAAGCAGTATTTCTACGCGCTGCGCCCGCTGCTGGCCGCGCGATGGGCTATGCAGGAACGCAAGCCGGCTCCGGTTCCCTTTGCGGATTTGCGTCACCTTCTGCCGGATGAAATGCAGGCGGTGACTGATGAATTGCTCGTGCTGCGCAACAGCTCCACAGAAAAAGCCGTGGGCCCCGCTCATCCCGCCGCAGATGCCTTCATAGCTCGTGAGCTTGCTGAGCTTGATGCCATGCTGGCAGATATGCCGGTGGAGCCTGAGCCGGATACGGCTCCGCTCGATGACTTCTTTCGCCGGGTTGTGACAAGTTTTTGCTGAGCGGTATCATCTTCCTCCGGTCTCGGAGGAGGGATTGCTGTTTCCTTCATTCGCCCGGTGGTGAGATGATGGGTGCAGAGTTTGCCAGCGGCGGAGGGTGTGGACCAGGAGACCGAGAGCCAGAATGACGGCCGCCAGCCCCAGGGTAGGAGTGGGGGAGGGCTCATTCATGCAGATGAGTCCGTAAATCAAGCAGATGCTGCCGGCTTCCAGCAGCAGGGTTGCTTCGCAGAGGGGCAGCCGCAGGAGGTCTCGCCCGCCGGTGGCATGCCAGAGCCCGGAGCGCAGGCTCCCCAGGACGAACAGCAGCGGTAAATACGCAAAGAAAGGCATCATGACTGCGAGGCAGATTTCTTCCAGACCTGCACCATCGTATGAGCGGGGGGTGTTGCTTTCCCAGCTGACCGGTCGGAAGGTAAAGATAGCAGCCTTCGGGTCACTGAAATCGAGGACATTGCCCACTTGTCTCCCGACGAGGTAGAGGGTGTCTTCGCAGTAGGCACGGTATTGTACCCGCGTGCGTTCAGCCCCATTCAGGAACGAGAGCTCAAAGTGCTTCTGTGTCTCATCGCAGGGGGCGAAGGAATACCCCGCGGCGGGTTGCCCGAATTGGAGGGGGGCAGGTATTACTTCATCGACTATGTACCTGAGTTCTTCCTCATAGTTCACGAGGGTGAAGGCACCCACGTTCAGAGTGTGCGGGTAAAAGCATTTCTCTGTTTCATTGTCCTTATCGGGGGCGGATATCCGCTCCAGTCGGATGACGTGAGCTCTCACCCCGGTCAGAGGGTCGCAGGCGGGGGCTGGGATGCTGACGCGGCCGCAGATTTTGACCAGCTTGCCATCATTTGCCGGGTTGACCATATCCGCCGGGGCATGCACGGCCTGTTCCTGCAGCAAGGCTCCTGTTATGTGGGAAAGCAAGGCACCGGTCACCGTGATGATGAAGAGTGTGATGAGCCCGCCATAGAAGACCAGCCCACCATGCACCAGAACCCAGAGCCAGCGCAGCACCTGGGCCGGCAGAATGCGCCCCAGGTACTTGTTGACCCGGGATTCAATGGCGTTCCAGACGTGGCCGGGATGTTCCATGCTATCTGTTATGATGGGTTAATGGCTGAATCTGTTGATTTTTTCCGGCGCCATTGCTGCACGGCATATATCAGGAGCATGAGCCCGGCTGCCAGGAAGAGCGGCCCGATTATCAGAAGCCGGGAGGGGGCGCGAGACGATATGGCCATGAGGATAAGCCACCCGCTCCCACTGGCGAGCAGGCAGAGGATGCCGCACGCATACAGCGCGGCATGGTGCAGCCTGAAACGCAGGAAATCCGCCATGCGGGTCAGGTTCCACCATGCGGACCGCAGCGTGCCGAGCAGCATGTACAACAAACCGAGCTGAATGAGCAGGCCGATAAGAAGCAGGGAAATGTGGAAAGGTTCAAAGCCGAATGGGGAATCGCGGTCACATTCAGCCCAGGAGCCGGCGGGGTAGGTGGTGTGTGTATCCTGCTGCGCCAGGTCCAGGGCGCCATCCAACTGGCGCCCGGAGAGGTAGAGATGCGGCTCTTCCGGCTCAGGCACGCGGTAAGTGACCGTGCCCAGCAGCACCCCATCCGCATTGCGTAACTGAAGCCGGGAATCTGCGGAATAGGTGTTTTCCCAAGTGAGGGAGAATCCCCCGGCCGGGGTGCCGAGGCTGATATCGCCGGGGGCTGCCGGGGCATGCCACTCATCCCAGATCAGCACATCGTGAGCATGATTCAGGATGCGATAAGCCCCGATGCTGGTTTCGGTGGAAAGGAGGCTCGGCCCCGTACGCAGCGTGTCCAGAATCGGCGGGGGTGTTTTGAGCGAGTGGATTCCCTCGTAGTTCGGGGTGAAAACGCGCCTGGCGCAGGGGGCATCGATGCGCACATTCAATACGGGGTCATGCACCGGCTCGGAGTGAGTGAGTTTCCCCTGAATCTTGATGAGCTTTCCTTCATTCTGGGGATTGACTGCTGCGTTGCCGCAGGGAATGATGCGCTCAGCGGTCAGATAATGTACCATCACAACATTGATGCATGCCACTCCCAGTGTTGCCTGCAGGGTGAACATTGCCAGCAGCAGGGAAAGGAGCGCCTGCAGCACGCCCCAGCACCACCGCAGTGCTTTGGCTGGCAGAAAGCGGTCCAGGACCTTGTTGCCCCAGGTTTCGATGCGGTTCCAGTTTTTGCCGGGATGCTCCATTTCACCTGCCATGATAGAATGCTTGCGGGTTGCATTCAATGATAAAAAACGGGCATGCCGCGTTTTTCTGCTTTCTTTGTGCAAAAAAGGGCGTATAATGCTGCCGTTCACAAAAATTTCTTAACAATCTCATGAAAATCTGGTTTGATGGCAAGCTGGTTGACCGGGACGAGGCCAAGGTCTCCGTCTTTGATCATGGTGTTCTGTATGGTGATGGCTGCTTCGAGGGTATCCGCTTCTACTCCGGCAAGGTTTTCCGCCTGGAGGAGCACATCGTGCGCCTGTTCAATTCCATGCGCTACCTCATGATTGAGCTTCCCTGGAGCTTCGAGGAGGTGTGCGCCGCCACGAATGAGACCGTGGCTGCCAGCGGCATGGAGGACGGCTACATCCGCCTGGTGGTGACCCGCGGTGTGGGCGACCTGGGCCTGAATCCCCGCAACTGCTCCAAGGCCAGCATGTTCATTATCGTGCAGGATATCGCCCTGTATCCCAAGGAAATGTACGAGAAGGGCCTGAGCATGATTACCTCTTCCTTCCGCCGCCCGAACCCGGATATCCTCTGCCCGCAGGTGAAGAGCCTGAACTACCTGAACGGTATCTCTGCCAAGATTGAGGCTGTGGCCGCCGGTGCCGGCGAGGCCCTCATGCTCAACCAGCGTGGCAATGTGGCCGAATGCACGGGCGACAATATCTTCATCGTGGTGAACGGTGAGGTGCAGACCCCGCCGCTGACCGAGGGTGGCCTGGGTGGTATCACCCGCCACGCCGTGATGGATATCTGCGCCGAGCTCGGCATCCCCTGCGTGGAGAAGGTGATGAACCGCTTCGATATCCTCTGCGCCGATGAGTGCTTCCTGACCGGCTCCGCCGCCGAGGTGATTGCTGCTACCTCCCTGGATGGCCGCAAGATTGGCACCGGAGTGGCAGGCCCCGTGACCAAGCGCATCCTGGCCCGCTTCCAGCTGCTGGTGCGCGAGTAATAGCGCAAACTCAACATTCTGCGGGGCGGCGGGTGATTCAGCTTGCCGCCCCTTTTTTCTCACTATGGAAAAGCTGTACGAAGGAAAGTTTCTGAATATGGTCCGCGAGGGCCGCTGGGAATACTGCGAGCGCGTGAACAACACCGGCGCGGTGATGGTCTTTGCCTGCACCCCGGAGGGCAAGGTGCTGCTGGTCGAGGAGTTTCGCCCGCCCATCGGGAAGCGCTGCCTCTGCTTCCCCGCCGGGCTCAGCGGCGATGAGGGCCCGGAGAGCGATGCCGCCGCTGCCCGCCGCGAGCTGCTGGAGGAAACCGGCTACGAAGCCGCTGAAATGAAGTTCCTTTTCCATGGCCCGTCCTCTCCCGGGCTTACTTCTGAGAGCTTGTCCTTCTACCTGGCCACAGGGCTGCGCCGCGTGGCAGCCGGTGGCGGGGTGGAGAATGAGAATATCACCGTGCGCGAAGCCCCGCTGGATGATATTGATGCCTGGCTGGCCGCCCAGGTGGAGCAGGGGATTGCCCTCGACCCCCGCATCTATACCGGCCTGTATTTCCTCAAATGCCAATCACCCGTATGAATAAGAAACAGCAAGTTGCCGAAAAACTGGCGAGCGAAGCCCGCAAAGGCTCCCCCTGGAGCCCCCGCAGTGTGGTGCTGTACATCCTGGCTTTCATTTATGTGCTCTCGCCCATCGATTTCATCCCGGATGCACTGCTGGGCTTCGGCCAGCTGGATGACGCCGCCGTGGTCATTGCCGCCATTTTCTACGTGGTGCGCCTCCTCCGCAGGTGAGTCAAATTCTACGGGTCTCGCGTGGGTATTCCGCTCGTGTTCAGAAAAAAGAGTGGCAATATCAGCAAATTGTGCTATACTCGGCGCGCAACCGCAATTTTTCCGCTTATGACAATCGACTTCGACAAGTGCGGCGGTCTGGTTCCCGCCATTATTCAGGATGCCGCTACGGGCAAGGTGCTCATGCTGGGCTATATGAATGAAGAATCCTTTGCCAGGACGCAGGAGACCGGGCGCGTGTGCTTTTACAGCCGCAGCCGCAAGTGCCTGTGGACCAAGGGCGAGACGAGCGGTAATTTCCTGGATGTGGTGAGCATCAAGGTGGACTGCGATAACGATACGCTGCTCATTCAGGCCACGCCGCATGGCCCGGTCTGCCACACCGGCACGGATACCTGCTGGGGCGAGAGGAATGAGGCCAGCCCGCTGCTTTTCCTGACCGAGCTGCAGGATTTCATCAACAAGCGCCACGAGGAGATGCCGGAGGGCTCCTACACTACCAGCCTGTTCCGCGATGGCGTGAATCGCATGGCTCAGAAGGTGGGCGAGGAGGCTCTCGAAGCCTGCATCGAAGCCTGCAACGGTACGGATGAGCGGCTCATCTACGAGGCTTCCGATATGTTCTACCACCTTATCGTGCTGCTCACATCCAAGGGCCTGCGCATTGAGCAGGTGATTGAGGAGCTTGCCTCCCGCCACAAGCCGGGCTGGCAGAAGCACTGAGGAAATGAATTCAGCCCCGGACATGCCGGGGCTTTTTGTAGGGGTGGGGGTTAAAACTCAGGCATTTCGCGGAGACCGGGCACTTCCCCCTTGTCCGGTGCCGGCTGGGGGGCGGGCCGGTCGGGGGCTTCCTGGATGGTGACGGTGGGGCGGGCGGCCTTGGCGGCAGCGCGTTCGGCTGCGGTGATGTTTTCCAGTGCATTCTGCAGCTTCATATCCGGTGCTCCACCGTAGATGATGGTGCTGTCCTTGCCGATGAGGATGGCGGTGGGCAGCTGGGTCACGCGGTAAGTGGTGCCGGCGGTGCCTTTGGCATCATCGGTGTAGGAGGTGGTGATACCTTGCTCCTGCAGAGCCGCCTGTTGCTCTTCCGGTGCGGCATAGGGCATGATGGGACATATTTCAACACCGGGGTATTGTTCTTTGATGCGGTCGATATCACGCACCATGTTGGTGCCGGCGGGTTCTGCCGGGGACCAGAAGATGAGGAGGTTCGCCTTGCTGGTGATGGGGAAGCGGTGCGCGGCTCCCTGCTGGTCTTTTACGGTGAGCTGCGGGGCAATGCAGCCTGCGGCCAGATGCCGCAGGTAATAGGCCTGCTCCAGCGCTACTTCGGTGAGCGGGGTGTTCCCGAATTTCGTGTCCTTGCCTGCCAGCAGGATGGATTGCTTCAAGTAGTACAGGCGCTTGGCGCGGGCCATGGCCTCACTGCCTTCGATGCTGCTGACCATGGGATTGTTCAGCATGAGGCTCATGCCCAGGGCGGCGCAGGCGCGGGCGCTCTTGTTCTGGTTGCGCTGGTAAATTTTCTGCAGCAGCTCGTACTCCCGCACGCTGGAAGTGGCAGAAAGCGCAGGGCAGGCGGCTCCTGCGCCGGGGTTGCTGAAATGTACGCGGATGATGGATTCCACCAGGGCGTTGCCGAAGTAAGTAAGCTGGGCCTGCTCCTCATCCGTGAAAGCGGCGGTGAATGCCTGCGGGTGCTCCAGAATCCAGACCACGGCGGGCAGGGCCCAGGGCTTCTCGAACTCAAATGTGGGGATGCTGCCTTTGCCTCGGGGATTCTTGCGGCTGCCGGTGCGCGCATTGATGCTTTGCCAGAGCTGCGGCGCGATTTCTCGGGCATTCGGGGGTTCGATAGCGGCCCGGGCTTCATCATTCGGGGCTGTTTTGAGCGCCTCTTCGTAATCCACCACCTGCTGATTCCACGAACCCAGTACCTGGTTCATGGCTTCTTCTGTAGCCGAGCTCAGGGAAATCATCGACAAGGCAACTGCGGTAAGGAGCTTTCTCATGCCCCTCATTATACGCCACCCCGCCCGCCGATGGCAAGATAGAACTGCGTATTGATGGATGCAAATTCAGAGGGGATTCACACACCCGGGGGTCCTGTTTCAGCCCTGCTTTTCTTTTGCCCGTCAGGGGGGGATGGAAGCGAAAAAGGTGTCAGAAAGTTAGTCTGGCCTTGCCAAATGGGACCGATTGGAGTAAAGTAGGCGCCATGAACATCCAGCTCTTCAAAGACCTCTGCGAGGCAACCGGCGCTCCCGGTTTTGAGTATGGCATCCGCGAGCTGGTCATCAAGGAGATGACCCCGCTGGCTGATGAAATCAAGGTGGATAACGTGGGCAATGTGGTGGCCCTTATCAAGGGCCGCAGCTCTGAGAAGCGCATCATGTGCGCCGCCCACATGGACGAAATCGGCTTCATTGTGCGCCATATCGATGACAACGGTTTCATCCGCATTCTGCCCCTGGGTGGTTTTGACCCGAAGACCCTCACTGCCCAGCGCGTGGTGGTGCATGGCACCAGGGACCTGCCCGGCTGCATGGGCGTGAAGCCCATCCACGTGATGAGCCCTGAGGAGCGCACCAAGATGCCCCAGGTGACTGATTACGTGGTGGACCTCGGCATGAGCAAGGAAGAGGTGGAGAAGTACGTTTCCATCGGCGATTCCATCACCCGCATCGGCGACCTGGTGGAGATGGGCGACTGCCTGAATGTGAAGAGCATTGATAACCGCGGCGGCTGCTACATGCTGATTGAGGCCGTGCGCGCCATCAAGGCTGTCGGCGAGCTGCCGGAGTACGACCTGTACGCCGTGTTCACGGTACAGGAGGAAGTGGGCCTGCGCGGCGCCCATGCCGCCACCCTCGCCATCAACCCCGATTTCGCTTTTGCGCTGGATGTGACTATCGCGTTCGACACCCCCGGCAGCGGCGCTCACGATAAGTGCACGGTGCTGGGCAAGGGCACGGCGGTGAAGGTGTACGACGGCACCCTCATCACCGACCCGCGCATGGTGAAGTTCATGACCGCACTCTGCGAGGAAGGTGGCTTCCCTTACCAGCTGGAGCTCCTGGCTGCCGGCGGCACGGATGCCGGGGCCATGCAGAAGTTCACCGCCGGCGGTGCCGTCACCGGCGCCATCTCCATTCCGGTGCGCAACGTGCACCAGAGCATCGAGATGGCTCACAAGGTGGATATCGAGGCCAGTGTGAACCTGCTCACCGCCTGCTTCACCTCCCTGGGCCGCTGGGACTGGAGCTGGAAGCAGATGAACCGCACCCTGGCTCCCAAGGCCGATTGCGCCGCTGCCCCCAAGAAGAAGGGCTGCTGCCGCAAGAAGAAGTAAAGGATTCAATTTAACCCTCTGGAGCGTGCATGGGCCGGTGTTGCCCATGCACGCTTTTGCCCTATGAGCGAATATTTTGCGATTCAGTTTCCGTTTGCGGGAGAGCCTGCCTGGCAGGCGCTCTCAGCCATACTGAGAGCGGGGAGCTGCCCCATGCCCTGCGCCTATCTGGAGGAGGATTCCCTGCTGCTGGTGTGGCGGTATGAGCAGCATCAAAATGAATGCGCCTGGGAGCCCTGCCACCACGTCCTGCACATGCTGCTCTATGAGATGATGCCGGATATGACCCGTTTCTACAACGAGTATGGAACGGAACCCATCATATGCTCCTCCGGGCGGCTGTGCCGGGTGCTTCGCTTCGGGCTGCCGCATGGCTTTATGTGCTATGGGGTGTTGCCGCAGCTGGAGATGGATGCCCTGGTGCCGCTCTACGAATGCGAGTGGGATGCATCGGCGTTCCAACGCAGTGTCCGGGGGCTGCTGGAACGCACGCTGCACATGTGCGCACAAACGGACTTAGCAACATGGGATGCCAGCCTTCTGTACCTGACATACAAGCGCATCGAGGCCATGGCGGTGACGTGCAATGCCTTTGACGATGAGGTGGAGACGGTCATGGATGGGCTCAACGAAGCCATCCGCAAGGCGCATTGCTGATGCGGTAATTAAAGATTGATGTGTTATACGCATCAGCGGGGCAACAAATTGATGTTTGTAAGTTTCCTGCGGCTTCCATCTTTGCCCTGCGGGCTACGCCGAGACAAGCCGCCGCAGCCGTTTAAAATGGCGAGACTAAGACGAGCGGAACTCGAAACAAATCAACAAATTGGAATTTGTGGGGGAACTCTGTCGGAGCACGGGACTTCAGTCCCGATTGGAAGCACCGTTATTTCGGGACTGAAGTCCCGTGCCCCGACAACGACAAACATCAATTTCTCGAGCAACTTTCCCCAATTCCGGGGATGCTCGGCGGCGGAATCAGGGCTCCGGGTTCCAGCCCTCGGCCATGAGCTTGTCGTACAGCGTTCTGGCTTCGTCTTTCATGTCGAGCGCGGCCATGCGCACGAAGCGCTCGGCCAGTTTCGGGTCGGCGGGCTGGTTGTGGCCACCTTTGGCGGTGAGGTAGGCGAGGTAGACGTAGGCGCGTTTCTGGCCCATGGCGGCGGCTTCCTGCAGCAGCTTGCAGGCGGCCTTCGTGTCTGCAGGCAGCCCGTGCCCCTCGTGCTGGGCATAGGCCAGCATGATGACGGCATGCGGCACTCCGGCATTTGCCGCCACATTCAGATAGAAGAGCCCCTTGCGCGTATCCTGCTCAATGCCGAGCCCCCGCAGCAGCATGATACCCGCTGCCGTGCCGCAGGTGGGATTGCCGCCCAGCGCCCCGTTGTCGAAGTGCCGGTAGGCGCGTTCCTTGTCAACCGGAACGCCGCATTTACCGTGGTAATTCACGCTGCCCAGCCAGAAACTGGCAGAGGCATTGCCCATCATGGAAGCGAGCTTGATGAAGGCGCGACCGGCGGCATCGTTGTGCTCCACCCCGGCTTCTTTCAGGATGGGGTTTTCCGGGTTGCCATCCGTCATGGCAGAGCCCATGGCAAAGAGGGCATCGGCGCTGTGCAGGCGCACCGCTTCTTTCAGCAGCGTATAGCTTTCCTTCGGCGCCTTGCTGGAGCTCAGGGCCGAGAGAGCATACAGCGCCTCCGGGTTTCCCTTTTCTGCGGCCTGGCGCAGCATGCCGACCTGGTCAACCGCGCTGGGGGCCATGCCGGCCAGATAATAGAGCACGTGGTGATTGCCGCGGTTGATTTCCGCTGCCACCTCCGGGCGCTCGCGATCCTCCCAGCTGCGCAGGCGGCCGTTCATCTGCAGCCACTTGTAGCGTGGAATCATGTTGCCGCTGCGGCAGGCATCGAGCATGTATTGGTCTGCCCCTTTTTCATCCTGCTCTGTGCCGATACCCATTTTCATGCACATGAACACATTGATTTTGGCGGCATCATACCCGGCATCTGCCGCTTTGCGCACCATGGCATAAGCCTCCTTGACCTCCGGGGCCTGCACCTTGTCGCGCGCCACGCGGGTGAGCCGCCGGTCGCCCACGAACTGGAGCGCCACCGCATTGCCCTCTGCCGCGGCTTTTTCCATCCAGCTCATCACGGCGAACTCATCATTCGTGGCTTCCAGAATTTCGCGCAGTGCCATGCAGAAATCGTAAGTGTTATCCTTCAGCTGCTGGTCCAGGTGGCCGATGAAACGGGCGTAGGCCTCCGGGTGAGCCTCCGGGGCGGTGTTTTCTGCGCGCGGGGCATCCGGCGTGAAGGTCAGTTCCACCTTCTTCACCGGCATAGCCTTGGCCGGTGCGGGCAGAAACTGCTTCACGGCATCGGCAAAGGCCTGGTCATCGGCAATCGACTGCGCCGCGGCCGGCAAAACGGAAAGAGCAAGAAAAGAAAGTACGCGCTGCATGGTATGCTTTGCATTCTACATGAGCCCGCTCGCGAGTGCAAGCGCGTTTTGCGTTCTCTCCCCGGTTCGCGGCGGGGCGGGGGGAATGATGGAGTTTAACCTTGGGTTTTTGTGACACTGGTGCCGGATTTAACCTTGGGTTTTTGCAACACTAGTGATGAATTTAACCTTGGGTTTTTGCAACGCCGGTGCTGAATTTAACCTTGGGTTTTTGCAAATTGGTGTTGACAGTGAATCAAAAAGAGAATATAAATATGAACACACAATAGAGGCCATGAAAAGATACGCAATAGAGAAGCTGAAAAAATGGAAGGATCACCCCTTTCGTAAGCCTCTTCTGCTGATGGGGGCGCGCCAGGTGGGGAAAACCTGGCTCATGCAGGAATTCGGCCGTCTGCATTTCAAAAACGTGGCCTATATCCGCTTTGATAACAGCGAACGAGCGCGTCGCGCATTCAGCATAGACTTTGATATCCCGCGTCTGCTGGAGGCCATTTCCATCGAAGGTAAATGCGTTGTCGAACCGCAGAATACGCTCATCATTCTGGACGAAATTCAGGAATGCCCCGCCGCACTCACCTCATTGAAGTATTTCTGTGAGGAGGCCAGGGAATACGCTGTTGTGGCGGCTGGTTCTCTGCTGGGTGTAGCTGACCATGTGGGCACGGGGTTTCCCGTCGGAAAGGTTGACCGGTTGAATCTGTATCCCATGAGTTTCTGCGAGTTTCTGGAAGCCACCGGGCAAGCCCAGCTTGCGACTTTGCTGCAGAAACGGGATTGGAAACTCATCAACCACTTTGAAGACCTCTACATCCGCCATCTGCGCACTTATTTGTACGTGGGCGGAATGCCCGGCGTGGTGCAGGTATACGATAAACTGCGGAATTTTGAAGAAGTACGGCAGGCTCAGCTCAATTTGCTGCGAGACTACCGCGAGGATTTCAGCAAACACGCGCCAACCGAATCCCAACCCAGGCTGAATATGGTGTGGGACTCTGTGCCCCAGCAGCTGGCCCGGGAAAACAAACGCTTTGTTTATAGCGATGTTTACGATGGTGCCCGCCGCAAAGCCCTGGAAATTCCCCTGCGCTGGTTGCAGGATGCCGGATTGATTCATCCCGTGCCCCGCATTAAAAAGCCTGCTCTGCCCATGTCGACCTACTGGGAAAGCGGTATCAGCAAGGTGTATTTCCTGGATGTCGGCCTGTTATCCGCCGTCAGCGGGCTGGATGCCGGCACCCTGCTGGACGGTGACGATATCTTCAGCGAATTCAAAGGAGCTCTGGCAGAACAATTTGTGCAGCAGGAACTTCGCGCCACGTGCGACCTGGCGCCCTGCTACTGGGCCAGCGAAGAAAAGAACGCCAAGGCCGAGGTGGATTTTCTCTGTACCCTGCGTGGCAATATCATCCCCATCGAAGTCAAGAGCGGTGGCAATCTGCGGGCTCGCAGTCTGCTGGTTTACTGCCAGAGATTCCAGCCGCGCTATGCTGTCCGCACCTCCCTGCGCCCCTATTCCACCAGTGAATACGCGTTCAAGACGCCTCAACACGCGCACCCCGCCACACTGCTCACCGAGCTGCCGCTCTACGCCATTTCCCAGCTGGCGGCAGTCATCGAGTAGCAGGCGCCTACGGCACAGCATCATTATTTCACCAACACTGCTGCGCTGCTTTGTAACAGCCCCTGATTCCATTCCGGAACCAGGGGCTGAAGTCTTAGCTACTGCCGTAATTTCAGGCTCATTTCCTTCTGCGGCGTGCGCAGAGCCCAGCCAGCGCCAGCAGGCTGAGGGTGGCTGTGGTAGGTTCGGGAATGAACACAACGGAAAGACTGCCTACATCGGCCTTATAGTTGAAGTAGTAATGCTCATCTCCTGCCAGATTGCTGAATATATCCCCCACCCAGACCCGGCCGGAAGACTCGACACTGGCAACCGTGGGTAGAATCAGGTCTGAAAGTCCGGTAAAGAGGGTAATATATTCATCCTTTCTGCTCAGTTTCTGCAGCGCAGAGAACAGGTTATCACCCATCGTTACTTTCCCTCCGAAGGTCAGCGCTCCATTCAGCGTTACGGCTCCGGAATCCAGCGCTTCCATATCCAGCGTAGCTCCGTCTGCCAGGGTCAGACTGGCATTCAGCGTGGCACCGCTACCCAGCAGGGCACTGCCGTTCACCGTCAGAGTGGAGGCATCTGCGTTCAAGGTCTCGTGCAGACTGAGCGATGCCGCTTGCTCCAGTTTGAACGAGCTGCCCGCCTTCAGGTTTATATTTCCACGAATGGTGCAATCCCCTACAATTTCCAGAGCGGTGCTGTCATTGAATTCCAGGTTGTATCCTACGTGACTCAACTCAGCATCTTTAACCTGCACCGTGGCGTATGAGCTCTCAGTGGCGATAATCCCCCTGCCTTCGTAGATGGCTCCGTTCTCCACGCGTAAACGACCGCCGTACAAATGGGCCACCGCCAGCATCTCAGAAGTGCGCGAGTTGCGAATTTCCGTCTCAGTTGCCGTACGGTTGACCTTATTGGCTGCCAACACATTATTAAGATTGCTTACTGTGTGCTCTCCGGTAAAGATAATATCACCCGTCTGCCTGATGCTGCCTTCGGTCCCATTATCGAAATCGGCATTCAGATTCAGGGTTGAGCCGCTTGCAACGTACACTGCATCCCGGAACTCTATGCTCTTGCCCTCTGCGGCAGACAAGGAAACGACCTTGCCGCTACCACCGGCCCGGAGTGCTTTCAGACAGTATTCGTTGTTGCGTTTACGCGTGTTCTTTTCGAAGAGTACGGATTCATTGTTAGCAATGGTCACATTTCCGGTGGAGTGGATGGCACCGGTGGTCGTGGACGTAACCGCCATATTACCGATGAATTCCACGCTCCCGTTATTAGTGATTTTCAAGGTGCCACCATTGGCATAAATGGCACTACCTCCGCCGGAGGTAGCTGTATTCTGGTTAAAACTCACGGATGCGTTCTTATCGATTTCGATAGAACCGTCAGAGTTTGCTTGCAGTCCACCACCCGTAGTGGCTGAGTTTGTGTTGAATGCTACGTAATCGTTATTAGTGATTTTCAAGGTGGCACCATTGGTGAAGATAGCACCACCATATGTAGCGGCCTTGTTTCCACTGAACGTTACGCTATCGTTGTTGTGCAATTCTATAGTGCTGTTTGAATTCGAATAAATAGCGCCACCATAAGAAGCTGCGGAATTGTTCTCGAACTCCACGTCTTTGTTGTCGGAAAGAATGACAAATCCATTTTTTCCACGCCAGATGGCTCCGCCTGCTGCTGTAGACGAATGTTGATTAAAGTTCAAGCTTTCATAATTGTGCAGTCGTGTATCCTGCAACTGACGGGAAGCATCTGTCATTGAGCCGTTGTAATAGCGATTGAAGGTAATCTCATCATGATTCAGCACCAGCAGGTTATCCACCTGGGTGATGCTGGCTCCTTCCGGCAGGGTTTGCTCCACGTTGTCCCATCCGGAAATGCCGTCCTTCACGTACATCAGCACCTTATTCGTGCCGAGTGTCGTATTGCCCGGTTCGAAAGTAACTTCAGCACCTGCTTCAAATTGTAACTCTCCGAACAAATCGGTGAATCCCATCCCTGAAACGGCATTAAACAGCAGAGTGCTTTCTTCTCCCATCGCGACATTGCCTCTGATGAGATTATCCTGGATTAACTCTAGTGTGGTGCCGGAATTGAAAGTCAGAGAATACCCTGCGTGATTCAGTGTGGCGGCCTGCACCTGGACGGTCGAGGCGGAATCCGCCATGGCGGTAATGCCATAGCCCTTGTAAATAGCCCCATCCTGGATGCACAGCCGACCGCCATAGAGATTGGTCATGGCCCGAACTTCCGTAGTGAGAGAGTTGCGAATCTCATCGCTGGTTGCTTTGCGGTTGGCTCCATCTGCCGTCAGGATTGCATTCAGGTGGGTCTCAGTATTCTTGCCGGAGAAAATGATATCGCCTGCCTGCTTGTGTACCTCTGATGCCGCATCTGTATAATCTTTATTCAGATTGACCGTAGAACCGGAAGCTATGTAGACTGCATCCCGGAATTCGATGCTCTTACCTTTTGAGGCGGAAAGTGAAATGATATCACCGCTGCCGCCTGCATAAAGACTACGCAGCCGATAAGTGTCGAGGTGAAATTCCACATTTTTTTCAAAAATCACAGATTCATTGTTGGCAATAGTCACGTTGCCAGTTGCATACATGGCACCACCATAGATTGTGGAGTCATCGCTAGTGCTTGTGGTTGTTGCCCTGTTGTTTCTGAAGACAACATCTCCGTTATCGGCAATGTTTACTTTACCTGTGACGTAGAAGGCACCACCATGAACCTTGACCGATGATGAAGCCGTATTGGGCACCGCGGAGGCCGTATTGTCACTCACCTCTACACTATCATTGCTGAGTATGTTCAGGTTACCGGCTGTATAAATGGCTCCACCATGCGGGCCCCCGATGTCTGTGGTGGAATTCTTGTTGAAGAGTACGCTTTCATTGCCTCTCAGTTCAATGGTTGCGCCTGTTTTGTTCGTGTAAATGGCACCGCCGCGCTTGGCCGTGTTCAGCGTAAACTCAACAGAACCGTTTTCAGAAATCAATAAGTTATCTGTTGATATCGCACCACCGTACATTGCCTCGTTTTGGGAGAATAACACACTGCTGTTGGTGTTCAGTTGTAAACCATCTCCATAGGTCTTGATAGCTCCACCATATGCAGTAGAGGTATTCTCACTGAAGGTTACCTTTTTGTTCGAACTCAGCAGAATGTTTGAGCCCGCGGATTCAACAATATAAATAGCTCCGCCGCTACTTGCCTGGTTTCCGCTGAATGTCAGAGTCCCGCTGCCGGTAATGGAAAAGTCGGACGAGCTTCCTAATGCTATGGCGCCACCTGAAGAAGTAGCTATATTGTTGCTGAACTCCAGACTCACATTGTCGTTCAGCGTGACTGTGGACGTGTTCGCATATATCGCACCGCCGCTCACCGCGCTGTTCCCACTGAACAAGGCTGAGCTGTTTGCGCTCAAAGTTGTGCTGTCGACGCTATGAAGATAAATCGCCCCACCGACATCAGACACCGTATTTTCAAGAAAACTCAGCTCATTGTTGTTGTTTAAGGAGATAGAATTCCCATAAAAATACACTGCGCCACCTCTTGATGCGGTGTTGTTGTTGAAACTGAGTGTCTTGTTTTCGTCCAGTGTGAGTATGGTTCCGTAATAAGCATAAATCGCTCCACCCTTAGAGGAAGCTTCATTTGATGTGAAATCCACGCTTTCATTGTTACACAAAGAAATAGTGTGAGTGGAGTTACTGGTACTAGATCTACATCCGTAAATGGCCCCACCGTCGCCCTTTCCGGCCACGTTGCTGGTGAAGCTGAGACTTTCGTTATAATTCAACTCAATTGATTGAGCCCCGTTACTATAGATAGCACCGCCGGAGGCTGCCGTGGCGCTATTTCCGGTGAAGACCAGGCTCTTATTGTTGTTCAATTTGAGCTCGCTGTTGGGATTCACGTAAAGAGCACCACCACCAGCCGCCGCTGTATTCTCGCGGAAGAGCACACTGTTATTTCCGGTGATGGATACAACAGACTTATCCGCTCCATAAATCGCACCGCCGGAGGCTGCTGTCGTGTTGCCGATGAACTCAAGATTTTCGTTTCGCCGCATGATTATCTGGCTGCCGGATGCTCCATAGATGGCACCACCAGAGGCTGTTGATTCATTGTTCTTAAGTCCGAGGTAATTGTTGTCACTCAGCATGATTATGCTGTCGACGATTCCATGGATGGCCGCGCCACTGGTCGTAGCTGAAACTTGGTTGAACGTGAGACTATCGTAATTGTGAAGGCGAATGGCATGGTGCGGTGCCGGAGTGGTTTTCTGCTGCTCGGCATAGCTTGCCGTTCCATTGTAGAAACGGTTGAAGGTCTGACTGTCGTAATTCAATATCAGTAAGTTATCAACCCAGGTAAGAACGGTGCTCTGCGGTAAGGTTTCACTTACTGTCTCATAACCAGATATATCATCACCTACATACATCAGGATGTTGTTGGTGGCAGGTGATGCACTGCCGGATTGCAGGACAACATTCACTCCCTCACCAAACGTTAAGTTGCCAAAGACTTCCGTTATCCCATTATCGGAGGTGATATCAAAAGTCAGGGTGCTACCTTGCTTCATCTGAGTATCACCGCAAAGTGCATTGTTCCCGGCCAATTCCAGGGTTGTGCTGTCCTCGAAGGTCAACGAGTACCCGGCGTGATCCATCGTGGCGTTCTTAATACGCACGGTAGAAGATGAAGCTGCGCTGGCAGTGATGCCATAGCCTTTGTAAATGGCGTCATCTTCTACCCGCAAACGTCCCCCCTGCAGCTGAGTCAGAGCATATACTTGGTTCGTCCGGGAATTAAGAACTTCCTCATCTGTGGCAAGGCGGTCAACCAGATTCTTTGTCAGGATGACGTTCAGATGTCTTTCTGTGTTGTAACCGCTAAATATGATATCTCCACCTTGTGCAATCGGTGTGCCTTCTGCGGGGGTGTAGTTGCCATTGAACACGACATCAACTGTCTGCCCCTCCACCGTTGAGGCAATGTATATACTGTCCTCAAAGCATATCTGATTGCCCTCCGCTGCAGAAAGATGGAACAGTCCTCCCTCCGTGCCGGTGCTTTTCATGTAGATACTGCGCAGACGATACGTATCTCCTGCCGTCTCATAGTTCCCGGAAAAGCTCACATTGCCATTATTCTGAATGGCCAGGTGATCTGTGGCATAAACCGCACCGCCCCGGGCACTGGCATTGGAGCCGGTGGCTGATGCATAATTTCCCGAGAATGTTACATCTCCGCTGTTGCCGCTCAGTGTAAAGGTGGAATCTGCTACAACATAGATAGCACCGCCATAGGAACGTGCCGTTGAACCTGACGCTGTCGCATGATTTCCCGAGAATGTTATCTCTCCGCTGTTGCCGCTTAACTCAAAGGCTGATCTAGTGCCTATATAAACAGCACCGCCATAGGAATGTGCCGTTGAACCTGATGTCGTCGTATGATTTTCCGAGAATGTTATATCTCCGCTGTTGCCACTCAGAATAAAGTCACAAGCAACTGAAGATACACTAGATTCATTATCTATACAAACAGCACCGCCGTAGGAATCCGCGGTCTTTCCTTCGGCTGATGACGTAGCAACGGCATTATTCCCATTGAAGGTTACCTCACTCGCATTATTACTCAGCTCAATAGAGCCAAGCGTAGCATAGATTGCACCACCGTATGCCTTACCAAAGGCGGTAATTGAGGATGCAGAGGCGTAGTTTTTATCAAAAATAACACCTTGACGATTACCATTTAATGTAAACAGATCATCGGATGTGCGTATGGCACCGCCCTTGGCAGTTGCATGCCCGCTTTCCGGGCAGCTGGCTATTGCACGATTGTCACTAAAGGAAACGAGCCCTTCATTGTCGGAGATTTCTGTATGGCTAGACGAAGAATATATTGCTCCGCCGCATGCATCGGCCCCACGGGAGGAATGAGCCAAAGTTTCATTGTCAACAAAAGTAACGGAACCCCAATTCTGGCAAATTTCAGTTCCATGATTGACACCTGACCCCCCTTGGTAAATTGCACCACCTCTACTGTAAACATTTAACTTATATAGGTCTCCATCCGCGGACAATAAAGCGCCTGCTGCGTTTTTCTCAAATAGGATGTTACCGCCGTTTGTCATCAACAACGTGCTCGTATTGCTGGCAGAGCCTTCACAGAAATATTTATCAGAGACATAATATGTAGAACGATAATAGCGATTATGAATGTTCGAGAATGTGACGGCCTCCATGGTGTCAAAATACATAGGACTAGTAAGGGCTATTCGCGTGCCGTCCTTAAAGGTCATGGAGCCGCCTTCGACTATTGCGCCGCCAGAGAAGCCAACTGAATTCGTTTCCCAACGCGACGCTGTTTCCGGAGAAAAAATGACATTAGGCCCACACCAATACTTAGTCGGCTTTTGCGGGTAGTCCCAGACCACCATATCATCCGGGCTATTCAACAAATATGGAACGCTCATTCCATTCTCTGCAATATCCATGTAGTAATCGGTAGGAATTTCAATTGTTCGGGCAGACGCGAAAGTCATCACTGATGACATGGTGGCGAGAACAGCGGAAAATAGTGCGACAGGAAGATGCAATTTCATGATAAAAAGAGAACTGCAGTCATAATACGCTTTCGGAATCCGTAAAGAGTAAATTTTGTAACATTATACTCCCAATGTATTATCTATGACAGAACACATCTCCATCTCATATGGAAAACAGTAACCACTCTGTGATAATTCTTTAATTATAACAGTTTGTGTGCTTGACTTACGGATTCCGAAAGCGAGCATATATGATTACAGAACTATCCGAAGAAGAAATGGCCGCGCTTGTATTGTTGAAGCGTACAGGTGTTCCGGCGTTGGAAGCAGCCCAGGTGGCGTGTGCTGCCATCAAATCGGGGAAAGGCAGAACAAAACGGGCTTTGCGGTGCATAGCGGCGGGGGTAGAGGAGCTGAAAAAGCAGGAACGAACGGTCTCTTTTGAAAAGGCGGTCGCCTTCGCGCTGGAGGCGCGGCGGGAAAGGCGGGTGCGGACGGTGTATGATTTCCGGTACTTCTGCAAACGTTTCATGAAGCGGTGTCCGGGGCTGGCGCGGCGGAAGGTGCGGGCGATTTCGGCGCAGGAGTGCGCGCAGTATATTGAGATGGCCTTTGATACGCCGCGGCAGCGGCAGAAGGCGCGCTTAATCCTCAGCGGGGTATTCGGCACGGCGGTGAAGCGGGGCTGGTGCAGCGAGAATCCGGTGGCGCGGGTGGAGGCTCCGCGGGTGGTGGAGAAGCCGGTGCCGATTCTCTCGCCGCAGGAGATTAAAGATTTACGGCAGACGGCGGAGGCCCACCAAGGTGGCAGCTGCGCGGCGGCGGTGGGGATGATGCTCTACGCGGGCATCCGTCCGCACGAGGTGGCGCGGCTGACCTGGGCGCAGGTGGATTTGCAGGAGCAGGCGATTTATATTCTGCCGCAGCATAGCAAGACGGGCGGCGCGCGGCGGGTGACGATTCACAAGCCGTTGCTGCGGATTCTGCGAGCGCACCGCCGGGCGGATGGGGATAGGATATGCCCGCCGAACTGGTTGCGGCACTGGCGGGAGTTGCGCCGCGCGGCTGGGTGGGGTGGTGATAAGCCCTGGCCGCAGGATGCGCTGCGGCATACTTTTGCGAGTTATCATCTGAGCTATTTCCGCAGCTATGCGGAGCTGCAGGTGGAGATAGGTCACCGGGATGCTACGCTGCTGCGAACCAGGTATGTGGACCAACGCGGAGTGCGCTCCTCTGCCCAATTCTGGGCAGCGTGAAAGGAATTGACAATTGACTATTGACGATTGACAAATAGAAAGTTAGTGCGCCCGGAGGGCGCGGGGAAATTTATCTCACAGGCGCGGAGCGGCTGTTTTCACTTTTCACCTTTCACGCGAGCGCGGAGCGCGAGTTTTCACGATGGGGATGGTGGCTTGATTTCCCAATTGTTGCTTTGTGGGCTGGTTTTGGTCTATTGGGAACGATATCCGGCTGGGGGCTTCGGCTCTAGCCTACGCCCACCCAGGTCGCCGGACGATATTCCGGCCTCCGACCGGAACGATATCCGCGCTGCGCGCGGACGTCAGATTAAACCGACGGCAATTTCATCGGCCACGAGACGGCCGGAGCGGGTGAGGAGGAGACGGCCGTCCGGGGTGAGGGTGGCGAGACCTTCGTTCCGGAGCATGGCGATGAAGGCCTCGTCCTGCGGGCGGAGCATGGCGGGGGGCAGGCCTTCATCGGTGCGGAGCAGGAGCCCCAGCAGCTCGGTGCGGCGGGTGGCGGGGTCGAGTTTTTCTGCGGTGCCGGGGGGCAGGGTGCCGGATTGCAGGGCGGCGGTGTAGGCGGCGGTATCGCCGGCGTTGGCGTAGCGCACGCCGCCCATGGTGCCGACGGCGCCGGGGCCGAGGCCGCAGTAGTCCTCGCCATGCCAGCAGGCGAGGTTGTGCTGCGATTCGCAGCCGGGGCGGGCGTAGTTGGAGATTTCGTAGTGCCGGTAGCCGGCGGCGGTGAGCAGCTCATCCGCCAGGGTGAACATGGCCACATCCGTCTCCTCATCGCCGGCGGTGGCGCCGTAGTGGCGGAAGAAATCGGTGTCTTCCTCGTAGGAGAGGTTGTAGGTGGAGATGTGGTCGGGCTGCAGGGCGAGGGCGCTTTGCAGGCTGTGCTCCCACTGCTGCAGGCTTTGCCCGGGCAGGGAGAACATGAGGTCGATATTCACCTGAGGGATGCCGGCTTCGCGCAGCAGGCGGATGCTTCCGGCTACGTCCTCCGGGCTGTGCTCGCGGCCCAGGAGCCTGAGCAGCCCGGCATCGAAGCTCTGCACGCCCAGGGAAACGCGGTTGATGCCCAGCCGGCGCCAGTGCTGCACCTTGGCGGCGGTGAAGGTGGCGGGGTTGCTCTCGAAGCTCCACTCCTGCACCTGGCTGAGGTCGAGCCAGTCTCGCAGGCCGCTCACCAGCAGCTCCAGGTGGGTGGGGGAGAGCATGCTGGGGGTGCCGCCGCCGAAGTAGATGGTGCGCGGTGCGGTGCCCTGCGGCAGGCGCAGGCGCGCCTCTGCGCCCACGGCCTGCGCGTAGCCGCGAATATCGCTGCGGCCCGGGGTGTGCTTGAAGAAGGCGCAGTACGGGCAGATGCGGTGGCAGAAGGGAACGTGGATGTAGAGGTGCATGCGGCGGCGGGCTTCGGTAAAAACGGAGGGCCGGGGAGATACCCGGCCCTCGCGGAAATTGCTTGCTTCAGCTACTTGCTTTACAGCTCGGCAGCGGCCGGGGTGTCAAGGAAGTACTTGGCATCGGCATGGTTCTGCAGGTAGGAGGCAGCCACATCGATGGTCACGGGGCCGTTGATGGCTTTGTTCACGATGGAGGCCTTCTTCTCGCCCCAGGCCATGAGACGCACCTTCTTGGCGCCCATGATGGTGGCCACACCCATGGTGATGGCGGTGCTGGGCACGTTCTCGAAGCCGCCGAAAGCGGGGGCAGCGTCGGTCTTGGTCAGGTCGTCGAGGTGCACCTGGCGGGTGATGGTGGTGTCATCGGAGCCGGGTTCGTTGAAGCCGATGTGGCCGGTGCGGCCAATGCCGAGAATCTGGAGGTCGAGACCACCGCAGTCCTTGATCTTCTGCTCGTAGGCAGCGCAGTGGGCGGGGATTTCCTCCGGAGCCAGGGTGCCGCAGGGCAGGTTGATGTTCTCGGCGGGGATGTCGATGTGGTTGAAGAGGTTGGTGTGCATGAAGTACCAGTAGGACTCCACGTGGTCGTGGGGCAGACCGGTGTATTCGTCCAGGTTGAAGGTGGTCACGTTCTTGAAGGAGAGACCCTCTTCCTTGTGCAGGCGGATGAGCTCAGCGTAGAAGGGCAGCGGAGTGGCACCGGTGGCAAGACCCAGCACGACGCCCTTGCCTTCGGCGGCGCGGCTGCGGATGAGTTCTGCGACTTCGGCGGCCAGCTTCTTGGCTGCGGCTTCCTTGGTTTCGAAAACTTCGTATGTCATAGCGCAGCTATTTTATAGCGTTTCCTGAGAAATTCAATCCTAAAGTGCCAGACCTGCCTGAAAATGTGCGCGAAATCAACACAATCGCGGTTCACAACTCTGCCTTTCGCACGACAAATTGATGTTTGTCGTTGTCGGGGCACGGGACTTCAGTCCCGAAATAACG
>CALFTQ010000014.1 GCA_937916135.1 uncultured Verrucomicrobiales bacterium
ACCATGCCCTGACTGTATCTGGCACGCTGGTGGCAGAGTACGAAGAGGAAGCCATAGCCATAGCCGGCACGGGGGACTCGGCAGAACTGCTTATCCGTGATAATGGCCAGGTTCAACTGCAGAATGCCAGTGTGGAAGGGGTGAGTAATATCCGGGTACATCAGCAATCTACGCTGGTGATGACGGGTGGCAAGCTGGATTCCCGCGGTGTTATAGATATCCACACCGGCGCGTCAGTCACGCTCAACGGCGTGACAGTGAACGATGTCATTTGCCTTTATAACGCAGGCAGCGTGAATGGCCATGACAATATCTTTACCGGAACGGAATTATACCGTTTGAGTGGTGGCTTTGTGGGCAGCACAGCAAATCTGTTGAACTCCATCGGTTCAGCAGCGGAAGGGGCCTACATCAGTGTGTACAATCTGGGCACCTGCACCTTGGCGGCAGATACGGAAGGCAAGCTCAGCGGCGGGTATCGCTCATACTCGAATGTTGAAGTCCAGAGCGGTGCAACGGTCACGCTGGAGGAAGGCGTTTGCCTGACGATGCAGGATAACCATGCCCTGTCTGTATATGGCTCGCTGGTGGCAGAGTTCGAAGAGGAAGACATAGCCATAGCCGGCACGGGGGCCTCGGCTGAACTGCTTATCCGTGATAATGGCCAGGTTCAACTGCAGAATGCCAGTGTGGAAGGGGTGAGTAATATCCGGGTACATCAGCAATCTACGCTGGTGATGACGGGTGGCAAGCTGGATTCCCGCGGTGTTATAGATATCCACACCGGCGCGACAGTTACGCTCACCGGCGTGACGGTGAAGGATATGATACAGGCCCATGGTACACTCACGTTGCAGGATTGCCGCATTGACGCTAATGAGGTGCTTGTGTATGAAGGAGGGGCCTCAACAATTCAGAACACGAGCGGCATAGGCAAACTTACGGTGTACGTGAGCAGCGCTGCGCAGGTAATTACGGGCAATGATTTCTCCGGAACCACGGTGGAGCTGCTTGACCTGGAGGCGGGTGAGGTGATAGACCTTTCGGGCAACTACTGGGGAACGGCGGATATCAACGAAATCATTGCTAAGATTTCCGGATACAACGCAGAGCAGGTGGTGCTGAACGACTGGCTTGTGGGTATGCCGGAGGATGATTTTGAGGCCATGAAACTGGTGGGCGATACCCTGGCTTCCGCAGGCACCCGCAGCATGACGGTTCGCTTTACACATGAGCTGGAGGAAAGCAGCATAGCCGGTAATGTGTACCTGGAAAACCTGATGGGGGACCGCGTGGAGATTACCTCCTGGAGCCAGCAGAATGGTGACCTGACGCTGAATTTCGATGCTTTGCCGGCGGATGGTCTGTACTATGTGGTGCTGGGTGCCGGGCTGACGAATGTGTACGGCAAGAGCCTTACCGTGAAGGAAGGCAACGCCGATTGCCGTTTCGAGTTCTCGGCTGATATTGTGGCAGAGAGCGTGGAGAGTATCCGTCTGCCGCAGTCGGATGCGCCGGGGTATTTCGATATCATGCTCAGTGGCGAGGTGGACGGCAGCACACTGCGCGCCGCCGATATCCGTCTGCTGACACCGGGTGGCGAGGAGGTGAGCATTACGCGTGCAGAAATGCATACCACGCGCATTATCCGCGTGTATGTGGCGAGTCTGCCGGAGGCGGGCGAGTATGCGCTGACGCTCCCCTCCAGCCTGACTGATGCCGCCGGCAACTGCCTGGTGCAGGCCGGCAGCGCCGTGAACTTCACGGTGGAGAGTACGGACCCCGCTATTGTGCCGGCAAGCCAGGTTTACAGCGGTCTGACCAATGGCAGCGTGGAGGTGCGTTTCTCTGTGAGCAATGCGGGAAATCTGGCTGTGGAGAACGGCAAGGTGGAAATCTGGCTGACGGCGAATGGCGTGGTGAGCGCGGATTCTGTGCTGCTGGATATTGCCACGGTTGAGAGCCTGGCAGCCGGCGGCAGCCTGGATCTGACGCGTACGCTGCTGCTGAGCGATGTGCCGGGCCTGGCAGAGGGCAGCTACCAGCTGGTGGCCACGGTGCAGGATGCTGCAGAGCTGACGGTGCTGACCGCTGATAACACAGGCGGCATCGGTTCCCTGGCGGTGAGCTACCCGCCCGCTGCGGATATTAAGATTGCCCTCGGCGGCGGCATCTCTGCGCTGAGCCCTGGACAGTCGCTGGATGTTATTTACACTCTGAGCAATATCGGTACGGTGGATGCCGCATCCATCGGAACGGTGCGGATTGGCCTTATCCCTGCCGGTGGCAGTGTGGCAGATATGGTGCTGGTGGGTGAGTGGGATATGTCGGATTCTGCTCTGTTTGTCGGCGGCAGCGAGACGTTCGCCCTTTCGTGTGCGGTACCCGGCGATATCAGGCTGGGTGGCGATGTACAGCTGGTGGCGGTGCTGGAGTCGGCCGTGTACGAGCAGCCTGGTACCACGGAGAATAATGTGGCTGTTTCCAGCGTGATTCAGCTGGAGAAGTGCCTCTCCATTGCGACCTCCGTGGCAAGTATCACGGAAGGCAGCAGCACTCGCGTGGCCTATACCATTACCCGCACGGGTGATTGCAGCAAGTCGCTGGTGGTGAATCTGAGCAGCGAGCAGGCTGCCCGCCTGGGGCTGCCGCAGACGGTGACCATTTCTGCCGGGCAGAGCTCGGCCCGCGTGCAGGCCCGCGTGGTGAATGATAAGGATTACACCGGCAATGTGGATGCCGCTATCAGCGTGAGCGCGGCTGGTTACACCGGTGCCAGCACGAAGCTGACTATTGTGGATGATGAGAAACCCTCCATTACCATTGCTCTGGAACCGGTGGAGGTGACGGAAGGTGCAGATGCCGTGGTGCGAGGCACGGTGAGTATCAACACCATCTGCACGGTGGATACCATCGTGAAACTGGGTTCGAACTTCAGCAACCAGATTAAGACCCCCTCGTCTGTCACCATCAAGGCCGGTGAGTCGTCTGTCTCCTTCGAGGCTGCTGTGGTGGATGACAACACGGCTGAAATTGATAAGAATGTGCAGATTACCGGTGCTGCCAATGGCTTCAACAGTGGGTCTGCCACGGTGAAGGTGGTGGATAACGACCTGCCGGAGGTGGAGTTGATGCTCAGCAGGGAAATTGTCTCCGAGAGCGATGGTTACTATGCCCTGACCGCTACTCTGGTGCGCCGCGGTGGCTCCAACGAGGCTATCACCGTGAAACTGCAGGATGTGGACGGAATCGGCCTGATTCTGCCGTCCTCCGTGCCCATGGGGGCAGGGGTGCAGAGCGTGAAGTTCACCATCGGCGTGGTGGATGATGCGCTGGCCAATGGCGAACGCACGGGCCGGATTCGCGGTTCCATCATCATTGATGACTGCGGTTGCGATGCCTCCAGCTCAACCGATGGCGGCACGCTGGAAACCACGCTGACCGTGCAGGATAACGACAGCCCCGCGCTCACGGTGAAGCTCAGCAAGAGCGTGCTGCGCGAAGGCGGCGCGGAAGTGGCCACCCTGACCGTGACCAGCAACTACGTGAGCGATGTGGATGTGGTGGTAAGCCTTACCGATGGCGGTGTGCTGAACCTGCCCGCTACCATCACCATTCCCGCCGGCAGCACCAGCGCCTCCTGTGAAGTGAGCGCCAAGGCCGACGGCGTGTCCGACGGCACGCAGTATACCACCATCATGGCCACGGCAGACGGCTTCATCTCCGGCCGCGGCTACATGCAGGTGACGGATATGGACATGCCTGATTTGGTGGTGGATTCCATCACGCTGGACGGTGCCGCCATCGCCGGGCTGCAGTCTCAGGTGAGTGTGGTTATCCGCAACCAGGGGTATGTTGCAACAGAGAGTCCCACGGCTGTGGAAATTCGCCTTTCCGACGGCACAGTGCTGGGTACGGTGAGCGTCCCTGCAGGATTGGCTGCCGGTACTGCCACCACCCTGACCACAGAAGTGACTCTGCCGCATTTGAGCGGCCAGTACATGCTGGTTGCCGAGGTGGATGAGAGCAGATTGGTGGCGGAACTCGAGGAGGATAACAATATCAGGACGAGTGAGTTGCTGACGATAGACTCGGGGTATGCGGTGACGGCTGAGATAGCGCAGGATGTGCTGTACGCGACTGGTACTTCTATCATTATCAGTGGAACGCTGATGTCAAAGGTTGCTGGTCTGGATGTCGCTAACCAGACAGTGACGCTCTACATTTATCGCAACGGCGCCCCTATGAAGGCGTTGACTGCGGTGACGAATGAAGAGGGTGTATATAGTGCGGAGTTCACCATACCTTCCGGTCTTGCCGGAGAATACTCGGTACAAGCTGGTGTGCTTTCTGATATGAGCGAAACGCTGGACAGCGTGGCCGTGGCCGGTCTGAAACTCAATAGCAACGCATCATCACAGCAGTGGCTTATTGAGAAGGGCCTTACCAGGGAGGGTTCTCTTTCCATCACGAACAATGGTGCTGTGGATTTGCACAATGTCCGGTTGCTGATAGATGAATTACCCGGCAACGTGGAGTTCAATGTAGATACTGTTATTCCGATCCTTGCAGCGGGGCAGACGGCTGAGTTCAGGTATACCATAACAGGTACGGAGCTCAATGTAGGCAGTCTGTACTCCTCTGTCAAACTGAGGGTACAGAGTGATGAAGGCACGAATATGGCGGTACAGGGATACTCGTATGTGATTAACCCGGTGGCGGACATCGAGGTGTCAACCCGCAACATTGAACTGACGGTTAATAATGAAGTGACCCGATATGTGGAACTGGTTGTGCGGAATACCGGAGCTGGGGATACTGGGCGTATCACGGTATCTGTACCCGGACAGGAATGGCTGTCCCTGTACTCCGGTGGCAGTATCGGGAATCTGGCATCTGGTGAGAGCGCTACGGTGGTGCTGAAGCTGGATGCTACGGAGGAAACGCTGCTGAATGCACCCTACTCGGGTAGTATTGCCATTAACTCAGAAAATGGCGGCAGTGAGCGTGTGTATTATGATGTGACTTTTGTGGCCTCAGATAAATGCTCCCTGGACGTAACGGCCATAGATATTCATTCGTTGCAGCTTACCACGACTAATTACCTGAACGGTGCCCGGGTGCGTCTGTATAATGCCTATACCCATGAGTGCGTTGCTACTGGTTACACCGGGCCAGATGGCAGACTCAATCTGGATGGAATTGAGTCCGGTGAGTATTACATGTATATAGATGCGGCAGATTGTGAGCGTTACAGAACTAACCTGAGCCTGAGTCCTGGAGAGAACAGAAAGGTAAATGCTTACATTGAAACTGCAACATTGGAGTACACATTTACTGTGACGCCATCTGAGATTGAGGATAAGTATGAAATTTCTCAGACTGTGGATTTCACTACAAATGTGCCGACACCGGTACTGGTGTTTGACCGTAGCTCTATTGATATACCGGAGCTTCAGGTCGGCTCATCAGTTTATGTGAATTTCACCGTAAGTAACTATGGCCTGATAGCAGCTACGCGGTATGAACTGGTGTTGCCGGATTATGAGAATCTAACATTTGAAATCCTCAATCCTGTTACCAGTATAGGGGCTCAGTCATCGCATGAGTTCTGGATTAAGGTGACGGCCTTGAGCCAGGAGGATATGGAGAAGAGTGGTGTGCTGGCAGATACGGTTGATGGATTCATCAGTCTTATCTCAGATGTGGTTCAGTGGTTCTTCGGCTGCGATGACGAACCCGAATCCAGTTCTATTCCGATTCGTATTGGACGCACCAGCAGTGGCGGCGGCGGCGGTGGTGGCTTCGGTGGTGGTGGCTTCGGCGGCGGCGGTTACGGCGGCGGCGGTTACGGCGGCGGCGGCGGCGGCGGCTACGGTGGCGTACCTTCTATTGGTGGCGGCTCCGGCGGGAAGATAGACAGCACTTCCAAGACTCCTGTCAAATATGTGGCAGAGGAGGAATCCTGCAACAATTGTGTTGAGGCGATCTTTGATATTATCAGGAAACCTCTGGTCAAGGCTGTGAAGGATGTAGAGGATTTCATTGTGGATGACATCTGGAACGGATCTATTGAATATCTGACGGGATATACGGATTTGCATTTGAAGGTACATGTCGGCCTGACTCCTGACCTGGATCGATTGAAGCCTTATTTAGGTAAGATAGCGAAGTTCATGAAGGTGGCAACCAAGGCTCTGGCTCTGGTTGATGTGCTGGAACAGGTCAACAATGCCATTCTGGCATGCTTGGACGATGACTCTCTCTGGGGGGCCGGGTGGTTATTGCGCAAGGTAGCCTCTGAGATTAATGAAATCATCACCGGTACCAAAACATTTGTGAATGGTGTTTTGGCGCTGCTTGGTGGTGATTTGACCAAGGAGGCCATGGAGAGCATCATCGGCATATTGGAAGAATGCATCAATAATGGTGATGTTTCGCAGTGTGCGCAGAAGATGGCAGACGGGCTCGGCTCAGTCTATGATATGATTGCTGAAATGGGTAAGATGAAGACGGGCTCGTCCTCTAGCGCTAGCGGTGGCGGTGGCGGCGGTGGCCGAAGCCTGGTTTCCGGTAATGCAGAGATAGGTTTTGCTATATCCGATGAACAGCTCGCTGAGCTGCTGGCCCATCCGGCTGCCGCTATGCTTGGTGAGGCTGCCATTATTGCTCATGTCGAAAAATGGAACCGCACCGTTGCTTATCGTGAACTCGGAATTTACTACCTGGCAGATGTTCCTGAAGGTGAAAGCACAGAGTTCTTCTCGCAGGATGAGAATGACGCCTTGGTCGATTCTCTGCTGGCCATGGAGGATACAATGCTGGCCTCCGGTTTCTCGGATATAGACGAGTATCTGCAGCACCAGTTTGATGAGGTGATTGCAGAGTTGGAAAATGCTGCTGGTGATGTGTGTGTGAATGTCCAGTTGTCATTCTCACAGACTGCCGCCATGACCCGTGAGGCTTTTGACGGTTTGTTCACCTTGACTAATCCGGATGCCGAGGTGGCCATGGAGGATATAGTATTCCGGGTCTATGTGACAGATAAGAACGGTGTGGATGTCAGCGAGCACTTCCGCATTACTTACTACGACCTGATAGGCCTGGATTCTATTGATGGAGGGACCCTTTGCGGAGGCAGTAAGGGTGAAGTGTCTATACAGTTCCTGCCGGATAAGACTATAGCCCAGAATGGAAGTGAGGATTATAATTTCCATGCGACATTGGCATATACGGATCCGGATGGAGGAGAGACGGTGGAAGTTAATCTGGTGCCGGTGACGCTGGCGGTGAATCCTTCACCGAATCTGCAGATGCATTATTTCCTGTCGGAGGATGTGTATGCGGATGACCCATACACTGCAGCAATTGAGGTTTCTCAGAAGGCCGAGATTGGTTTACTGGTGAATAATACTGGAATGGGAACGGCCAAGAATTTCACATTGACAGATTTCCATCCGGAATTCGTGAGCAATGAGCAGGGTCTTGCATTGGAGTTGGCGATGCTGGGCTCCTCGCTGAATGGCGGAGCCCTGCAGTCCTCTGGCACGACTCTGAACTTCGGTAATCTGGAGGGTGGATCCACGACCAGCGCAATCTGGTATTTCCAGACCAACATGCATGGCTACTTCGAGAATTACGAGGCTTCATTTACCCGTATCGACAGCTTGGGTAACAAGGCTTATATGACGAATGATACAGATGTGTCACTAATTGAGTCTGTTACAACGCATATGCTGACCCGCAGCCTGAATGCGGATGGCGATGGCAAGACGGACTTCCTGGTCAATGATAAGGAAGATATGGATAAGATGGCAGACGGCCTTTATTTCGGCGATGGGAGCTACGCTGAGGTGAATGGCGTTACCGGGGCTCACAGTATAACTGGAACTCTGGGCATGGGTAATAATACCATTACGCTGACCATGTATGTCGAGGAAGGTTGGAACTACTTCCGCATCAATGATCCGGGTGCCGGTAACTACCGCATCGAGGGTATTTCCGTGGGTGGTGTGGAGCTGGATGCCTCCATGTTCTGGCAGACAGATCGAGTATTTGCTGTTGATGGCTCTGCATCCTATGTGCCGCGTCTGCATTGGGTTACTGAGTTTGAGGAAGCTGGGTATGTGGACTTCACGGTAATCTACAGCTCGGTGGATGAGAAGGCACCGGAGGTGAAATCTATTACCGGCGTGGCGGACATGGCCACCGTGCGTGAGTCTGTGGATTCACTTGTGGTGACATTCGACGAGGCTGTGAACAAGAGTACCTTCGGCCTTGAAAACATCAGCCTGAAGCTTCAGTCCGATTATGTAGACCTGGCCGGCCTGACCTGGGAATGGGTGGATGATAAGACGCTGCGTCTGACAAATCTGGCCTGGTTCACCCAGAATGAGGGCATGTATGTGCTGCAGGTTCGCAACGGAAACGTGGAAGACGTGTACGGCAATGCCGGCGAGGGGGCTGGTGCCCAGGTGGCATGGACGCATGTGTCGGAACGCGTGGCTGTGGAGTATGTAGAAGGGTATACCGACCGCCGTCTCAATGCCAGTGTGAATGAGCTTGCAGTCACATTTACGGAGCCGGTTGCCATCTTTACGGCGGAGGCCATAGGAGTGGTTTATCGCGCGCTTGATGGTACGGTTTCCTCGGTGGAGGATCTCAGCGGACTGACTATTAAACGTATTGATAACGAGGGTAAGATATATCTCATCAGTGGATTGACGAGTGTGCAGAATTGTGGCGACGGTTACTATGCGCTGACAGTGGATAGCTCTAAGATTACGGATGCCTCCGGCAAGACCGGCACGGGCACGTTGCCAGTTGAGTGGGCTCTGCACCAGACTCCGCCCAGCGTGGTGGAGAGCCGCTTTGTGGCTGCAGAGCAGATTGTACAGGAGATTGATACGATTATCCTGCGCTTCAGCCATGCAGTGGGTACAGTTGATATTTCCAGTCTGGTGCTCACCTGCAATGGCGAGGTGTACACGAGCGAATCGCTCCGCTGCAGTATTGATGCGAATGACCCGACTCTGGTGACGGTGAAGGGTATCAGCAAGGCAGTGCCTGTCGGTAAGGCCGCCGCTATGCCGGATGGTGAATGGCAGCTTTCCTTGGATATGAGCGGCGTAGAGGATATCTACGGCAACGTGGGCGTGGGCTCATACACCACAGATTGGGAGGTCGATACGATTGCCCCTGCGGAGCTCGGCGACATTGCGCTGAACGGAAAGGATTCTCTTATTGTGGCTGATAACACGGTGACGGTGGGCGCCGCTTTGCCGGAAATCGGTCTGAGGGTGAGCATTTATGACAAGGCTGTAACAGGTAGTGGAAATGGAACGCTGCTGTGGAGTGGCGTGGTGGAAGGAGAATTGCTCTCTCAGACTGTCACCTTGCTCAACGGTGGTACTCGCGTGCTGACTATTGTGACAGAGGATGCCTCCGGCAACTCCACGACCAATACCTACAATGTGCTGGTGGATATGGTGGCGCTGACGGTGGAAACGGACCTGGCTGCGAAGTACAAGGAGCAGCCGGATAGCGTGACGCTGACTTTCAACGCCGCTATTGCAGAGTTACCGCTTTCTGCACTGAGCCTGGTGGTGAACGGCACTGCTGTTTCGCTGGATGGTGCCACGGTAAGCAAGGTGAGCGATACGGAGTGGAAGCTCAGCGGGCTGAGCGCGCTGTGCGATACGGTGGGCAGCTATACCTTTGGCGTGGACCTGAGCCAGCTTACCAAGAGTGCTTCCGGCCTGGCCGGGCAGGGCAGCTACACGCAGAGCTACGCCTACGACCCGATTACGGAGGTGCGCATTACCAGCTGCGAGCTCAGCTCGGAGGTGGAGCTGGTCACTGGCCTGCGTATGGCCTTCAATGCCGATATCAACTACGCAGCCTTGCAGGCTGCTGGCTTGCTGGGTGCTGCCATGCGCCTGGTGAACCAGGAGGACGGCAGCGTGGTGGAACTGGATGCCGCCGGCTTTGCATATGCAGATAAGGTGCTGTGCTGGAGTGGTGAGTTGAGCCTGCCCGGTGGTCATTATGCCGTGGTGGTGGATACCGCGCTGCTGAAGGCAGCCAATGGTTCCCCGCTGGTGGGCAATGCGGGCACGGCCGATACCGCCATTGTGGATTACCGAGGGGATGCCCTGCTGCTGGGTGCTGCCGGCACCAGTTACAGCGCCCCGTATGCGGTGGATTGGAATGGCGATGGCCATGCCGACCTGCTGGTGGGTGAGAAGGTGGGCTCTGCGGGTAAGGTGCGCCTGTACCTGAACAATGGCTCCGGCGGATTCGCCAACTTCAGCTACCTGCAGAGCAATGGTGCAGACCTGAGCGTGAGCGCCAGCGGCTGCCAGGGTATTGTGGTGGCGCTGCAGGATATCACCGGAGATGGTGTGGCTGACCTGGTGGCCGGCCTGAGCAATGGTGAGGTGCAGTATTTCACCGGCCTGGAGGGCGGCAGCTTCGGCAGCGCAAGCACGCTGGTGGAGGTCAGTGTGGCAGGCAGCCGAGCATACCCGGTCTTTGCCGATTGGAATGCTGATGGCGTGGCCGATCTGGTGCTGGGCACCGGCAGCGGTACTCTCATGGTGGGCCTGGGCAGCAAGGAAGCCGCCACGGGTGCGCTGAGCTTTGCCACGCCCACGCTGGTGGCTGGTATTGAGGTGCCCGGGCGTGCGGCTCCTGTGTTCACCGATGTGAACGCCGATGGCCGCGAGGACCTCATCCTCGGTGCCGGAGATGGCAGCCTGACTCTGTACTACGGCACGGAGGGCGGATTCTCCAGGGTGGGCAGCTGGCAGCTGGAGGGCATCAGCTGGGAACGCAGCCGCGTGACGGTGGCCGATTTGAATGCAGATGGCCGGACCGACCTCATTGTGGGCGGCAGCACCGGGGATATCTACGTGGTGTACGGCGCCGCACCGGCCAATCGCTGGTCGCAGCAGGTGGAAATTGAGGCCGGCATGGCTATCACGGCTACCGGGGTGGCGGTGAATGCCGCTGAGGTGACCCTCAGCTGGACTACGGTGAACACCACCGCAGAAACCCGCTATGTGGTGGAAGTGGCCGATAATGAGGATTTCGCCAATGCTACGGTCTACAACGGTCTCGAGCGTACCATCCTCACGCTGGATTCACACGCCGAGGGTGTCTATTTCTGGCGCGTCCGAATCGAAGGCGTTGACAAACCCGCCGTGAGCGGCAGCCGCTACACCGTGGATACCATCGCCCCCGGGGCTCCGGATTCGCTCGCCTCCAGCTCGGTGGGCAATACTGCCGTACTTACCTGGGCCTCGCAGACCGATGCCAGCGGGGTGAAGTACGAAGTGCGCTGCAGCGCTACAGAGGACTTCAGCTCGGCGACAGTCATTACCACTACGGAACCCCGTCTGAATGTATCCGGTCTGCCAGTCGGCGAATGGTACTGGCAGGTGCGCGCGGTGGATGGCGCCGGCAACGCCGGTGTGTGGAGCACGGCTGCCGAAAGTTTCCATATTGATGAAGTGGAAACCCCGGAATCGACCACGGCCCGTTATTGGGCTCAGGGGCTGGTGACCTCCGGCGAGCAGCTGGTGAGCGGCTATTGGGATGCCGATAAGACCGGCACCGGTGATACGCAGCTCTGCTGGGCTGCGGCCGATGCTAACATGCTGGCCTGGTGGCAGAAACAGTATGGAGTGGCTGATTTCAGCTCCGGCGATGTGCCTGAATCTGCAGATGATATTTTCTCCGTCTTCAAGCAGAATTGGGCAAATGTGAGCGGTCGCGAGGAATATGGCCTCACCTGGTGGGTCAGCGGTGTTTCCGAAAATGGCAGCTACGGCAGCTTCTACACTGAACACTTCACCGGCCAGGCTGGGCAGGGGGCTTACTATGCTCCTCATTATGATGCTGCGGCCACTTCCGCCCTGGTGAAGGAGGTGAGCCTGACCGGCGTCAGTGCCGCACAGATTGCCCGGGATTGGGCCGATGTGTATGCCGATGGCGGTATCATCAGCCTGGGTGTGTACTCCAGCCTGAGCGGTTCGAGCCTGGTTGGCGGTCATGCTCTCACGGTGTGGGGCTTTGCCACGGATGCCGCCGGCCGTCTCAGCAGCATCACCGTGACCGATTCGGATGACAAGGTCGACAGCGCGGTAACCCTCTCCCTGGCCTACAACGTGACCAAGGGCTATTACCAGATTGCCCAGAGCGGTAGCAATCTCAATGGCCGCCTGCTGGGCGACTACACCAGCCTGGGCGCCTTCGACAAGCAGGACGATGCCAACAATTCGGTGGCCGGTGCTGAAAATATCGCGATGAGCGAACCTGAAAACGGCTTCAGTGCCAGTACCTCCAGCTATTACAACTGGGTGGGTACTGGTGATGAGCTCGATTTCTACGAGTTCACGGCTCCGGGTGAGGGTATTTACCGAGTCAATGTGAACACCAGGAATCTTGAGTCAGCGTTGCTGCTCAGCGTGGGAACTCTGGATGCTGAAGGTCGCTTCGTCACAACGAAGAGTACGCAGATTACCCCGGATTCTCCCATCGGCAGTGTCGGCGGCTTGCGTCTGGATGACGGCACGCAGCAGTATGTCCGCGTCAGCTCGGTGGATGGTCAGGCGACTTCTTATGAGCTCATTGTAAATGGTGATATCGATGAGGCCAGCCCCATTACCGATAATAACACCAAGCGAAAGGCAACAAAACTGGTCAACACCATTTATGACGATGCCTGCGTGGCCAGTTGGGTTGGTTCTGGAGATGCTCTGGACATCTACTACTTCGAACTGGATGAAGCCTGCAACTTCAGTCTGAATCTGGATGGCCTGGATAAGAATGCCAAGGTAAAGCTTTATCACGACAAGGGCGATGGTTCGTATGGTTCAATCATCAGCACCTCCGTGCGCGCCAACTGCGGCTTGCAGTTTGCTGATTCCCTCGGTGAAGGTACGTACTATCTCGAAATCGCTTCATACGATAAGGGAGCCGGACGCTACAATACGGCCTACACCCTGGAATTGGAGAAGGAGATAGACGGCATCTCAACCCGCCTTTCCCTGGAAAGTGACAGTCCGTTGACAGATAACAACACCATGGATACCGCCACCGAACTGGAACTGGTGACCGTATCTGATGCTGTTATCACCAGTTGGGTGGGCGCCGGCGATGCGTTGGACTACTACCGCTTCGAAGTCACCCAGGCTGGCACGCTGAGCCTCAGCCTGAGCGAACTGGAGAAGAATGCCACCCTGCGCCTCTACCATGCTACGGATGGGGGGAACAAGCAGCTGGTGAATAACACAGTGCGCGCCAGTCGCGGATTGGATACCGAGCTCGACCTCGCTACCGGTACCTACTTCCTTGAAATCTCCTCGTACGACAACGGTGCCGGTCGCTACAACTCGACCTATGCCCTGGAACTGGAGAAGGAAGAGGACGGTGCCGTCAAGCGCTACGTGATTGCCGGATCCGGACTCTGATTCCCTTTTGTAACGAAAACTCAACCACCGGCTGCGAATTAATGTTGCAGCCGGTGGTATTTTGGTGTACTGACTGAATTTTAGGTAAAAAAGTCGGAAAATGAAAATATGCGCTTGCCAGCGGGGGATTTATGACTATAACACCAGCTCGCTCACAATTGAGCGTATGAGTAATAACTTAGCTGAAAGAGCTCTGCAATATCACGAGCAGCCGCGTCCCGGCAAACTGGAAGTGCTGCCGTACAAATCCTGTTTCACCATTGATGACCTGACCCTGGCACATTCTCCCGGCGTGGCCGTGCCCTGCCTGGAAATTGCCAACGATACCTCTGTGACCGGTCTCTACACCAACCGTGGTAATCTGGTGGGAGTTATCAGTAACGGCACCGCCGTGCTCGGTCTGGGCAATATCGGCGCCCACGCTTCCAAGCCGGTGATGGAAGGTAAAGGCCTTCTCTTTAAGATTTATGCCGACGTAGATGTCTTCGATATCGAGCTTGATATCAAGAAACCCGAAACGCTCATCGAGGTCATCAAGACCATGGAGCCCACCTTCGGCGCCATCAACCTGGAGGATATCAAGGCCCCTGAGTGCTTTGTGGTGGAGCAGCGCCTGCGCGAGGAAATGAACATCCCCGAGCCGACGACGAGCACCCTCAGCCTGCTGGCGGCCCTCGCCGCCCGCCGCCGCAGAAAGTAACAGAGGAGGGTATATATACTTCAGCCCCTGGTTTCATCCCGGAACCAGGGGCGGAACTTTGTCGGAGCACGGGACTTCAGTCCCGAAAACCTCAATTTATCGAGCTGTGCTCGATTCAAAAAAATATTTTTCCTCTCTAACTCGCACGAAATCGGGGCACTTAGGGCAGGGGAGTCGGGGTTTTGAAAACTTTTTCTCAAAAATACGCTTGACGTGAAACGCGCTTTGTGATAAG
>CALFTQ010000015.1 GCA_937916135.1 uncultured Verrucomicrobiales bacterium
GGGCGGCGGAGCCGATGGCGAAGCCCTTACCGGTGGCGGCGGTGGTGTTGCCCAGGGCGTCCAGAGCGTCGGTGCGGGAGCGCACGTCATCGCCCAGGGAGCTCATTTCGGCGTTGCCGCCGGCGTTGTCGGAGATGGGGCCGTAAGCGTCCGTGGCCAGGGTGAGGCCCAGGGTGGAAAGCATACCCACGGCGGCGATACCGATGCCGTAGAGACCCATGCTCATGTTCTGAGCGGAGAAGGTCCACTCACCGGCAGCGCAGAGGTAGGCGCCGATGGTGCCGAGCACGATGAAGATAACCGGCCAGCAGGTGGAAATCATACCCACGCCGATACCGGAGATAATCACGGTGGCAGGGCCGGTGGTGGCGTTCTCAGCGATGAACTGCACCGGCTTGAACTCGAAGGAGGTGTAGTACTCCGTCACCTTGCCGATGGCGATACCCACCACGAGACCGATGACGATGGAGCCCCAGAGACCCAGCCAGTTCTCGATGCCGAGCAGCCAGAGGATGAGGGCGGAAAGAGCGGCGATAAGCACGCCGGAAACATTGATGCCGAAGTTCAGAGCAGCCATGAGCTGGGTCTGGTTGGCTTCGGGCTTGGTGCGTACCAGGAAGATACCGATGATGGAGAGCAGGGCACCCACAGCGCCGATAATCATCGGGGCCATGACGAGCTGCAGACCGGTCTCATATGCCCAGCCGGCGGTGGCAGCAGCGGCTGCACCCAGAGCGGCGGAAGCCAGGATGGAACCGGCGTAGGACTCGTAGAGGTCGGCACCCATGCCGGCCACGTCACCCACGTTGTCGCCCACGTTGTCGGCGATGGTCGCGGGGTTGCGGGGATCATCTTCGTTGAAGTGGTACTCGGTCTTACCCACGAGGTCAGCGCCCACGTCAGCAGCCTTGGTGTAGATGCCGCCGCCCACACGGGCGAACAGTGCCTGCAAGGAAGCACCCATACCGAAGGTCAGCATGATGGTGGTAATCTGGGTCAGACGGCTGATGCCCTCGGCGGCCACCAGACCGGTGTTGTCCAGAATCAGATACCAGCCGGAGATATCGAGCAGGCCGAAGCCCACCACCGTGAGACCCAGCACAGCGCCGGAACGGAAGGCAAGCTGCAGGCCTTTGTTGAGGCCGTCCTTTTCATCGCGGCAGGCCTGGGCCACACGGCCGGAGGCGTAGGTAGCCGTCTTCATGCCGATGAAGCCGGCCAGACCGGAGAAGATACCACCAGTCAAGAATGCGATGGGAACAATGTTGTTCTGCAGGCCGTAGAAGGCCATGATGCCGAACACCACTGCGATGATGACGAAGAAGATGGCAACAATCTTGTACTGCTGCTTGAGGTATGCCATGGCGCCTTCACGCACATAGCCCGCAATCTCCTTCATGCGGTCGTTGCCCTCGTCGGCCTTCTTCATGTCGAAGAAGAACTTGGCTGCGAAAGCCAGCGCGACGATGGATGCAAACGGCACTATCCAGAATAATATCTCGGGGTTCATGTTCGTTTGTGTTATTTTTTTAGTTAACTTTTTTGCAGGCACAAAAAAGTGCCACAGTCTACACTAAAAGTCATCGTTTGGCAACCCGAATTTCGAACTTTGACAGAAAAAATACGTCGCGGCGCAAAAAAGCCTGTGCCGTTTTTTTCGAATAAAGGCGGTGAAGAACAAGAGCTCCATGGTGCCGGGTGATTTGCTGAAAGGCCCGGCAGGCATTGCCCGGGATTACCAATCAGCCGGGAGCGTTCGTGCTACCAGTATACGGGCAAAACCTATCAGGTGAATGGCCTCGTTTGTGCGCAGATAATCCGGGTCCAGGCCGTAGCGCCCCAGTCGCCAGCGGTCCAGAGCATCGGCATCCTTCAGAATGTGGTACAAAAGGCGTACGCGTTCGGAGGAATCGGCAAAAGCTTCACTTATGGCCGCTTCACCTGCTTTGTCAGAGCGGTCGTGGTAGCGCATGATGATGGCAGCTTCGGGAAAATAGGTCAGCTCAGGATGTTCCCGGCAAAATTCCTCGTAATACGCAGCGGCTCGTGCACCATGCCCTATGTCCTGTCCATCATCGATACGGCGGGTATCATGAAAGATGGCTGCGTGTGCCAGGATGGTGAATGCTTGTTCGTCATCCGCGAAGCGTTGAAGCGCTATCAGCATGGCATACAGCAGCACGCGCTCACAGTGCGCAGTCTCATGTATCACGCTATCCTGCATGCCGAACTGTATATTTTTGTACATGTACTCAGCCCAGCGCTGGAAATGGCTTCTTGCAACAGGGTGCATCTGGCTTATGAATTTTCCAGGAACGATTAAATTTTTCATCATGACTCCTCGTTGTCCGGCATTCTAGCATGCCGAATAGCTTCTGGCAATCAGATAAAGTCTGTTTCTGAGCTGTGAGAGGGGGCTGCGAGAAGAATAGGTTCGGGGGGGGCGGAAATCAAGGTTTGGTGAGTTGACTCCAAACAGTTTATATGATATATGGAAGAGTAGCTGCTGATGCGCAGGATACGACAGGATGAGAACAAAACGAGAAAAGAGAAGAGGAAGGAGGCCCTCCCGAGCTCCTCTCAGCGGGGGCTGCGCTCCGGGGTCAGTCTCCGCTTGCGCAACTCTTCCCAGTTCGCGGCAGCTTTTGTCCTGCATCCGCCAGGGGGACGATATTCACGCGGTGGATGAATATGGATTGTCCCCACTTGCCCGAGCGGTGATGGCAGGGGCTGCGGATAATGTCCTGGCGCTTGCGGAATATGGCGCGGAGGTGAATCAGGTGGTGTGGGTAACACTCAAATCACTGAAGGCCGGGGCCATGTACCGTATCAATGAGCATTTAGGTCTTCGCCAGGTGACTTCCATTCCGCGTGATTTGCCCTTTGCGTTGACCCCGCTCCACCTGGCTGCGTTGAGTGGCAATGCGGAGAGTATATGGGTGCTTCTCTGCAATGGAGCCGATGCCCACGCCCGGGTGGAGGGGCCGCTACCGCAGTTGTGCGGCTCCCCCATAGAGTTCTGCTCCAGATTTCTACCGCACGAGACGGAGGAGGAGATGGCGCAACGACAACGTTGCCTGGAGGTTTTCCGAGGAGGTAAACGAGTGGATATGGACAAGAAGGTGTTCCGCTTGTTCCTGCACAAGATTTGCAAAAGCTCTCCTTCGACAATCGATACGCGAGTGGCTCAGATTCAGCGATGCGAGAATATGCTTCGAGCGCTTTTCCCGCAGCAGCAGACATTCCTTTTCCTGAACGATGACGAGGAGCTGTTGAATCAGATGCGGCATGCCTTGCTGCAGACGGAGCAGTTCCGGTTGCTGAATCTGCGGCAGCATGGGGGGCTCGTTCATGCGCTGGATGACTTTGTAATCTTTGCGAAAAGTTGTACGAGATTAAAATACAAGTCTTTGTAGCTTTGTTTGCGCCTGCGCCTTTTATATTAATTTTATAACAGAATAAAATTATAATGGGTGTAGCAGCGATTCTGCTACTTCTTTTCACAGTCATAAACTGCGATACCCGAACAGAGGATATTCGTGAAGAACCGGGAGCTTCCGTATACGGCTCACGGTTTGTTGCCGCTCTTCCTTTTCCGGGGAGGGGGATGATATCCGGAATGAACCCTTGCGGATCCTGTGTTTTGTTGAAATATATAATCGTAAGAGACGCAGTGTTCTATAGTTAGTTGATGTCGGGGAATTATGTTTGTGATAATTGTAGAAGTAGAGGGCGATGTTAAGAGACCTGCCCACTTGGGGGCGGTCGACGCCTGAAACACACAACATTAATATACAAATATGGAAGACGACAATTTTGAGCTTTTCGAGAATCCGATTCAGGATTATACCGTTATCACCCTGGGGGAGGATTGGATGGTGCAGGCTTGCGTCAAGGAAAACCCCTACCAGGATAACTACCAAGGGCTCTGGATACGCCTGGGGGATATCCCGCAGATGCTGACCCGGGTTTACAGCCTGTGGTTGTGCCAGGCTGAGGGCGGCATGGGGAGTGTGCGTATCCACAGCTGTGAGGAGGTGAAGCCGGAAGCCGGTGCGTACCTCCTGGAGGGGGTGTCCGCGTGTGTAGCAGCTCCCCATCCGGAGGCGGCTACAATGGGTGAATGGTTGAAGAAGGACTGGAACCCGGCCTGGCGTTCGCTCTGGTTAGGAGAGGATGTGCGGCTCCGCGAACCTGGGGCCGATGTTTTCCACCGGACACAGAGAATTCTTGCACCACGTAGTATGGAATACAGGAAATCCCGGTTGAGCACCTATCTCAGCGCAGGTATCCGCCGCTGGGTGAAGTCTGAAGCGGGGGATGAGCCTGTTGTTCAGGTGGAAGCGCCCAGAATGATACGCCTGGTGCTTTCCGGGGTGCGGTGGAAGGAATCCGAGCCCCCCTGTGCCATCAGCATAGCCCTCACTTCCTGCCGGTATAATGCGGGTGGGCGCAATCACGCTCTTTTTTCATTAGAAGTGAGAGGTCAGCGTATTTCTGAGACGAGGGTAATGCTTTATCCAGAAGCCGTTAGGTATTCCTCGATAGTAGATTCCTATTGCGAGGATGGGGGAGCCTGTCTTTGAATAGGCGCCCCCTTCCGGACCGGACAGGGAATAATTATTTAATAACAGAATTAGAATATTTATTTCAGAAACAACACAAAATACACCATATCGAACTCAACCAGGAGAGCAGACATCTGATGACAACGGAACAACAGGAATTGATAAAGGCAGCGCGGGCCAATGCTTTGCCCCGCGTAGTACGCCTGCTGGCTTCAGGGGTAAACCCGAATTGCGGGCAGGGTATCACCCCATTGCTGGCGGCGGTTCGCCACGGCAATGTGTGGATGGCGCGGGCTTTGCTGAATGCCGGCGCTGATCCTGAAGCGAGGTCGGCGCAGGGGCTCTCGCCCATGGAATGCGCCAAGTCTTCCGATTTGCCGGCATCCACCGCGTTGCAACTTGTGGAACTGCTGGTGAAATACGGCGCAAAGGAGGGGGCGGAACGTGCGTCCGCGTGCCATTCCGCTCATACCCGTCAG
Source organism: uncultured Verrucomicrobiales bacterium (assembly GCA_937916135.1). Taxonomy (GTDB): domain Bacteria; phylum Verrucomicrobiota; class Verrucomicrobiia; order Verrucomicrobiales; family Akkermansiaceae; genus Akkermansia. The sequence goes on from CALFTQ010000015.1 coordinate 5,048, forward strand.
CACAAGGAACGGGCCCGTGCCGCCTGGGCTGGCCTCATGGTGGGGGATGCCCTGGGGGCTCCTGTAGAGTTCTGCCATGAATATGAAATCCGCCGTGCGTACCCGGAAGGCGTGGACCGCATGTTGCACGGGTTCGGTATCTGCATAGACCGCAAAGCCGGCGAGGTGACGGATGATACCCAGATGGCCTGGTGTCTGCACCAGGCCCTGCTGGATGCCGATGGGTGGGATAAGTATGCGGCGCATAAGCGCTATATGGACTGGTTCGAAACTGATCCGCCGGACGTGGGGGAAGCAGTTTCGGCTGCGCTGGAAGGCGAACCTCTGTCCGATAGCCAGGGAAATGGGGCGTTGATGCGCGTGCTGCCCATTGCCTTGTGGGCGGCGGAGCATCCGGATTTCGATTGGCAGACTGCGGCCCGGGAAGACGCTGCCATCACGCACCCGCACCCGGTGTGCGGAGATGCCAATGTGGTGTTTGTGCATGCTTTGCTGCAGGCCATGCAGCCCGGCGCTACACCGCGGGGTGTATATGAATCCACCTTGCAGTTTGCTGCAGAGCAGGGGGTGCATCCCCTGGTTCTGTTGACTCTGCGCCAGGCCGAAACGGAGCGCCCGGATTACGATGGCGAGTATATCGGCTGGGTGCTTGTCGCCTTGCAGAGTGCTTTCTACCAGCTGCTGCACGCTGCGGATTTCCGCTCGGCCCTGGTGGATATTGTGTCCTCCGGTGGTGATACGGATACCAATGCTGATATTGCGGGTGCTTTGCTGGCCGCCTTATACGGAGAGGACTGCATTCCTCACCAGTGGCTTGTTTGCGTGCGCGCTGTGAATGAAGCGCGCTTTACCCGTTTACTGCCTCGTAGAAAGGAGAGAAGATGATGAAACCGATGATTGATATGGATGATGCCGCTGCCTTGCAGCGCGGCATCAACGGTGGGATTTCCCCGGATGCCTGCCTGGATAATGGCCAGACGCTTCTTCAATATGCGGCGGAAAAAGGCGCACGCGATTGCGTGCGGATGCTGCTGTACCTGGGGGCTGATGCCAATTTGTCCCACCGGGGGCTCCGCCCTTTGGGCCTGGCTGCGCTGCATGGCCATGCCGCCATCATGGCGTCCCTTCTGGCCGGTGGGGTGGATCTCTCTCCCATCAGCACGGGAAATGCCATGATTATAGCAGCCCGGGCCGGGCATGCGGATTGTGTCCGCCTTCTACTGGAAATGGATAATGCGGACGATATGAAACTGGAGGCGCTTCGAACGGCTCTTTTTCATGAGCGCGGCGACTGTGTTTCACTCCTGGCGGCAGAGTGGGGGCATTATGCTCATAACATCGAAGGCTTTTATGAGACCATCGAGCATACGGTGCGGAACTCAGAAATGCACGAATTTGCCCGTTCCGATGCCGTTCGTGCGCTGATTCAGTCCGCCCCGCCGCCTGGGACGGTGAATCAGGCCGTGATGCGGAATGACCAGGAAAGCCTCAAGCGCCTCCTTTCCGGGGGCGCCAATCCCGCTTCTCCGAATATCTGGGGGGTAGGCAATACCTTGCTGGATATTGTGGATTATGGAAAGGACCCGGCCCTGGCCACGCTTCTGGTTCAAGCCGGCGCCGAACCCTACGCTATGGGGGTATATGATGACGACGAAATAGAGACGCTGTTCCCCTGGCTTCTGGACATCGGGGGAGAACCTCTCAGTATCCTGGCGGCGGTGCGGAGAAATGATGTGGATGCGCTGCGACGGATGCTTGCGGATGGTGCTGCGCCGGATAAGCCCTTGTCGGAGGATTTTTCCACTCCTCTCACCGTGGCCTTGAAATTGGGGCATACGCGCTGCGCGGAATTGCTGGTGCTGGCCGGTGCCTGCCTGTATGCTCGCGACTTACGGAAAAATTCTCCGCTCCGGTTTATGATGTATAGTCATGAATTTGCCGGTTAAAACTGTAACGGGTTTATACTGCTCTTTCTATAGTCTCTTGGCTGTGCTGTGGGAGAATTAGTTATAAATAGATGTGTAAGCAATAGAATCGCACTAATCCATTATATGAAAATCACCACCACCATTCACACTGTAAAAAACACAGAGCCCACCCCCAGGAAGTCTGCTTTCGAGCGCTTGCTCGAAGCTCATGACTGCAGGAAGCTCCCGCGCCGGCTGCGGTACAGGCAGGTTATCACCCCTGCCAGCTGTGAAGCATGGCTTCGCAAGGTCGCAGGCTGTGACCAGGTTGTGCGCGACTGGATTTTGCGCGACACGCCCCAGCGCTTTGTTTACCTGAATCCGCTTGGCGAGGTCTGGGGCAAGGTGCAGCACTATATGGTGCAGCAGAACTTCCGCGTCCCGGAAGGTTATACCCACCTGCTGCAGCGGGATTCGCTTCAGCAGACGGTGGCCATGGCTCCCGCGCAGATGCTGGGGCTGCGCTTCCAGGGGGAGACCGTGACCTCGGCGGTTTCGCTCAAGGTGCTGCCTTTGAATGAGTGCCCCTTCCGCAATATCTGGATTTATCCGGAGGATATCGCGTTCTCGGCCGTGCAGGCCATGGCACTGATTGCCGGTGGCTTTACCTGCCCGGTGCGGATGGTTCATGCCATCCCGGATGGACTTACGCCCCGCCAGCAGGCCATTATCGGGGACTTGTTCAACACCCTCAGCGAGGCTTTCACCTCGTCCGGGTTTGAGGTCAGCATGGTTGCTGCCCCGGTGAGCCGCTTCCTTGATGAACTGGCGGCTTAATTCCCCGCTCCTCCCCCACCGCCGGTACCCGGCGGTGGGGCGGAAGTAAATGCCTGTTTCTAACATGAGTTTGAACCAGATTTCTGAGAAAGATGCATACCTTGTTTCTAAATTTGCAAAACGTTATGGACAAGTTAAGTTAAAAGTTGTAGATTATACGCAAATCTGAAGTGGATTTTTTGATTAATCATAATTATTAGAGTTGCCATGAAATTAAGTCAATATTTGCAAAATATCAATAAAATATCTGTGGTTAAGCAATTACCTTCGGGCTCTGCTGCTTCTGTTGGTGAATTGTGGGAGAAGTTGATTTCTGGGTTGCTTCCTGCAAAGGATGTGCTTTTACAGTGGCATAAAGTCCTGATGGATTATGTGGACAGACCAGATGCCATGTTTGCAATCCGAGGGGGTAATAGTGCTAAGAAAGATGAATATGAGCGTTTAAGACGTGGTTTTTTGACTCGTACGGATAAAGGCTATTCATTTTTCTACACGGATAATTTCCATGCGGCCTATTTTTTAAAGATGGCTATGGATGGCTATGTGCCTACGGTGAATGATTTGTTGGGAACATACAATTTGCGGCAATTTCCTTCTCGTTTTGGACGAGATACAGCAGAAGAACGTGAACTGATGGCTATGCCTCGGGGAAAAGACCCTGGATTTCAAAAGTCGGGGTATAAGCTGTCTCACATCTATAATGTCGGTACGGATTACATGGATGGGAACAAGAGTTTGTCTTTGATCGGGGATATTGTGGGAGCATATTATCCGTACGGGGAACGAAATGATTGGAAGTTAGATACTGATGCAGAGGGTACGTGTTATATTCGCTCATTAGACGTCCCTGCGTCAGCTCGTCCATACTTGGTGGCTGCTTATCTCAGGTTTGTGCATCCGTTTAATTATTTCTTAGTGCCAAAATCAAGTTGTGCAGACAACGATGTTTCTGAAAACCCGATTTTAATCAGTTTTGTTAGAAATAAGATGCAGGAACTGATGGGCGCCGCATATGATGAGTTCCTCAGCAGGATAATGCCTCCAGCTAATGGCATCAAAGCTCCTTCTGCGGATACACCTCTGCATATTTCATATTCTTTGGGGGGAGTTGCGGGGAAAGTTTTGCCACACAATCTGCAGCCGGCAAAGGTGTGTGCCAAGGGGGAAATGTCACCCTCTGGTGTGAAAATTGGGGCGTTTGTTCAAACTGTCGTGCGAGAATTGCTTGCTAGTGGCGCTGTAGAAGAACAAGAAATTGATAGGTTGTTGGATAAAGACTATTGCCAGCAGACTTTTGGTTTGAGCTTTGCAATGCTTTCTAGACAGAGACTGTACCAGAGTGGGCTTTATCGCAGCTACGCAACCCCCGTGACAATAGGAAAAGTATCGTACTACATAACAAGTCAATGGTATAAGCGAAGCCTTGTCAAGTTACAAGCCTGGGTTAACCACTATCAACGGAAGGTTAGCCGTGGGTGATCCCTGGTGCTGGAATTGGGTGCTATACAAATGATGACTCTCCTGAGATTTTGAGGGTAAATGGAAACAGAAAAGATACTTCATCGTTGTGTCTCCGCCTGCGAAAAAAATCACAGACGGGGGTGGGGAGGGACAATCATTACACAGATAATACAAAAGAAAAACAGATATGGACAATTTACTAGTTGATATGGAAAAATTGTTGGAAGCTGCTCTAAAAGGTGATACAGATGCACTCCGTGAGGCTCTTGCGGCCGGAGCGGATGTGAACGCCGTAGATGAGTTTGGCTGGACAAGTCTGATGTGCGCAGCAATGCAAGGTCAAGCGGACTGCGTGAAGCTGTTGCTGGCCGCCGGTGCTGATGTGAATGCGGCTGATAGTCAAGGTTGGACTAGTCTGATGTTGGCTGTCGAGCGGGGAGAATCAGAAATTGTGAAACTGCTGCTTGCTGCTGGAGCGAATGTGAATGCGGCTGATAGTAGAGGTCGAACGAGTCTGATGATGGCTGCCGTGCGGGGAGAATCAGAAATTGTGAAGATGCTGCTTGCCGCCGGAGCTGATGCAGGAGTTACTGATAAATGGGGAAAGAATTGCCTGATGTATGCAGTGCGATGGGGAAAAGCAGAAATCGCGAAATCCTTGCTGGCCGCGGGGGTATCTGCGGCATCGGAAGATAATCGAGGCCGTACGAGTCTGATGTATGCTGCCGAATGGGGAGAATCAGAAATCGTGAAGCTCCTGCTCACCACCGGGGTAGATGCAGGGAAGCTGGATGATTGCCTGATGCTTGCTGCACGCTGGGGCCATGTGGAGGTTGTTCGTCTCCTGCTGGAGGCTGGCGCGAATGTGAACGCTGCGACCCAGGAAGGAAAAACAACCCTGATGCTGGCTTCTCAATATGAGCATTACCACTGCGCTCAAGTATTGCTGGCTGCAGGTGCGGATGTAAATGCTGTTGAGGAAGGAGGGGGTACCTGTTTGATGTATGCTGCATATTACGACTGCGCGGAAATACTGAGCTTGTTGCTGGCTGCCGGCGCAGATGTGAATGCCAAATCCACAAAAGGCCTGAGCAGCCTGCAGTTTGCTATACGCAATGAGCATTATAATTGCGTGAAATTGCTGCTTGAGGCTGGGGCGGATATGAGCGACCTGGAAATTGATGCAGGGCATCAGGAGACCGCCGAATCCGATGACGACGATATCGATTCCTGGATCAATCCTGATATTGCTGAGCTCCTGCGGTGTTTTGCCTGTAATAATGAGGCAGAGTCCTGCATTGACTTGATAAAGGCAGCTTGTTATGGTTGCCTGGATCGCGTGAAAGCCTTGCTGTGTGCCGGTGCAGATGTGAACGCAGTCGACTCTTCCGGTTGCACGGCGCTGATACGAGCCGCGTCAAATGGTCAAGTCGAAATTGCAAAGTTGCTGCTGTCTGCAGGTGCAGATGTTCATGTTACCGACAATGCTGGCGATACCTGCCTGGATAAAGCCCGGCATGCTGGAGAGCAGGAAATGGAGAGTCTGCTGCAACTTATCGCTCTAGAGACTGAGGTCGAAGCAGACCGCGAACTGATCAATGCGGTTCTGCATGGGCATGCGGAACAAGTGGCCGCTGCGTTTGCCGCCGGGGCGAATGTTGATGGCTCTATTGGCCGTCAATGTTTGCTGTATGCGGCCTCTGCTGGTTATGCTGACGTAGTGAAGCAGCTGCTGGCTGCCGGGGTGGATAAGACTGCTTCGGATGAAGAAGTCGGGACGTGTCTGATGCTTGCGGAGGAAAATGGTCATGCCGAAATTTTGAAATTGCTGTTGGATGCTGGCGCAGAGTGGTTTTGGGAAGATGACAACGGAACGTGCGCGGAGCATGCCGTTCAGCATGGTAATGCCGCAGCATTGAGAGTATTGCTTCCTGCGGGTGGAGGCCATTCTTCGTGTTTATTGGCAATTGTCGATAAATGTGTTCACAATGGCGGCAATATCAAGTGGGAGGATGTCTCATGCCTGGAATTGCTGCTTGATGCTGGTGTATATGTGGATGTGGCGGATGATGCCGGAGAAACCTGCCTGATGAAGGCGGCCTCCGCAGGTAATGCTGATGTGGTCAAAATGCTGCTGGCTGCCGGTGCAAACGTGGATGCTGTGGATACTGCCGGCGAATGTAGTCTGATAAAGGCTGAAACCGCTGGACATGCCGAATGCGTGGAAGTGCTTCGTGCTGCCGGTGGAGTGCAGCAGGCCAACTGGGCGCTACGCAAGGCTGTGAATAAGGATGATGTGAATGCGTTAAAGATTGCGCTGGATGATGGAGCGGATGTGAATGCAGCTGATAAATATGGTAGAACGCCGCTGATGCTCGCCGCTTGCCGAGACTCAGCCGAATGCGTGAAGCTGCTGCTTGCCGCCGGCGCGGAGGCGAATGCTGTTGACAAATCCGGTGAAAGCAGCCTGATGAAGGCGGCGTATTATGGCTATGCTGACCTTGTGCGCTTACTGCTTGCTGCCGGGGCCGATGTCAATGCTGTAGCGAAATGCGGACGAACAGCACTGATGCTGGCTGCATACAGGGGCAATGTAGAAGCGGCAGAACTCTTGCTTGCAGCCGGTGCGGATGTTCATGCCGCCGACAGACAAGGCTATACTTGTGTGATTCATGCAGCAGAATGGGGGAGGGCAGAAATGGTGAAATTCCTGCTGGCTGCCGGCGCGGATGTGCATGCTTCCGATCAGTTTGGAACTACCAGTCTGATGATTGCCGCCTTCAATGGTTCGGCTGAGTGTGTCAGGATTCTGCTGGCCGCTGGTGCGGATGTGCAGGCTTCCAATCAGAGTGGAAATACCAGTCTGATGCTTGCCTCCACCGATGGTTCGGCTGAGTGTGTCAAACTGTTGCTTGCTGCCGGGGCTGATGTACATGCGGCCAGCCAGTATGGCTGCACCAGCTTGATGAAAGCCTCAGCATATGCGTCTGCGGAAATCGTAAAGATGTTGCTGGCCGCTGGCTCGGATGTGCACGCCGTTGATGAGGACTGCGGGACAAGTCTGATGTATGCGGCGGGGTGGAACCATGCGGACAATGTCAGAACGCTGCTTGCCGCTGGAGCTGACGTGAATGCTGCAGACAAGGAGGGTGAGACCAGCCTGATGTTGGCGGCAGAACGCGATTTTACGGAGGTTGTAGAGCTGCTGCTGGCCGCCGGTGCCGACGTGAATGCGGTAGATGGCAATGGGGAGAGCAGCTTGACTCGTGCGAAAAATCGCTGGAGTCACAAGTGCGCTGACTTGTTGCGTGCCGCCGGTGCGATAGAGTCCGAAGATGATGAGGAGGAGGAAGAGTGTCCGGAGACCGCGGAATTGGATGATGATCCAGGCTTTGTTATTGTTAATGAAGCGGAGAAGCAACCTATCGTTGTTGGCGATGTCAGAGCCGTTGATGAAAAGGGTAGAACGGAATTGATGCGAGCGGTGGAGATTTACGATGATCAATACTTGGAGAGAGTGGAGGCTCTGCTGGCTGCCGGTGCGGATGTGAATGCTACTGATTCAGATGGCGAAAGTGTCCTGATGAAAGCAGCTGCAAAATTCAGGTATGATAGCCCCGAATTGATAAAGCTGCTGCTGGAGGCAGGTGCCGATTTGCTCGCTGTTGACGATTATGGAAATAATAGCTTGATGGCGGCTGTGTCCGCATGTCACAGCAAGGTTGCAAAGGAGCTTCTGCTTGCTGGGGCGAATGTCAATGCTTGTGATAATAGCGGCAATACCTGCGTGATGAAGGCAGCTCTTCGTCAGCATCCGGAATGCATAAGAGTTCTGCTCGCTGCCGGCGCAGATGCCGCTGCGGTTGATAAGGAGGGTAATAGTTGCTTAGCGAAGATATTGAATGACGATGAGAACCTTTGGCCCGCGGTTGTGGATGCGCTGATGGAGTCCGATGCATTCGAGAAAGATTGTTCCTCCGGGCTTGTTCTGGCTGCTTATCGTGGTCACGAGACGCTCGTGAAATCATTGCTGGCCGCCGGCGCTGATGTACACGCTGCTGATAAAAACGGTAAAACCAGCCTGATGTATGCGGCAGATAACGGACATGAGGCCTGCGTGAAGTTGTTGCTGACCGCCGGTTCAGATGTGCACGCCGTAGATAAGGTTGGAAGGATAAGCCTGATGCATGCGGCGTGGTTCGGACATGAGGACTGCGTGAAGCTGTTGCTGGCCGCCGGCTCGGATGTGCACGCCGTAGATAAGGATGGCTGGACAAGTCTGATGTATGCGGCGAGTTCCGGACATAAGGGCTGCGTGAAGTTGTTGCTGACCGCCGGCGCGGATGCACACGCTGCTGATAAAAACGGTAAAACCAGCCTGATGTATGCGGCAGATAACGGACATGAGGACTGCGTGAAGTTGTTGCTGACCGCCGGCGCGGATGTGCACGCCGTAGATAAGGTTGGCATGACAAGTCTGATGCACGCGGCGAGTTCCGGACATAAGGGCTGCGTGAAGTTGTTGCTGACCGCCGGCGCGGATGTGCACGCCGTTGATAAGTATGGCATGACAAGTCTGATGCATGCGGCGTGGTCCGGACATGAAGGCTGCGTGAAGTTGTTGCTGTCCGCCGGTTCAGATGTGCACGCCGTTGATAAGGATGGAAGGATAAGTCTGATGTATGCGGCGCGTTTCGGACATGAGGCCTGCGTGAAGTTGTTGCTGGCCGCCGGCGCGGATGCTCACGCCGTAGATAAGGTTGGAAGGACAAGTCTGATGGTCGCGGCGCGTTTCGGACATGAGGCCTGCGTGAAGTTGTTGCTGGCCGCCGGCGCGGATGTACAAGCCCTTGATAAGGATGGAAGGAACGCTCTGATGCTCGCAGACTCTGAAGGTCACCAGGATTGCGTGGAGCTGTTACGAACCGACCAGAGTCACGGGGTATGATGTCAGCATGGTTGCGGCCCCGGTGAGCCGCTTCCTTGATGAACTGGCGGCTTAATTTCCCGCTCCGCCCCACCGCCGGTATCCGGCGGTGGGGACTACGCAAGGAGCTTGACCTCAGTTGAGGAAAATGGTCGGGGGCTTTGTCGGAGCACGGGACTTCAGTCCCGATTAAACGCACTGTGATTTCGGGACTGAAGTCTCTCCTATGATTATGGTCGAATTTGCTTGACTTTACTCGAGCTTTCGGTTAGCCTGACAGCAAAGCAGCAAAGATTGCGCTTCTTTTCTTACCATATCGTTATGAAAGCAGTATTACTTTTCCCCGGTCAGGGTGCCCAGAAAGTGGGCATGGGCAAGGATTTTTATGATGCATACCCCGCCGCCCGCGAGATGATGGACGCTGCGGATGCTGCGCTGGGCTATTCCCTCACCAAGGTGATGTTTGAAGGCCCGGATGAGGAGCTGACCCGCACCTGCAACTGCCAGCCGGCGCTCTACCTGCATGGCCTCGCTATCTACAAGGTACTCAGCAGTCTGGTGGATATTGAGCCCGTGGCCGCTGCCGGTCTTTCCCTGGGTGAGTTTACGGCGCACGCCGCTGCCGGTACCTTCAGCATGGAGGATGGCCTCAAGCTGGTGCAGAAGCGCGGTGCGCTCATGGAGGAAGCCTGCCAGGCGGCGCCCAGCACCATGGCCGCCATGATTGGTGGCAGTGATGAAGCCGTGGCCAGGCTGGCAGCTGAGTGCGATATTGACGTGGCGAACTACAACTGCCCCGGGCAGACGGTGGTTTCCGGTTCGGTGGAGGGTGTGGATAAGGCTGTGGCCGGTGCCAAGGCGGCCGGCATCAAGATTGCCAAGAAGCTCAACGTGGCCGGTGCCTACCACAGCCGTTTCATGAAGAGCGCCCAGACCGCCCTGCGTCCGGAGCTGGAGTCCACCCCCATGACCACCCCCGCCGTGCCGGTTTACTGCAATTTTGAGGCTCGCCCCGTGACCGGGCCGGAAGATGTGCGCGCCATGCTGGGCGAGCAGGTCTGCGGTTCTGTGCGCTGGGCAGCCTGCATGCAGGACCTCATCGAGAAGGGCGAGCGTCTCTTCATCGAGATGGGGCCCGGCACCACGCTCGCCGGCATGATGGGCCGCATCTGCAAGGAGGCCAAAGTTATCTCCATCCAGGATGTCGCCTCGCTCGAAGCCGCCGTGGCCGAGCTGAAGGCACTCTGATTTTCCTGCCTTTTTTTCCTCTCAGAACGCCCTGCATTTCGCAGGGCGTTTTTTTGAAGAAACCGACACGATATGTGTCTTGACTTGGCGGCTCTGCGGGTGTAATGTGTCGCCATGTACACCAGCTTTTTCGATGTGTTTTCCATCGGTATCGGTCCGTCGAGTTCGCACACCATGGGGCCGATGAGGGCTGCGGCGCGTTTTGCCCGCGAACTTGCTGAGCGCGGCTTGCTGGAGCAGGTGGAGCATGTGCGGGTGTGGCTGTATGGTTCGCTGGCGCTCACCGGGGTGGGGCACGGCACGCCCGGCGCGGTGGTATACGGTCTGCTGGGGCTGGATGCGGAGAGGATGGAGATGTCTGCCACCTCGGCCATTGCTGAACTGGCTACCACAGGCAAGCTGCTTTTGAATGGCGCTCATCCCATCACGTTCAGCGCCATGCGCGATATTGTGCTGCAGAAGGATGTGACCCTGCCGGAGCATGCCAACGGCATGCGCTGCTGTGCCTATGGGGCAGGGGAGGTGGAGCTTGCGAATGAGGTGTATTTTTCCATCGGCGGCGGTGCTATCCGCCGCAGTGATGAGATGGAGCAGCTTCCGGAACCGCCGCCACCGGTGCCGTACCCTTTTGATTCCTGTGCGCAGCTGCTGCAGCACTGCAAGCTGGAGAACATGACCATCGCCGCCGTGGTGCGCTGCAATGAAATGGCTCTGCCCACCGGCATGGAGCTGCGTATGCGCATCCGCAAGATTTACCAGACCATGGATAAGGCGATTGAACGCGGGGTGAAGACCATGGGCGTGCTGCCGGGTGGTCTGAAGCTCCCCCGCCGCGCTCCTCGCATTTACCGCCGACTGGCCGAGATGTTCCGCGACAATACGGAGGATGCCCTCACCATCATCGACTGGATTAACCTGTGGGCCTTCGCCGTTTCTGAGGAGAACGCCGCCGGTGGCCGCGTGGTGACGGCTCCGACCATGGGCAGCGCCGGTGTACTGCCAGCGGTTCTGCGTTATTATGAACGCTTTGGCCGTAAGGATGCTACGGTAGGTAGAGAGCATGGTATAGAGATATTCCTGCTCACGGCTTCGGCCATCTGCTCGCTGTACCGTGCGAAGGCTTCTATCTCCGGTGCCGAGGTGGGGTGCCAGGGTGAGGTGGGCGTGGCCTGCTCCATGGCGGCTGCCGGGCTGACCGCCGCTATGGGCGGCACCAATGAGCAGGTGGCCAATGCTGCGGAAATTGCTATGGAGCATAACCTGGGGCTCACCTGCGACCCGGTCTGCGGGCTGGTGCAGGTGCCCTGCATCGAGCGCAACGCCATCGGTGCCGTGAAAGCGGTGAATGCCGCCCGCCTGGCTCTGCGCGGTGATGGTACCCACTTTGTGAGCCTGGACAGCGTGATTGCCACGATGAATGAAACCGGCAGAGCTCTCTCCGCCGGTTATCGTGAAACGGCACTGGCAGGCCTCGCCACCAATGCGCTGACCTGCTAAAGCTGAGGGTTAAATCCCTTCGCGCTCCAGCACGGCGGCGTAGAGCTTTTCAATCACTCGCTCGTGGATGCGCAGTTCCTCCTCCGTCAGGTGGGAGCGCAGCTCCTCGATAGCGGCTGTCTGTGCCTTGTCGATGGCGGCTGTTGGCGCCATGAAGGATTTGGCGATGGTGACCAGCACGGCGCGGCGGTCTGTGGGGCTCTGGTGGCGCTCCACCAGCCCCTGGCCCATCAGGCTGTCTATCATGTGCGATGCGGCAGAGGGCGACATGCCCACGCGCTCTGCCAGCTGGCTCATCGGTACGCCTTCCGGGTGGACCATGGTGTAGCGCCGTATGTTGGCCAGCACGGCACATTGGCGCACACTCAGTCTTGCCAGTTTCTTGCGCACGGAATCTGTCATCGCGACCACGCCGGCACGGTTGATGTGGTCGGTGATAGCGCGCATTTTGTCAATCAACGGAATGGTGTCTTCCCGAGTGTTCAGCATACGTTCCTATTATGCACATTATTTGAATGCTTGTCAACAAAAATGGTCATTGAAAACTGAAAACTTTGAAGGATTCAAATAAAAATCTTGACCAAAGCCCGGCAGGGTGTTAGAATCCGCTCACACTAATCTATGGAAATGCACCGTTACATTACCCGCTACAATGGACAGAAAGGAACGCGCAATACCTTCTGCGGCTGGCGTTTATGTATTACTCGCAGGAAGGAGACGTACGTTCGTTATTTCACAGATCGTGAGCATGAAAGTTCCGATGCATCTCTGGCGGCCGCATTGGCGACCCGGGACGCCATGCTGAATGATCTGGCCAATGGAGAGAACTTTGTCTCCGTCTGCGCCCGTTATCGCAAAGGAAAGAAAAAGGCCTGATTCCGGGCGAGACGTTGCGTCAAAATTCTTGACATGGCGCCGCCCTCTGGTATACTTCTGTCGAGATGTGAAGCATGCTTCCTAACTGACGGATGGTACACGATTTTCCCAGAGAGAAACACCCGGCATTCATTATGAAGATGGTGTCGGACCGCGCAGATGCGATATTTGCGCAGAGAGTCGGCACACTGCGGGTAACAGCCCCGCAGTGTCGCTTGCTTATGTATCTGGAGAGCCGGGGCGGCGCCGGAGTATCGCAGCGGGATATAGAGCATTATCTTGGGGTGAGCCACACCACGGTGAAGGGGCTTTTGCAGCGGCTGGAAGAGAAGGGGTATGTGCGCACCGCATTTGACAGCAGTGACCGCCGGGTGAAGCATGCCTACCTGACGGAAGAATTTTACCGCATGCACGCGCAGGCGCGGGAAGCGATGCGCGGCTTTGAAGAGCAGCTGATGAGCGGCTTCAGCGCAGCGGAGACAGAGCAGCTGCGCAGCATGCTTGAACGGATTTACCGCAACACTTTAACCACGGAGCCGCCGGCTCCGTTAACTGAACATCAATGAAAGCAAGCAACATAGTAATGATAGCCCTCGGCGGGCTGGTGGCATGCACCACTCTGGTAGCATGCAAGGATAAAGCAGGGGCCCAGACAGCCCGGCAGGGAATGGCCCCCATCAATGTGACCGTGATGCCGCTGCAGAAGCGCACAGTGGACCTGACTTCCACCTGGTTCGGGCACCTGCGCGGCGTGGACCAGGCTGATATCCGCCCTGAGGTATCCGGCAAGCTGCTGGAGCAGGTGTACTGGCACGGCTCCCTGTGCGAGAAGGACGAGGTGCTCTTCCGCATCGACCCCTCCAACTATCAGGCCGCGTATGACCAGGCTCTGGCGAATGTGGCCGCCGCCAAAGCGGGGGTGTTGCAGGCGCAGGTGGCAGATGAGCAGGCGCAGAAAGACCTGGAGCGATTCTCAGCCCTTGTGGAGAGCGGCTCTGTTTCTGAAAAGCAATTTACGGATGCGCAGCATGCCAAGCGCCGCTGCGAGGCAGCCCTGGCCATGGCGAAAGCCCAGGTAGCCCAGGCTGAGGCCGCTACGCAGATGGCGAAGCTGAACCTGGACCGCTGCACCATCCGCGCACCGTTCAAGGGGCTGGCCACCAAGTCCAACGTGAGCGTGGGTGATTTTGTGGCCGCCGGGCAGGTGGTGATGACCCGCATGTCCTCCATCGACCCCATCCGCGTGGATTTCTCGGTGCCCGCCCGCCAGATGAACCAGCAGGCGCAGGGGGAGGAATACTATGACCTGCCGGACAAGATGAGCCCGGTGAAGGAATTTGACCTCATTCTGGAGGATGGCAGCGTGTTTGAACACAAGGGTACGGTGCACGCTGTGGACAGCGAAATCAGCCAGTCCACCGGCACGGTCAAGTTTGTGGGCTATGTGCCGAACCCGCAGCTGAAGCTGCGCACCGGTGCCGCCGTGCGAGTGAGCGCCAGAACCGGTGAAATCAAGGATGCTCTGCTGGTGCCGGCCCGCGCGCTCATTTCCTCCATGAACCACCGCTTCATCTATGTGGTGGCACCGGATAACACCCCGCTGGGTATTGATGTGAAGCTGGGCAAGGAACTGGTGCTGGATATGCCGAATGGCGATGGTACCGTGGTCCCCATGCTCATGCAGGTGGTGACCGGCACGGTCAAGCCCATTGCCGAGACCCTGAAGGAAGCCGGTATCGAGAACGTGGAAGATGCCCAGGTTATCGTGGGCGGCGGTCAGATGGCGGCCCAGTATGCCCTGGCCAACGCCGGCATGCGCAAGGCCGGTGCCCAAGGCGGGTTCGGCACCGTGGTGCCCCAGCCCTTCATCTACGAGAAGCCTACCACCACCGTGGAATCCGTGACCACGGATAACGACGCAGAATAACCCCCGCCATGAGTCCGTTTTTCATTAAACATCCCGTTATCGCCACGGTGATTGCCGTGGTGACGACGCTGCTGGGCCTGGTGTGCCTCATGAATCTCCCGATTTCGCAGTACCCGGAGATTACGCCGCGCACCATCCAGCTCATGGCCATGTTCCCCGGTGCGGATGCCCAGGCGGTGGCAGACTCCGTGGGTACGCCGCTGGAGCGTGAAATTTCCGGTGTGCAGGGCATGGACTACATGACCTCCGTTTCCTCGAATAACGGTGTGTATTCCCTTCAGGTGGTGTTCAACCCGGACACCGACCCCGACCTGGACCAGGTGTTCACCAACATGCGCTATGGCCAGGCTCAGTCCCAGGTGCCTACCGAGGTGATCAACTCCGGCGTGACTATCCGCCAGCAGCCCGGTCTGCCCCTTATCATTTATTCGCTTACCTCTCCGGACGGCAGCTACAGCTCTGTGGACCTGGCCAACTACGCCCAGGTGAAGATGGTGGATGAGCTGAAGCGCGTGGAAGGTGTGGGCGAGGTGACGGTGTACGGTGCCGGTCGTTATGCAATCCGCATCTGGCTGGATACGAATATCATGACCCACTACAACATCTCCATTGCGGAGGTGCGTGCCGCAATCGCTGCGCAGAATACCACCAACCCCGGTGGCAAGGTGGGTGCCGACCCCGTGCCCGATGGCCAGGAAAAGACCATTTCCATCCGCACCCAGGGGCGCCTGAGCTCGCCCGAGCAGTTCGAGGAGATTATCGTGCGCCAGGTGGGGGATGAGATTATCTACCTGAAGGATATTGCCAAGGTGGAGCTGGGCTCTTCCAACTATTCTGCCACAGGCCGCCTGAACCGCCAGGTTTCTGCAGCTGTGGTGATATTCCAGACCCCCGGTTCCAATGCCATTGCCACGGTGGACCGCTTGCGCAAGACCTTCGAGAAGCAGGCCGCCATCATGCCCCAGGGTATCAACGGCAAGGTCTCGCTGGATACGACCACCGCTGTGCGCTACTCGATTGATGAAATCAAACGCACCTTCATCGAAGCTGTGGTGCTGGTGGCCCTGGTGGTGTTCATGTTCCTGCAGAATTTCCGCGCCACGCTCATTCCGCTCATTGCGGTGCCGGTGTCGCTCATTTCCACATTCTGTGTGTTCCCTCTGCTGGGCTTCTCGCTTAATACCATCTCCCTGCTGGGTATGGTGCTGGCTATCGGCCTGGTGGTGGACGACGCCATCGTGGTGGTGGAAGCTGTGCAGCACCACATCGACAAGGGGCTCAACCCGCGCATGGCTTCCTTTGCGGCCATGCAGGAGGTGAGTGGCCCGGTTATCGCCATTGCCCTGGTGCTGGCGGCCGTGTTCCTGCCCTCGCTCCTGCTGGAGGGTATCACCGGCACTCTGTTCAAGCAGTTTGCCATCACCATCGCCGTGTCCATGCTGATTTCGGCATTCAACGCCCTCACGCTCTCGCCGGCGCTGTGCGCCCTCATGCTCAAGCCGACCCGGCAGCAGCGCAGCATTTTCCGCCCCTTCTATAATCTGTTCAACAAGTGCTATGACTGCACCGCGAACGTGTATGTGAAAATCTGCGGCGGGCTCTGCCGCAAGCTCATTATCTCCATGCCGTTGCTGTTGCTCTTCTGGGTGGCCATTGTGCCCATGTCGAAGATGGTGCCCAAGGCCTTCCTGCCGGATGAAGACCAGGGTTTCCTGCTGGCGGCTCTGGTGATGAAACCGGATACCTCCATGCAGGTGGCATACTCGGAGAATAAGAAATTCGAGAATGCTCTCTCTGACCCTGCGGTGAAGAACCTGACCACCGTGGTGGGTATCAACATCCTGAACAGCGTGCAGACCCCCGGTGCCTGTATCGCCTTCATTGAGCTGAAGGACTGGAAGGACCGCCCTGAGACCGCTGCCGAGGTGCAGAAGCGCATCCAGGGCCGCCTGCATGCCGCTGCGCTGGACGGCATGGCCATGGTGCTCATGCCCCCGGCTATCCCCGGCGTGGGCACGGCCAATGGTGTGACCATGGTGCTCAATGACCTGGAAGGCCAGGGCGTGCCATTCCTGCGTGAGCAGGTGCTCCGCTTCGAGGAGGCCGCCCGCAAACGCCCGGAGGTGGCCATGTGCATGGACATGATGATGGCCGATACTCCGCAGAAGTTTGTGGAGCTGGATAAGGAGAAGTGCAAGTTCCACCGCGTTGAGATTGCCGCGGCCAACAACCTGCTGGCTACTTACAACGGCTCTGCCTTCGTGAACTTCTTCAACGCCTTCGGCCAGCAGTGGCAGGTCTACATGCAGGCCCAGGGGGCCGACCGCGTGAGTCTGGACAAGATGGACGGCTTCTTCGTGACCAACCAGGACGGCGAGCGCGTGCCGCTCTCGGCGCTGGTGAATATCAAGGATATTGCCGATACCGAGTTCGTGATGCACCACAATATCTACAACTCCGCCAAGCTGAATGTGATGCCGCGCCCCGGCTTCTCCACCCAGCAGCTCATGGAGGCCATGGAGGCCGTGTATGCCGAAACCATGGACCCCTCCAAGGTGGGCATGGATTACCAGGATATGTCCTTCCAGGAGAACAAGGTGCGCAACAGCACCGGCCTGGCCACCATCTTCGCCATGTCCTCGGTGTTCGCCTTCCTCATTCTGGTGGCCCTTTATGAGAAGTGGACCCTGCCCATCTCAGTGTTCCTCACTGTGCCTGTCGCAGTGCTGGGTGCCTATGCCGGTCTGTACTGGATGGGGCTGGAGCTGAACCTGTATGCCCAGGTGGGGCTGGTGATGCTGGTGGGTCTGGCGGCCAAGAACGCCATTCTCATCGTGGAGTTTGCCAACCTCGAAATGGAGCGCGGCAAGGACCTGCTCGCCGCCACGCTCTCCGCCGCCCGCCTGCGTTTGCGCCCCATTCTGATGACCTCTCTGGCCTTTATCCTGGGTTGCGTGCCGCTTATGCTGGCCAGCGGCTCCGGTGCGCTTGCCCGCTGCTCCATCGGTACCGTGGTGGTGATCGGCATGACCGTGGCCACGGTGGTGGGTGTGTTCCTCATCCCCTGTTCGTATGTGTTCATCATGCGCCTCTTCCGCATCAAGTTCAAGCTTGCCACGCTGGGTGAGGATCCGGATGAAGTCGGTGCCCGCGAATACCTGGCCGCTCATAAGGATGATGAATAACAAAAGAAAAACACTTGACAATATCAACCAAATCGATATTATACAATCAACATGAAACGTACTTTAATTCTCAGCCTTGCAGGAGTGGCCGGTTTTGTGGCGTCCTGCACCTTCGGCCCCATGTGGTCCACGCCTGAGATGCCCGTTCCCGCCGAGTTCCGCGGTGTGGGCGTGGCCGGCAGCACCATGGCAGATTTACCCTGGCAGCAGGTGCTCAAGGATGATAACCTTCAGAAGCTGCTGGATGATGTCTTTACCAGCAACCGCAGCCTGGAGGCCATGCTGCACAACGTGAACTCCGCCAAGCGCTATATCACGATTGCCCGTGCTCCGCTCTTCCCGTCCATCGGCTATCTGGCCCAGGGCAGCCAGGGCGCCAGCTCCCCGGCCACGGTGGCCACGGCAGACGAGCACAAGATTCCCGGAGCTGCTGGTCTGAGTGCCTCCTGGGAGCTTGACCTCTGGGGCAAGACCCGCAAGGGCGTGGAGAGTGCCGAGGCTCAGGCCCTGGCCGCAGAGGAAAGCCTGAACAGCATGCGCATCTCCCTCATGAAGCAGGTGGCGAATGGCTACCTCCGCCTCATCATGCTGGACGAGCAGCTCAAGATTGCGCACGATGCCGTGGCCTCCTATCGCGAATCGCTCACCCTCTTCGAAAATCAGCTCGAGGGGGGCGTGGCTGACCGCCTGCAGACAGCTTCTGCTCAGGCCGCTCTTTCCGCAGCCGAGGCTCAGATCCCGAACCTGGAGATGCAGATTGCCGAGATGGAAAACACGCTTTCCGTGCTTGCGGGGCGGGCCCCCGGCCCCATTGCCCGCGGCGGTAACATGATGGCCTTTGCCAATGCCAGCGGCGTGGCTGCCGGTATTCCGGCAGATGTGATTGCCCGCCGCCCGGATATCCGCGCGGCTGAGCAGGATCTGCGCGCAGCCAATGCGGAAATCGGTGTGGCCATTGCCAGCTATTTCCCCAGCATCAGCCTTACCGGGCTGGCCGGTATTGCCACCCCCGACCTGCGCCACGGCATGGCCCGCGGTGATGATGGCTGGGGTATCGGCGCCAACCTGACCGGCCCGCTGTTCAACGCCGGCCAGCTGCGTGCCAATGAGCAGGCGAAGCGCGATGCCTTCCTGGCCGCCAAGGCTGATTATGAGCAGACCGTGCTTTCTGCCCTGGCTGAAATCTCCACCACCCTGGTGCAGCGCACCAAGCTGCGCGACATCATGAAGAAGCAGGAGCAGGCCGTGGCCGCCTACCAGGAAAGTGTGAAGCTCTCCAAGGCCCGCTATGCGCAGGGCCTGGCCAGCTACTACGAAGTGCTCACGGCCCAGCAGGGCCTCTTCCCCGCGCAGACCCAGCTGGCCGCTTACCGCTACCAGTACGCTGCCTGCGTGCCCACCCTCTACACCCAGCTGGGTGGTGGTTGGAAGACTAAGTAAACTCTTCCCATACCAATTCCTATCAGGAGCCGGTGGAAATCACACCGGCTCTTTTGCTCTCATTCCAGAAGCTTACGGCCTTGCTCCGCAGGGTGGGTGAAACATATCGGCTTCGCAGCAGGCTTACATCGCGGTGCCCCATTTCTAATTGTAGTTGTGGTAAGTTTCTGAAATAGGCAGCATGATAGCTGGCAAATGTGTGGCGGCATATATCGGGCACCCAGTGAGTGAATCCCGCTGCTTGTCGTAGAGCTTTCCATCGTTGCTGCCAGTTTGTGGGAATCCGGCAATCTTTTTTTCGGAGCCCTTGCATGCAGCGCAATGGAACGATGCGGCCCCCGCCGGTCTTGCTGACCTGCGGCCGGATGATAATCTGTCTTTCTTCCCAGCACACATCCTCAGCCCGTAGCCTTTCTACTTCTGCCGGGCGTATTCCTGCATACAGAAGCAACCTGACAGAAAACCGCATATCCCGGAATGCCGGCTTGTTTGCAGTGCTCAGCAGCTGCCGAATCTCCTGCTCGTTCAAGGGTTCTTTCCGCTGTTCTTGTGCCTTGGGTACTTCAATACGCCTTACCGGGTTTGCATCGCACCACTCCTGGCGCATACCGTGGCTGAAAATACTGCTGAGTACGGCTCTCCCCTTTATGTAGCTGCTCCGGCTGCTTCCGAACGCCTCCTGTAGTATCCTTCTGCATTCGCGTGCCGTTATTGCCCTCAGCGGCAGATCGGCGGCTCCTTTTGCTTTCAGAATTCTGCGTACATAGTGCCGTAAATCCCGCAGAGTCACAGGCCGCAAGCCTGCCCTGGCTTCCACGCTGCTCCATGCGGCCTTCTCCAGCGTCACCGTTTGCCTTTCTGCCTTCACAACCGTAATCCCGGCACGAAGCGTTCGCCTGAGTAGCCGTATGGCTCCGATCCGGTCAAGTCCTCTAACCATTTCATTCAGCTCTTCTATCCCCTCCTGAATTAGTCGTACCGCATCGCTTTCGCGTAGGGTTACTCCGGGAAACTCTGTTTTATTGCCTTTGGTATTTTTCTTTATTCTTTCTGTTTTCATCTTTGCGAATGATGAGTCAAGATGAAAATACTTAAAATATTACAAATAAGCATCTTTTTTCTTTTCTTTGGTTCATGGTTGCTCCGGAAACGAAAATGGACTGGTAATGGCCAGGTGTATAATTCACTCATCTATCGGATACCAAAGAATACTCATCATTCGCAATGATGTATCTTGACGGGGCGTGGTGAGTAGTTCGGAAAAAGAAAAGTGTTATGGTCGCAAGCCATCGAAAGTCAAGGTAAACGAGAACGCGTTTTCCTTGAGCGATGGGGAATTGCAGAAACGCATCCTCGCCGGTGATAAAAAATTGCTGGGTGATTTCCTGATGGGGCCGTGTTATCCTGCCTTTTGTTCATTTTCAAAACGGTTTTATAGTTTGCGGCTGGAGCCGAATGAGGTCGTGAGTATTGCCTGCAAGCAGCTATTGGCATCAGACATGTATTTGCTGAGAAATTACAACCCGTTGTGTGTAACAGGCAAAACTGAGGCTGAGGTCGATGAGAAAGAGGAAACGGATGAGGAAAGAAACACTCACGGATTGTGCAGATATGTTATCCGTTGGACGCGCAAGGGCCTTAGTAAGTTATTAAGCAAAGAGAATGGAACGGTGGGCTCCGGTATGGGGAAACGATGGGCTGAGGAGGATAATGCCAATCCGGGAGCCGATGGTGCGAAGAATACCACAAAGCCCCGCCGGAAATTAGTGCAGACGGGCAGGAGTTATTCCAAGGATGATGAGACTCTTGGGCCAAACGCTTTGAACGTGAAAGAATTGCTCAGCGATTTTAATATGAGTGCGGTGGATTTGAATATCTGCATGAGAAAATTGAATCCGACTGAGCAGAACGTGTTTTATTTGTGTTCGATTTGCGGACATTCCGCCCGGGTAGCGGCAGAACGACTTAATATGAGTGCCCGTAAGGTATATCAGATTCACGCTGATTGCATTGTTCAATTAGAAAGGTTCCATAAGAATGAGCGATGAACATCCGGATGTACGTGTGCTGCTGCATGTGGCGTTCCCTGAACGTTATGCTGCAGTGGAAGAACGCTGGCTTATGCATGTGCTGACTTGCCCTCAATGCATGGAGGATATTCTTCATATGCGTGAGATGGAGCATATTACTTCCGCCTTGTCGCAGGAAGATGAAAGCAAAGAAAGCGCACCATATGCACCACGCTCCCCATTTGTTTATGACGGGGGCGGTGCTGCTGCGCCCGTGGCTTCTGCTGCGTTTAACGGAGATAGTGGCGAGGCTGCAAACTATCTGGACCAGGATGGTGATATGGAGTGGCCCGGCTTTTTTGACGAATCAGGAGATGAGCCGCCTGATACTTATGACGGGGCAGATACGGACATGGAATAAATATTTTGTAAAAAACTGGAGACCTTTACCTATTGATAATGGTGTATGAAACACAATGCAGAGCATCTACAGGGAATAATCAATGCTCAGGGGCAGTATATTCCCCAAGGGCATGGGGTGGAGGTATCGGTTGACACTAATCGCGATGGTGTTGTTGATACCATCGTTCACCACGGTTCGGACGCACACACTCGTGAGGTGTTGGATTCGGATTATGACGGAAAGTTTGATATGGTGCTTGAGCACGGCACGGCGTATGATAGTTCCGTCTCGGTATACCTTGATACAGACGGCGATGGCCGCATGGATGAAATGCTCGAAGACTCGGATGGAGATGGAGTATGGGATACCCGGATGACCGATTCGGACGGCGACGGCGTGTTTGATGCGCCGGCGGAGCACGGCTTGGACTCATGACTCAGGCCGCGGCTCCTTTACTCCAGAGATGAGCCCCTTTTTGCCCAGGACAGATGATATTTCTTTGTTCACTACATAATAAACGTAACAGATAATTATGAGCGAAGATTTAATTAATCCAGCAGACTATGTGAACGAAAAAGGTGAATATATTTACACCGGCCTGGGACAGGATATTCTATATGACTCAGATGACGATGGCGTGGTTGATTCCGCGGTGCATGCAGATGAGTCCGGGCATTATGTTCAGGCAACAGATCTGGATGGCGATGGCTATGTGGACGCGGTGATTGACCTTGGAACGGACGATAGCGTGGAAATCACGGCTTATCTTGATTCGGATGGGAATGGCCATATGGATGTGATGCTGGTGGATGAAGATGGCGATGGAGAATGGGATGCCGGCGCGGTGGATACAGATGGAGATGGCGTGTACGAAGCCCCCATTGTTGATGGCCTGGAATAAACTTAACTGATGGAACGACAACTTCTACCTATACTCCAATAATACTATGATTAATCATTTAATTCCGGCAAATAGTGTTGTGCTTACAAAGCCAATTGCTGATAAGGACTTAATTACACTCTCTCAATCGCTGTCTTTTGTCGACAACCTGATATATGGCCGTGTGTTGCTGAGACAGAAACTGGCCAATCTGGTATTGGGCCTGGGCGAAAACATACAGGCTCAGTACGATGAAGCCGGAAAGCTGGTCAACGAAACCTTTGAAAACAACCTGCTTACAGTGCATGAAACCCTGTATGGGGTGCTGCTGCTTACAGGGAATGAGGCTGCCGTGCCGCCCGCTTTCCGAGAGCCCCGTTACAAAGTGACGGCTGATTTTATTGTGACCCAGATGTACAATGCAATTCTGACTCCGGCAGAGGTATATGCTATCTGGGGAATCCTGCGTTTTGTGGCTGGTGAGTATGGCCCGGCCTGGCAGAAAGAACTGAGAACCAAACTGGGCATTGATGAGCAGTTTGACTCTGTTATCTGCGCGGTGCTGGTTCAGAAAGCTTCCGGGTGGGTATACCGGGTAGAGAATGCTCGCGAGGCCGTTATGACGCTGGAAGCCTTTGTCACCATACTTCGTGCCGTGGTAACGGCCGTGCGTCCATCATTGAGTCGTCGAGTAAAGCTCAATGGCCTTTCTGCCGGGGCATTCCAGAACAGTGTCGACCGCACCATTTCGCAGAATCTTCTTTCCAAGTTCAATGCGATGGGATTCCTGACCAGTAAGGTTGTGGACACCTACGTGCGCTGGCAGGTCATCAACATCAAATCCGGTGGTATTTGTGTGAATGCGCATTCAGAGCCGGCTATCTATAAGATTGTTAAAAATGTCTGCGAGGTGCTTTGCATGGAGATGCCGGAGGTATACATTTACGATGATATCGGCGGAATCAATGCATACACCACCGGTATTGACAGGCCCATCATCGTGCTTTCCCGCATGGCTGTAGGCATGCTCGATGAGCATGAACTTGCCTATATCATCGGGCATGAGTGTGGCCACATTCTCTGCAATCATGTGAAATACCACATCATCATGAATATTCTGGCCAGTAATCTGTTCCCGGGTGGGGAACTGGTTCATGCGGTCACCCTTGCTCCTTTGCTGAATGCCTGGCACCGTCGGAGTGAGCTGAGTGCTGACCGTGCGGGTCTGCTGGCATGTCAGAATATGGAGGCCGTGAAGCGCGCTATGCTCAAGATGATGGGAACTCCGTTCACTGAATACCAGCGCATGCGCACATCCACTCTGGTGGGCCAGGCAATCGATTTCCAGAACCTTATGGACGAGGCCGCCCTGGACCGCACGTTCAACCTGCTTCAGACGGCAACTCTCTCGCATCCGCGAACCGTGTTCCGCTGTGTGGAGCTGCTGAACTGGATTAAGTCCGGAGAATACGAGCTGCTGATTAATGCTACTGCAAGCGAACGCGAGATTATCGCTGAGCGGAATGCTCAGAATGAAACGACTCGGGCTCAGAACGAGGTGATTGCCCGCAAGCTGGCAGATTGGGCAAGCGGGCTTTCTTCTCGTCCCTACCGTGAGTTGGTCAGAGGCGCCAGAACCCTGCTTCTCAATTCCTCTCCGGCAGACGTCCCGCCATACAACACGATTTTCTCTGTGCATACCGAGGTGGCTCAGGACAGTCACGACAAAGATACATATATTACCAGTGTGGTTATCCGCTATGTGGATTCTTCCGGCCCCAAGGAGTTTTCTGCGGAAATCTTCTCTCATGACTGGTCTGAACTGACTTCGGAGACGCAATCCCACTTCATCCGCAATGGCAGTGATGTAAGCTGCGAGAATGTCATTTATCGTTACAATCCTCACAAATAATATTTTACCATACTTTTTTTATGCTTATTACTCTTTCTGCAATAGTAGCCGGTGCGGCCGTTGTATTCTTCTGGAATGAAATTGCCGGCTTCCTTGTTAAATCCTTCCTCCCCTGGATTCGGGAGAATATCAGTTCTGTATTCCCGGTTGTTGCGGAATTGGTGGATTTCATCAATAAAGGGGTGGTCACCGTTCGTCGTACTATCGTGGAGGCATATAATTGGGTGAAAACAAATCTGCTGCACTGTTCTACGGAGTACGTTCTGGATGAGAAAGGGAATGCCTATTCCACGACTATAACCGTTATCAATGATAATGGAAAAGTCACCGGCACTGAGACAAAACGGGTCATTTCCAAGTGGGATATGCCTGCGGAGGCCTTGGAGCAACTCACCCGCAATGCTCAGGTAACTGAGATTGATAACAAGGAAGCTATCCTCCGCAGAGCCGAAGAACAAGCCATGAAGCAGGCCATGTCTCTGTCCTCTGCTGCTTAACTTTTATTCGTATGAAAAAGAAGAATACCATGACTGAGGAGCCTTTTCTTTCAATGTACACGGTGACAATCAGTGCCATAGCGATTGGTGCAATTGTGCTGGCCGGGCTTGGCCTCAAGATATATTCTGACAAAATAGAGAAAAAGCAGCGGCAGGAGTTCTACCATCTGCTGGCCAGAACCCTGTGCGACTTTTTCAGCAAAGCGGCAGAGTCGCCCTGCGCCATTCCGGAAGAGCAAATGGTGAAGATGCTTATTGCCCGCAAGCATGGAGGGTCCATTCCCGGCTTGCGGATGGTGAAGCTGCGTTTGTCTCCTTCGGAGGATAAGAATGCCTTCATCGTTGAGCTGCTGGTGTTACGTGGGCAGGAACTGTCCACTCTCCGTTTCAGCCGGATTGATTGGACCGCTTTGCCGGCTGATATTCAGACCGATGCTATTCAGGCGGCGGGCTCCGCTTCTGAATACCTGCTTATGGATTAAACCGCACCCTTTCGGAATTGTATGGAGGAAATTCTTGTCGATATAGCGGAAATTGCCTTTGATGCAGCATTAACCGCAGTGGTAGGCGTAAGTGCATTCCTGGCTGCCCATTTTTTCATCAGTACATACCGCGAAACCATATACTCGTGGGTAAAATCGAGGCTGCAGTTTTATCCCGGAGTGCAGCGCGTGGTCATTCGTGCCCTGAAGGCCAATTATCACGTTGATCAAGCAGTCAGGGTCAAGGTGGGGAATGCTGTTTATGTAGTGACTGAGATGCTGGGTGTCACGAGCGCAAACACTGCAGCGAAAATGACCAGTTCGCAGGCCTCTGTGCCGGATTCCGCCACAACTCGTGTCCTCACCCCGGAGGAGCTTGCACGGTTTACAAACGGAACGGTGACAGTTTCTCACTCTGATTCTGAAGAGACCCTGATTAGTAAGGGCTGTATGCCCGAAAAAGCAGCTCGCGGCATGGGGCTTATCGATAAGAATGGCAAGGTGAAAGGCATGCACGAGGTGTGCAGTAACCAGCAGGTCATGGCAATGAGAAATACTTAGAAATAAGAATATGGAGCCTTCCCGTCAACAAACCACCACGCAGGACGTGGACCGACTGATTGAACTGGGCCTGGACCCTCAGTCCGATGACGATGTCATCGACACCATCAGCATCGTCCCGAATGAGCGCGACTCTCAGCAGTCTGCGAATAGAGAAGAACACGCCGCCAGGAGTATAGTGGAGCAGCCGGCCGCGGCCGCTTCAGCAGGGCCTGCTCAGGCAGACTCTGAAGAGAAAAAATCAGAATCCGGCATGCAGTTTAACCTTTCCACCCCCCTGTACAGCCTGGATGATGTAGTGCTCAATGTCGAAACCCGGGAGAAGCTGGAAACTCTTCTTACCATCATACGCAAGCACGATTTCATCTATTCCACCTGGGGGCTGGAGACGGTGGACCCCGGTGGCCGCTGCGTATCGGTAAATTTTTATGGTCCCCCCGGCACCGGCAAGACCATGTGCGCCATGGCTCTGGCCCATACGTTCGGCAAGAAAATCATAGACGTGGATTATGCCGAGCTCGAATCCAAGTATGTGGGTGATACCGGCAAGAATATCGAAGCAGCTTTCCGCTTTGCCAGGGAGCATGATGCCGTCTTGTTCTTCGATGAGGCAGATTCCATCCTGGGCAAGCGCATGAGCCAGGTGACCCAGGCCACAGATCACGCCGTGAATACCAGCCGCGCGGTCATGCTCAAGCAGCTGGACCATTACGATGGTATTGTGGTGTTTGCCACAAACCTGGCTGAGAATTTTGATAAGGCTTTTTCTCGCCGCATCCTCTCCCACATTGAGGTGGGGCTTCCGGATGCGCCTTCCCGCCGCATTCTCTGGCAGAAGTTCATGATGCCCACCGTGCCCGGCAGTGCTGAGGTAGACCTGCAGCAACTGGTTGATGCCTCTTCCGACATGAGCGGTGGCGATATGAAAAATGCTTTCGTGAAGGCGTGTTCCCTGGCGTGCCTGGAAGAAGAACCGCGGCTGAATACTCCCCACTTGCTCGAAACGATTGCTCATGTGAAGAAAGCAAATCATGATGTGAGCCGTAATGAAACCCCGTCCGTACGCCCTCTTAGCAATGATGAGATTAATGTGCTCATTTCAGGTAAACAAAATCCTTAATCGCTGTATGAACTTCTTTTTCAGAAAGAAAAGCGGTCAGCCTTCACCGCAGGAATATCCCAAATTCCAGAAAGTTGCAGACGAAAAGACTAGCTCTTCATCGGCCCCTGCAGAGCAATCACCGCAGCAGGTGAAGGAAGAGAAAAGCGAATCGTCTGCCCGCTTTTCGGCCCGCCAGCCGGTGTGCCGTTTCGAGCGGCTCATCCTCGCTCCGGAGGTGCGCCACCGCATCGATGCGCTTCTGGCCCGTATCCGCCACCACCGCATGCTGTACGAAGAGTGGAACCTGCAGAAGATTGACCCCCAGGGCAGGCATGTGGCTGTTAATTTCTACGGAGCCTCCGGCACCGGCAAGACCATGTGCGCCGAGGCTCTGGCCGCAGCCCTGGAAAAACCCATTATCGAGGTGAGTTATGCCGAGCTCGAGTCCAAGTATGTGGGTGAAACCAGCAAGAACATACAGGCTGCTTTCCGCGCAGCCACGGAGCAGGGGGCCGTCCTCTTCTTCGATGAAGCAGATTCGCTCCTGGGCAAGCGCCTTTCCAATGTGACACAGGCCAGCGACCACGCGGTGAATACCAGCCGCTCCGTCATGCTTAAGCAGCTGGATGCCTTCGAAGGTATCGTCGTCTTTGCTTCCAACCTGGTGGAAAGCTTCGACCGCGCCTTTGTCCGCCGCATCCTGGAGCACATCGAACTTCCCCTGCCGGGGGAAGCCGAGCTCCCCGCACTCTGGCAGCACTTCATCGTCCCCCGCATCACCGGACGCGATGCGCTCGACTGGCCCCGCCTGGCCTCTCTTTCCTCCGGATTCAGCCCCGCGCTGATTCTGGATGCCGTCAAACTCGCCTGTGGCCGGGCCGTAACGGAAGCCGGAGAAACTGCCGAGCCCGTTCTCACCATGGCTCATCTGGAAGATGCTATCGCGCAGATTGCCCGCGCACGCGAGGTGGTGGGGGCTCATGGTAGCGGAAATAGATAAGGAATAAATTTATAAAAACTCAATTTCAAGATGACTACTCTCTCTCATGCCTCCAGCCAGTTATCACTTGAGCCCGTACAAGGCGAGGCTTTTCTCTATGCTCACAACTTATCGCTGAGCATGACTGATGAACAACTTGGTGCATTACGTGTTCTGTTGGGGGGAATCAAAACGACCAGCCTTGGAAAACTTGCAGCTCTTTGCCCTGAGTCACCCATGTGCCAAACATGGTTGGAGCAAAGTAGTGTTACGTCCGATGAGGATCGGGAGCAAGCCTTGAAAACTATCATCATGGATATGCAATCCTACTGTACGGCAGAGTTTCAGAAAACCAAAGAGTGTGTTCAGAACCTGTTGAATGCAGTAGGTGGTGGTGCTTTGTCCAAATTGGCGGATTATGCCTTTCATACTCCCTGTTACATTGGCCCAGGAGAGGATGACTTCCGTTCCCCTTTGCATTTGGATCTCGGTAATCAATTTACTTCGGGGGTGATAGCCCCCACGGGGGGGATATTCGATGCAGTAGTAGATATGGTTACATCACTTTTTTCTTCCAGCAAAATCACGTGCAGAAAACGCTTTGAGGAACAGTTCAAGGCAATATGCCAGGAGTCGCAACACCGGGCTACCATGTCTTTCGCTCATGCCTTTGATAATCTGGATGCCCTGCTGGATGCCCTTCAGAGAAAACAACCGATGACCTAACCAGATGCCATATATGAAAAATAATAAACATATCGTAAAGATGATGGCAATGGCCGCTATGATTGTTATTGCCCCGATGCCGACTCATGCTCAGTATAGTGACTATTCGGATGCAACTTGCCAGAAGGCATACCAGTACGAACTCGAGCAGCTCAACCTGAATCACCAGATGCAAATGGAACGTTTGCAGCGTGGCCTTCGTAGTGCAGAGTAAAACTGCCAAATGATAGAAGGTTTCATGAAACCGTTTGCTTATCAGGATGTTCTGTAATAGCGAAGGATGATACGGGAGGAGCAGGAAAACTACATGAGAGCCGTCGCGGACTTCAGTATCGGTATTTTGCTTACTGATATCTGCATGGGGGCGAGAGTCCGTTAACAGATATAGAATAAAGACAACATGCAAGCAGAGGCCAGAGCAACAATCAGTACCCACGGAATTGCCACAGCTGCGCTGGTAGTTGTAGTGGGCCTGTTTGTGTTCAGCTCATTCATGACCCACCACTATGCCGGCTGGTGGTGGGCGGCACTCAAGGCTTTTGCAGAGGCGGCCACTGTGGGTGCTCTGGCAGACTGGTTTGCGGTGGTGGCGCTGTTCCGGCATCCGCTGGGGCTACCCATCCCCCATACAGCTGTGCTGGTGAAAAAGCAAGACTCCATCGCAAAGTCCATAGCTTCCTTTTTCTGCGATAATTTCTGGGTACCTGATCAAGTGCGGGCTCGCGTGTTGGGCATGCACCCTACCGGCTTTCTGCTCAGGATGCTCAGCCGGCACCAGGGGGCTCTGGGCAATATCCGCAAGGAAATGCTGCAACGCCTGGGGGCATTCCTCGCAAACGAGAAATCCAGGAACGGTGTTGCTGCAGCCGTGGCGGGGGTGCTGCCATCCCTCCCGCTCAAGGAAATAGTGTGCGGGCTGGTAAATTGCATGCGCAATTCTGCGCTGCCCTCAGTGGCTGCGGATATTGTGGTGGCAGAAGCTGCCGGTTATGCTCGCAGGAACAAGGAAATCATCGCCGGAGAAGTAGCGGCCTGCGTGGATCCCTCGCAATTCATACCCCGTAACCTGGGAGGGGTGCTGGATGTGTTCGGTGGCGGAGCCTTGCAGCAATTGGGGGGAGGGGTGAACCAGGTGTTTCTGGCCAGTGTCAGAACCATTGTCGGGCCCTTGGTGGCTGACCGCGTCTGTTCCTATGCCGATGGCATCGCCCGCGAGCCGAATCACCGCGTGCGCCTCGAAATCCGGAACTCCATTTTGCAAGCGCTCACCGATATAGCCGAAGGTAACAAATACGAAGCAGAACTCTCTGCCGCCCTCGCCGCTCTCGCTGGGAAGGACTCTGTCATCAGATTCTTCGATGCTATTCTACCGTATCTTCAGAGCGCTTCAGCCGTTTCCTCTGAAACCGAGGAACAAGCCATTGCCCAGCGTTTGGCTCACGTGCTGAACGAAAATCCGGAACTTTGCTCAGCTCTGGACTCCGCCATCGCGAACCTTGCTGCAGACCTGGTGGCCCAGACCTCCGACCTCGTGGCTTCTGAGCTCGAATCCACCATCCGCTCCTGGGATATGAACACCATGGTCTCCAAAATTGAGTCCCAGGTCGGAGATGACCTCCAGTACATCCGCCTCAACGGCACCTTCGTCGGCGGGCTGATCGGTATTGGAATTTTTCTTATCACCACCATGGCTTCTGCAATTTAGAAATTATATGAGTAGAAACAAATTCACACTATCCTGAACAATTCATTATTATTACCTAAACGCATATGACAGATACATACAAAACAGTGTTTGGAGAAAGTACAACTACTTTTACTCCATCTGAAATACAACAACATGGCAATTGGGGATGTGCTGTAAAATGCCAGAGCCTCATTATGAATAAGTTCGGCCTGGATATATCCGAGGAACAGCTGACCCGTGAGGGCCTCGAAAACGGGTGGTACATAGATGGTGCCGGTACGCCTTTATCGGATGTCGGCAAGTTGCTCAATTTGCACGGTATTGACACCATCGCCATCACGAATGCTAACCAGTACACGCTGATGCATGAATTAGCTCAGGGGCACCAGGTAATTGTAGGTGTGGATGCCTTTGAACTCGATAGCAATTTGCTTGTGCAGTTTCTATCAAGGACGACTGATAATCCGAATCATGCTATTCTGGTGACGGGTATTGATGCGACTGACCCGGAAAATGTTCAGGTTATCGTCACGGATCCCGGTTCTGGTGAGTTCACGAGCTATCCTTGGAATCAATTTGCCGAGGCCTGGGGCGATTCCCAGTTCCACATGGTCGCCACTACTGAGCCTCCCCCCTCGGATTTTTCTCAGCAGTTCGATGTTGATTTTACTTCTTCCTTATTGACTTCTGCTGGAATTACTCCTGAGATGTATGAGCCGAGCTATTCGTATGCTGATGTAAGCTTCGGTGGAGATGTGAGCGCTGTGAATCCTGTTGCTGAATCTGATGATTATGAAATGATTGTGAAGTCTGCTATGTCTGCTGATGGCCAAGGGGCTGAGATAGATGAAGGAACCGATCCTCTTTCAGCCGATTGGATGAGTACGGAGGAGAATGACGGCTCGTTTATGGATGAGACTGAAATCGTTGTAGAGCCGAGTGACGATTCCGATTTTGACCGGTTAAATGGTGAATCTGCCATTAGTGAAGATACAGATAATTTCATCGTAGAAGTTGACTTCCCTGATGCTGATGAAATGAATGAAGATGAATCCGACAATCTGATTGAAGACGGATTGCAGATTAGTTCAGATTTTGCATGATTTAATAGTATAGATAAATTAACATAAACTTTAATTGATATATGGGGCTTATAACCTTGGGATCGGCAGTAGTGGCCTTTGCTACTTCTATGGGTGGTGCTCAGCTCATTAATGGACATCTCTCAAGAAGACTGCAAGAGAGAACGGCTCAGGAAAATCGTGAGCATTCTGAGAGAATGGAAATGATGCGACAGCGCTATCAACAGGCGTTGGAAGAGAAAAAATTTGCGGAATCCGAGCGCCTGCAGCGCGAGATTACTGCACTTAGGCATAATCAAGCAATGGAGCTTCAGACGTCAAATATTCAGAAAAATTGGGAACTGCATCAGAATAAGATGTATTTGAAGGATGCCTGGCCTTTAGTTGCTCCTCCCCTTTGCTATCTTCATTTGTTGCAGAATCACTCTGAGGGTGGCCGATTGCCATTGCAATTGATTCTTGGTGAGGAACCGGAATCCATGCGAGCTGTCATAGGTGGTGTGACTCAGAATCTACAGCAGATATATAACAGCCAGGTGTTTTGCTATTCTGGTGGTTGGAAGCCTGAGTTCCGGGTTGATACCGCGCATTTGTTGCCTCTGCAGACAGATTTGTCAGGATGCCCAACTCTGGTATTAAGCCCGCAGGAAATAAATGATAGATTTGAATTGAAGGCCTATTATTGGGGAATCGGGGCCAGGGGTGCGTCTTCCATTGTTCATAGTACTGTTTATTCGGAAGATTTGGAAAAGATTAAGCTTGATGCTCTGCGTGCACATGCAGATAGTATGTCGCTACAATATCAAGGAATTGAATGCCATTCCAAGGTGATTCAGGCATTGATAGAGCTTCGTGCCAAAGAAAAGGCGAGGTATAGTGAGCTTCAGGAGGTCGCAAAGAAGGATGCCGTTCTTAATCCGGATAAACTTATCGGAGTGGAGTATAATAAGCACTATCGGGCATTCTTCAAGGATGATGACATTATGAAGACTATAGATACCGAATATAAAACCATGGCCTCTCACTTAATGCAGGTGGTTGGTTCGGTGCTGATTGATGTTCATCACTTGGTTGCGTACAATGCCCCCCCAAAGTCTATCGAATTGCTCAAGCTTTTCACAGAGGAAGAAAAAACAAAGCTGCTGCCTGTCATTGCGTCGGTGTATACAAAAGTGTTGTCGGAGCTGGCTACTCCCGCTTCATTGACCAATTCTCATAGTTCTATGGTGCATCCCTGGAGCCCGGTATATTATTCTCTTGTTTCTGTTGCATTCAAAGATATTAAGGGTGGAGAGCCGTTTGCAAGACAATTTGCGGATGAAGGATGGAGACTTTTAAGTGAATTGTATACATCTGCGCATTCCAGGACTATTGAAGCACCGTTCCATGTAGAAACATTCAATCGACTGAGCCTTGTATCGAAGAACAATACGGGCCTGGCCATTGCCCCATCATATGTGCCCGATGAGAATATAGATTATATGCGTTGCTCGATTGGACATAGCTGTGTCCCAATGAGTGAGAGAACTTTTGTAAAACGTTTTTAATGCTGAATTTTTAATGATGTGATGAATGATATAAATGTGATGATGATAGGTTTCTCGGGAGCGGGAAAGACCTCGTATATGATTGCTTTGTATAATCGCTTCTGCTCAGAGCAAGTTGCAGGTTTTCAATTGCGGGCCGTTGATGATGATGAGCATGAGTGCTTCATTGACCTTGGGACGGATCTTGATATGGGATTCTATCCGGCGAGTACTGATATACATAGCTCCTATAATTTCAATTTGTTTTATAA
Organism: uncultured Verrucomicrobiales bacterium; assembly: GCA_937916135.1. Classification (GTDB taxonomy): domain Bacteria; phylum Verrucomicrobiota; class Verrucomicrobiia; order Verrucomicrobiales; family Akkermansiaceae; genus Akkermansia. The sequence goes on from CALFTQ010000015.1 coordinate 38,471, forward strand.
AGAAGAAGAAGTTTTGGAATTTAACTGGAGCGACTATCGCGGCGGTGTCCTGGGCGATAAATCACATGAGACTAATCGGGTTGTTAATGATATCGTTTCCTCTGATGCTCTTATTATCTTCCTTGACTCAACTAAGTTCTATGAGGAAGGCGGGAAACCCATGGTAAGAATCATGAACCGCATTCAGCAATTGATGATGCAGACTATATCCAAAAAAGAAACGGATGATTACTTTCCTGTTTCCTTTGTCTTTACGAAATTGGATGAGGTTGATCTTGTAAAAATGCGTAACTCTGCCGCATTTCGCTTGTTCATGGATAAGGTTGTTCCGCTGATACAGCAAAGTCAGGATGCCATGGGTCTATTTACCTTTACGATAGTAGGTGAAGATAATTATAATATCGAGTATCCTTTCATTTTCACTATGTATATGTGTTTGCGTTCTCGCTTAACAGAGTATGGGAAGCTTTTAGATGCTTGCACGAAGCGTTACAATCACTGTGTCGCTGAATGTAAGCGTTATGCGGAGTCTGGAGGTGTCTGGAACGAAATAACGTCCTTCTTCTCTGGGGATAAGTCGGATTATGATATAGCTATGGAGAAAGCGAATGAGGCAAAGGGAGAAATGGAATGTGTGGAACGTCTTCAGGCTGAAGCTGAGAAGCTGGAAGAGCCGGTTAAATTGTTAGCAGCTTTGCTGGAAAAATGTAATGAAGATGAACAAGTCCTTATGAAAATCTTTTAAACAACTAAAACAACTAACTCAACAAAATATTATTATGGAAGTTAATATTACAATGATAGGTGGTCCCGGTACAGGGAAGACATGTTATCTGTACGCCATGGCGGACCAGATGATCTTCGGCTTAAATGGCTTTTCATTTCAAGCTGCTGATTACAATGTCGCCTGCGATTTGCAGGACGAATGGACTATGATGACAGAGGAGGGTAAGTGGCCTTCCCCTACAGCTGAGAATAACGAAATTGAGTTCAGATGCTGTTATGGCACTAGAGAACTAGCCACATTTAACTGGTTTGACTATCGAGGCGGCTTGTGCACTGTGGGGCGGTTGGATATGTCCAATCCGGAAGTGACTGAGTTTATAGATATGATGGATAGGTCTACCTGCTTACTGATTCTTATTTCCGCTGAGGATATCAAGGGCGTTCTAAACAGGAATACAGCATCTGAACGGCTTTTCAAGCGTTACATGGCCCTGCTGGATTTGTATAGCAAGAAGCACAAGCCTGTACCGATTGCATTTACTATTACAAAGGGAGACTTGCTCGAAGAAGGGGAATTTGAAAGAGGAGTTGAACTCCTGAAGGATAAGTATTTTTCCAAGTTTTTCATCAATGATTCAGAGAGTGGTGGTTGGCTGATTACTTTTGTCGTGGTGGGCCTTGGTGCGGAAAAATTAGGCAAAACAGAGGACGGAATGATTCAGGGAACGATATCTCCTTTTAATGTACATTTGCCTGTGCTTTTTGCTATTCGTTGCTCATATACAAAACAAATTGAGACCATAAAACAAGAGAAAAGCCGTTTGAGTAGAGAACGGGACGGATATGTCCGCGAGTATGAGACTGTGTCAAAACGGAGTGCTTTGAGTCGTTGGTGGCATGGGGATGATCTGGATGAGGTTACTGCTGAGCTCGAGGACGCACGTAACCGAGTCCGGAAAACCGAAGAAAATTTTAATAAGTATTACGCCAATCTGCTGAAATTAACAAATGAACTGATGGAATCAAATACGGCAATAGTTTATTGCAATGGAGAGAAGATGGAACTTGACGGTGTCTGATTTATAAATAAGAATGATATGAATAACAGTATGCAGGCTCTTATATATACACGCCCACATAAGAGATTTATATTAGATTATTGCTATTTTGCATATCCCGCAGGATTATCACAGACTGAGAACTCATTGCTTAATGAGCATATCAGGAATGTTATGGCTGTGGAGTCATATTGTGGAGATATCCGCGATGTCCGATGGCATATTTTACGATTGAAGAACTATGTTCTTGTAGGTATAGCTACTGAGAAGCTTGGCCGAATTGATAGTTCCAAATCTAAAATCAGAGGTTATTATGGTATATTGATGCCTGTTGATTCGGCTGTTATACCATCATGGAGCACCTTTGAGGAATTGGACAAGCTCTTTGTAACTCCTCATTACATGGATGACTACCGATTTGAACCGGTGCAACCGGCACTGGTGCCTGATGAGTTGGTTCAACCGGTGGTGACTCCGGGAGATGAAGCTTCATGCATGAATATTCAGCTCAATCTGTCGTCTGAATCGTGCAAGTTGATTCCTGTAGCGCATGTTGACAATCTGGATGCACTGCTGAATAAAGCATTACGGATTGCTGTGGAGAATGAGTCGTTTGAATTGGTATATGGATTTAACAATAAACGGCACGCTATGACCATGCCTGTTATGAATGCCATATGCCATGAAGTAGAAAGTGAGGAGCTTATCCTGCAACCTGGCTCTGCATTGTCTTCTGAGCCTGTAAATCATCGTGCTACGGTGGGGGCTGATGAGAAGAAACGCATACGCGTGTATGCGTATGGGAATGAGACAGGTCGTGGGGATGAAGCTCAACGGCCGGATCCCCCGCGAAGGAGAAGAAGCCGCAGAGGTTCACCGAAGGAATTATTGCGTAAGATTTTACCAGAGGTAGTTGTTCGTATGCTTCCAGAATGTTTTGGTAATCAATCCTTCAAGGATGAGAGAGAAGAGGTTGATAACAAGAAGACACACATCACTGATGAGCAGCCTGAGGTTGATCTCAGAACCACAGGGATGCGCTCTCGGAAGTCTCATGCTGATAAAGAGTTTGATAGTACAATGAAATTCTAGGACATCAGGTAACCTGTATTTCACCCATTACGTTCAGAATTGCTACGTATTGGCTTATATATAGGCAGAGAATGCATCCTGTGGTGTAGTCGCATTCCCCGCGTATTCTTTATTTGAATACGCGGGGAGGTGGTTGGGGACATAAAATGCGTCTGTGTTTTTTGTATAAAGTAAATGAATGATATTCAGAAAAAAATTAAGGACGCTCGTGAACTTTTAGAACGGAACGAGTTCGGTAAGGTCTGTGAAAGTTTACTCCCTTTGGTCTCAACAAAGGATGCAGAGGCTCTGTTCTTGTTGGCCGAGGCTCTGGTGCGAAAGAATGAAAAAAAACTTGTTGCGGCGGGAGGGATAATATTTCCTTTATTGTCTATATTTGACAAGGAAAACGTTGAGAAACATGCCGCACAATATGCTGAAATCCAGAAAGCCATAGAGTATTATGGCGTGTCGGCTATGGGTGGTTATATGCCTGCATGGTACGGCCTTGGTCAATGCTATGCAAAAGGGTTGATTGAAAAAGGCTTATTCGGAGCAAATGCAAAGGGGAAGAAAATGGCTTTAGCGTGTTATTTGAAGGCGGCTCGTGGGGGGTATGAGCCTGCTCAGTTTGAATTGGGCCGTATTTATGAAAATGGGAAATTAGGTGTTACGATAGATTATAACGAGGCTCTTAGATGGTACGGCGAATCGGAGCGGAATGGTAATACTGAAGCTGGAGGGAAATGTAGTCATTTGTCTCTATTATCGCTTGATGCGGACGACTTGTTCGCCAAAGGGGTGGAGAGCTATCAGAAAATGAAAAATCTGTGCGAAAAAAGGGATAAACCGGGATGGTCATATTTCCTTTGGGAAGCAGAGCGCTTTTTTAAATATGCCAGGGAAAAAGGTTCAGATGAGTCTTTAAAATATCTGGGTTTATGTGCAGAAATCAACAATGATAAGATGTTGGCGATGCATAATTTCCTTCTATATGTGAGTAGTGTTTATGCTGAACCGGATATCATGTATAAGATAGGTTGCTTTTTCGAGTCGATGGAATATTATGATATCGCTTGCCGATGGTTTATGAATGTGCGTGATTATAAGGACTCCCTGCAGAAAGTCGAAAAATTTCAAAAAAAGGTCATTATGAAGGCGGCATTTGATGTTGCAAGAGCAGGATATGGTTTCTGTTCTCTCGCTCAAGAGGGGATGGGGGCTTGGATTTCTCCCAAGTCTGTGTCTGCGTGTAAGAATATAAACAATGCTGTGGCATCTTACATGAAGGTACCAACGTGTTTCGGATGTGATGATTTAGATGAGTTAATATCGGATAGCCGTTTGGCTCTTCGAAGGATAATGGAATAAATCAGCACGTAGTATACTGAGCGCTTCAGGTGGTAAGCCGTATGGAGACTGAGTGTATGAAGTGCTCTGATGAAACTGCTAGAAAATACAAGAGTGCAGATAGGCCCTGAAGTACGGCATATCCGGAAAGTCAGAATGTGCTGAAAGATACATTCGATTGCATAAGGCGGATTCCGTCTGCGATAGTTATGTCTGAGGAACTGTGTTGATCAGCAAGAACAATTACCCCCGCGCATCTGGTTTTGCAGAAGAGCGGGGGAATTGTGGGTTATGAGTTGAGGCCTTGACTTGGTGGAGTTTTTACTCGTCGATATTGATTCCGGTGAAGAGGTGGATGGCGAGCTTGGCGAGCGGACCGGTGAGGTCTTCGAAGAGGCGGAACATGGTGTGTTTGTTTTCTATGTATTTTGTTGTTTATATGAGTTCGATTGTCAGCAGGCAACGGCCCATCAGCGATCTTTCCAGAGGTTGACGAGGAAGGGTACGCCGTGCATGATTGCGAGTATTGTGAGGGAGGCGGGATCCATATGCTTGATAATTGATAGGGTGGTAAGGTTTACTCTCCGTCACCGTGAGAGAGGATGGCGAGAATGCGACCGGCGTTTTTAGCGAGTGCGTTTGCGAGTTCTTCGAGGAGGTGATTCATGGTTGTTTGTTCTTTCTGTTGTTTGAGTGTTGAATGAGAAAGTTTTAATCTTCGAGATCATCGGGGGCGACGATTACGGTCCCGCCTGTGAGGATGGTAGTAGCTGTGGAAATAAGAATTTTAACGAATGGGTTCATGGTTTGCGTTCCTTTCTATGGAATGATGGTTATGCGGTAGTTATGGATTGTCGTTGCCAAAGAGGAAGTCGATGAGTTCGGGTCCTACTTTGGTGGCAAGCTTGGCAAGTTCACTAAGGATGTCTGACATGACTTTGTGGGGTGGGATTATTTGTCGAGTTCTGTGATGGTGGGGATATTGATTGCGAGGATGCAGCCTACTATTGTGATGAATGTTTTGAACATGGTGTGATGGTGTTTATGTTTTTGTTGAGCTTTCGTGTGGGCTCCTGCATTATTGTATAGGTAGAATTTGCCGGTTTGTTTACCGGATTTTTTTTATTATTTCCTTATTTGCTGTTCCTTGGCCTAATCCGGATGCTGGTGAACGCGTTTGCAGGATGGCGTAACAGATTGGTCATATATCTGCTGGCTGTGTGCTTAAAGTGCTATATGGACGCTGTTGAATACGCGGGGCGGATGATTATTCGTCAGCACCATTCATGATGATGGCGAGAAAACGGCCTGCGTTTGTGAGTTCTTCAATGAGGTGTCCCATGGTGGTGTGTCTTTCTATGTTTGAAGTGTTGTTAAGCTGCGCATCGGAGCGCTGTTTATCATAATAGGAAGCAGGTGCCATTTTTTTTACAGAAAAATAGCGAGCAGAATCATAAGGTGGTCCACTATGCCAATAGCGTGGATGGCTGGAAATAAATTTTTTGTAAAAAAATAGGCAAGGCGTCCCTAATATAAATGGTGCAGGGAGTTCGCCGCTTCTGTATTGATAGGGGGAGCGGATAATGGAACTGAGACCTGCAAAAATAGAAACTGAATAGAAATATGAAGCTTATAGAAGAAGTTAAAACGATTCTGGATGCGACTGAGGTGGTTTACAGCACCCCGGCAGATGATATTATTACAGCTCGGTTTGATCAGGCAACTCTCGTGATTTCAACGAATGATGAGAAGTCTGTAGTTGATCTGACTGCCTGGTGCCGTGTGCGTCTGCAGGACGAAAAGATGGCAGCCGGTTACAAGCTGATGAATGAATTGAACTCAAAGTATAACCAGAAGTTCTACATTGATTCGGATGGCGATCTCAAGCTCGAGTTCGCTATTGATACAGATGGAGGGCATTTCGGTAGGGAGATTCTAATGGCCGGGATTGGGCGACTTGTCAAAGCTGCCGAAACTGGCTATGAGGAAATGATGAAGCTGCGCTACGGTGATTGAGTAATACTGATGCATACTACTACTCCCGCCACAGGAAGTTATATTTCTGTGGCGGGACTGTGTTAATCTGCAAACCTGGTGATAAACTGCAGATTTGCAGATGGTTAGTTTGCTTCAGAGGGGCGAGAGACTAAGGCTGTGAGTATGGGATTGAAGAAAATCAGGAGAGTTGCACTTCGAGCAGCAGCACGCAGGATTGCTGTGGGCGGGTCCAGCGGATGGGGAGACCGGTGGAGAGCAGGGTATCGCCGCCCAGGGTGGTGCCGTGCAGCGGGCAGTGCGTGCCGGTGGAATCCGGGGCGAGCTCGGTGATGGTATAGCGCGTGGCGGGATTCAGCCCGCGCAGGGGGATGCGGGTGTGCTGGTCGGTGTAGACTCGCTGCGTGGTGTAGGCCAGGAGCAGGGCCCGCCCCTCGTGGGTGTAGAGCAGGGCGCAGTCCGGCCCTTCGTAGGGGGAGACCAGGCGGTGCAGCTCGCCCAGCTGGGTGATGGGACGGAGCTCTTTTGCAAGCGTCACGCGGCTGCGGATTTCCTGCATCTCGTCATCGGTGAGGGTGCGGGGATCGAGCTCCAGCCCGAGGCGGCCTGCCAGGGCTACATCAAATCGGAATTTGAGTGAAGTTTCCCGCCCGGTGTAGCAGTTCGGGCTGGCAGTCACATGGCAGCCGATGGCATTGGCCGGGAAGAAGTAGGACGCAGCCCACTGCATGCGCAGGCGGTCGCAGGCATCGGTGTTGTCGGAAAGCCAGAATTCCTCGTGAAAGGCGGCGGCGCCGATATCGAGCCTGCCGCCGCCGGCAGAGCAGCACTGGAAGGTGACGCCCGGGAATTCCTGCCGCAGGCGGCGCATGGTGGCGTAATAGTTCGAGATGTAGTCGAAGAAGATGTTGCCCTGCTGCTCTGCTGGCAGGTGGGTGGAGCCGGTATCGCTCATTTTCCGGTTGCAATCCCACTTGATGTAGGAAATGCCCGGATTCTCTGCCAGGGTGCGGCGCACGGGAGCGTCGATGCCTGTGGCCGGGTTGGATAAATCGAGCACGAGCTGGTGCCTCTCTTCGCGCGGGGGGATGCCCGGCAGCCGGATGGCCCATTCCGGGTGTGCTTTGTATAGCTCGCTTGCGGGGCAGATCATTTCCGGTTCCATCCACAGGCCGAAGTCGATGCCGCAGCCCGCCGCGAAGTCGGTGAGCCCCCGGATTCCGTGGGGAAGCTTTTCTGTATCCGGCTCCCAATCACCAAGTGAACAAGTGTCATTACACCGTTTCCCGAACCATCCGTCGTCCATGACGAAAAGCTCCACCCCCAGCGCAGCGGTCCGCTGCATCATGGCCTGCAGGGTGGACTCGTTCACGTCAAAATGCACACCCTCCCAGCTGTTGAGCAAGGTGCGGCGCATTTCCTGCCCGTGCGGCAGCACATGGCGCCGCAGGTAGCGGTGCATGCAGCGGCTTGCATGGCCTGCTCCGCGGTGACTAAATGTGAGGGCTGCTGAGGGCAGCGAAATGCTCTTGCCGGCAGGCAGCGCATAGGGGCTGTGGCTGAAGTCAGGCCCCATGCGCAGGTAGAGATGGCCGTAGGTGCTGTGTTTGAAGCTCAGTTCATAATTTCCGCTCCAGGCCAGGGCTCCCAGGAGGCAGGGGCGACCCACTTCCTGCGCGGGACCACCCAACGAGAGCAGGAATCCGGGTGTGCCTTCCTGCGCGGTCTTGATGCCGGTGGTGCTGCCCACAGAGAGCGTGTTGCCGCGGGAGATTGCCTCTTGCTGCATGTAGTTCTCGCCGCTCCAACCGCCTCGGAATGTGCTCAGATGATAGGCGTCTGAATAACAGGGTATGGCGGCGGAATCTGCTTGTAATAAGAGTATTGGCTTGTTTGAATTGTTGATGATGCGCGGTGTCAGTACATATGTGTCTTCTTCTTCGAATGCCGCCAGAGCCAATTCCACTTGCACATCGGGGTGTACCGGGTCTGCCAGGCCGAATATGGCGCCATTCTCCGTGGCTTCATGGTGCAGGTATTGCAGGTCGCAGCCCTGTGTGCCATCTCCATAGCGCAGGTGCAGGGCATATTCGCCGGAGTGGTTGCCCCATTGGCCACGTGAATCAAAATCTGTGGCGTATAGTGGCCATTCCACCGAGGGTGAGATGAGGGCGTCATCCGGGGTGCTGAGCCGTTGTCCTAGATAGCAGAACTGGAGCTTGTTTGTTTTAGTCACCCGCAGTGAAAGCTGGTTCTCCTTTGTGAAAAAATGCAGCGTATCCATTACTGAAAATGATAATTTACCCGGACTCACTCCATAGTGCGAGCCTGGCGTCGTGCGGTGCGCAGGCGTTCGCGCTCGGCGTAAGCTTTTTTACCGAAATCGGAGTCGCGGTCGAGGTCGCGCGCAGCTTCGAGCGCGGCGATGGCTTCCAGCAGCTTGGCTTCGGAAGCAGGGGTATGGGCGCCGGTGTACATATTGGCGTACTCGCGCATAAGCAGGGGGTAGAGGCAGAGGAAACCGAGCCTCTGCTTATCCGCCTGGGTGGCAAAGGGGTGCTCCATGAGCGCACGGCAGCTGCTCAGGCACTGCTGCAGGGCGTCGCCCTCCAGCGGAGAAATAAATTGCATGCGGGCAAAAAGCAGATACTGCTGGGCTTCGAACGTGCGCTGGCGGGCTTTCTGTTCACGATCCGGAGCTGTGGCTGCTGATTTTGCCGATTCCAGCGCGGTGGCGTTCAGACGGGGCAGGGGGATGGCGGCGTAGGCCCCGCGCTCGTCGCTGATGACCAGGCTGGGCAGCTCCTCTACTCCGGCTTTGAGGGCATTGGCAGAGTTGATGGCCTCTGCCATGCTTTCTGCTTCGTCCACCAGCACCACATAGCGGCACTCTGCCTGTGGCACGGCTGCACGGAGCGGTGCGAGCTTTTTGGCAATGCCCGCAGTGCTGGTGCCTTGTTGGAAATAAACTGTGTACTCCTCGCCCCATGCCAGCAGGACTGTGCAGAAAATCACGGCTATGAGGCGGAGCGTGTTCATGCTTACTCGGCGCGACTGATGGTGATGCGCTTGAATCGGGAGTCGGTATCTTCTGATTGTGTGACGATACCGGGGATCGTGGCCAGTTCGTTGTGAACCAGGCGCCGCTGGTAAGCATTCAGCTTTTCCATGAGAAGCGGTTTTCCGGTTTTCAGAACACGCTCGGCACGGGAGCGGGCGCGGCGGAGCAGCTTCGCTTCGGCGCGGGCGCGGTAGCTATCGCAATCCACCCGCACGCGGGGGGCATCTCCCCACCTGGCCTGCACCAGCCGGTTCACCATGTATTGCAGGTCATCCAGCCGGTCACCATCTTCGCCGATGAGGAAACGGGCATCCGGGCTTTCGATGAGCAGGGAAATGCCGTCCTCATAGGGCTCGGTGCTCAGGGTGAAGCTGAATCCCAGCGGGGAGAGCAGGGATTCAGCAGCCTCACAGGCCAGTGTAGAGAGACGCTCCATGAGTTGTGGAAAATGGTGGGATTATTCCTGGCGACCGAAGAAGCGCAGCAGCATGAGGAAGAGGTTGATGAAGTCCAGATACAGGGAAAGGGCTCCCAGCACGGCTCCCTTACTGCGCACGGTTTCATCCTCGCAGGTGCCCAGCTCAATCAGCCGCTGGGTGTCATAGGCGGTGAAAAGGGCAAAGATGACCACACCGGCGCAGGAGATGCCGAAATCCAGCATGCTGTTGCCCCAGAAGATGTTCACAATCATGGCAACCAGCAGGCCGATGAGCAGCATGAAGAGCGTGCGGCCCATGGTGCTCAGGTTACGCTTGGTCACCGCGCCGTAGATGGACATGCCGCCGAACATGGCAGCGGTGCAGCCGAAGGCCTTGGCCACGGAATCCATGCCGTACACCACCAGAATGGGCCCGAAGAGCAGACCCTGGATGCCGGCGAAGGCCAGCAGCAGAATGGTGAGTGCCCCGGTGGAAAGCTTGTTGGCCCCGAAGCTCATGAACAAGATGATGCCGAGCGTGCCAAGGTACACAATCCAGGAATTCTTGGCAGCCCACATGAGACTCTGGGCATCCTGCGCGGTGTAGGCAGCCACACCAGCCGTAATCAGCATGCACACGGCCATCCACAGATAGACCTTGTTGAGGAAAGCTTTTGCGAGCGCTGCACTGTTTGCGACCGGCAGCTGGCCGTTTTCAGGGTATGTTTGATTGTCCATGTGACCATTCTAATGGCATGTATACCCTAAGTCAAGCAGTCTCTGCCGGCTGACGCAAAAGAACTTCGAGTTTTCTGGCGATTTTGAAGTCCTCTGAAGGCATAAATATGGTTCAAGTTGTCACTCTGAGCATGCGTATAGATACATTCCTTGATAATAACAAGGCTATAACAAATTTCCGCTGCAGATACGGGGTGAATTCGTCGAACTTCATTTTTTCTGGCGAAAAAAACAGCCCTTTCGTGGGGAAAGGACTGGATGAAATCTGAGGTGAATCGAGCAAGGAGGGGAAGCTTACTCGATGGGCAGGGCTCCTTCGGGGGCTTGCCAGGTATCGGCTTCCTCCGGGGTGGAGCCTGGTTCAACGGTAATGATAGCCGGTTGAGCTGGGGCTTCCACTACCGGGGCACCGGGAGCCGGTTCGTAGTTTGGCTCCGTCACCTGAGCAGAGGGCTTGCGCGGGGATATAATCTTTCCCTGTCGCCGTTTTTTTGGCGCCGGGCTGCCGGGCGCGGCCTCAAAATCGCTCATGTCCACCATGTCGTCAATGCCGAATGCGTAGCGGGCCATGTCGGGCAGGTTGTCCTTTATGAGCATAGCTACTGGGAAACGAACCTGGCCCTGCGGGGTTCGCAGGGTGATGCGGCCTGCTTCCAGCCGGTGAATGATGGCGTTGGCGTACACGCGTCCATTGGTGGTGGAGACGTTGCCCACAGGCAGCCCGATGAGGAGGTTCCTGGCTACGCTGCGGGAGGTCTTGTCCTCCTGGCGGATTTCGCGTTGCAGGGAGAGGACCCGGTCACGTTCTGTTTCAATACCCTGCTTGTGTTCGGCTAACTGGCGGTTTACGGCGTCAATCTGGAGATTCAGGTGGGAGATGCGTTCGCGCATGTGGAGCGCTTCATCGGCCTTGTAGGCTGCATCCTGCAGTTGTTCGTGCTGTTTGCAAAGCTCCAGGTGCTCCGCCTGCGCCACCTCCAGCGGGGAGGGAACACGGTAAAGCTCCATTTGCTGGTATACATACCAGGCACCGCCACCAATGGCGCCGAGCAGCAGCATTACCAGGATGAAATCAAAAAATGCTGCTGCCCAGCCTCCCTTTTTCTTTTCAGGCTTGGCGTCTGCCGGCTGTGCGGGTGCCGCTTCCTGAACCATGGCTTCCGGCTTGGCTTGTTCGACACGCGGTTTTTCCTCTGCCGCAGGTTTCGGTGCTTCCTGCGGAGCCGGGAATGTCTGCCGTTTTACCGTCTGTGCAGACATGCGGGGCTGGGGCCTGGATGTGGATTCCGCCTGAGGGTTGGGCACAATGGGTGAGTTGCTCCAGGAAAGGGTCACCTTGTCCTTCATGTCCTTATTGGAGTTGGTGGAAGTCATCAGCGTTTGTGGAGGTTGGCGGTTTCACTCTGCAGCAGTCGGAAATTGGCGCGGAAGGCATCCAGCCGGTCCTGCAGCTGGATAACGCGGAGCTTGGCCGCAGTCTGCTGTTGCTTCAGTTGTTTGAGTTCGTTGAGCGCAGCGGTAAGCTCCCGTTCTTTTGCTTCAATGCTTTCGGCAAGACCAGGTTCAATATCGCCTGCCTGTTTCACAATCTGTTGCATGCGGACAATTTCCTTGCGCAGAACGGCATTTTGTTCGTGTGCCAGGCGGAGCTGTTCCGGATTGTCAGCCTGCGGATAGCAGCTGCTCAGCGAAACCGCGCAGACGCAGACGATGGAGAAAATGGAGAGATGATTCACGCCTCAATCATACGCACATATTGCCTTGCGTCAAGCATGTTCTGTGTCACTTCCCCGCTATCTCCGGTGCAGAATCGGAATTTGGTGCGAAGATGAATGAAAACCGCCCTGCGATGCGTGCAGAGCGGTTGTTCCTAATGGTACTGGTGAAAATCAGTAATTCAGCTCGCCGGCGAGCACTCGGCGCTCGAATTCCTTGATATCCACCACTTCGCCGGTGCGTCGGGCGTGCTCCACGGCAAAGGCGATGACGTGGGAGTGGGCGCTGGCCTGGATGGGGGTGGTCATGAGGGCTGTGTCCTCCACCACGCGCATGTCGTTGTACAGGTTGCTCACCAGCCCCCAGTCGCCACCACCGTGGCCGGCATAGCCGCCGGCGGCTTCCTCGATGGCGACTGTGCGCATCTTCCTGGAGAAATGCTCGGTGATGGTGATTTCTCCCGGGCCGTTTTCCTTGTAGAAGGCACCGGCGCGCAGCTTGGCCCTGGTGCCGTAGATTTCGATGTGACGGCCCTCTTCAAAGGCGGTCATGGTGAAGGTGCCGGTGATACCGCCGGCATAGCGCAAGATGGCCACCAGGTGATCCGGCTGGTCGTTGTCCTCACACTGGAAGGCATCGCGCCCCCAGGGGGAGGTTTTGAGCCATTCGGTGATATCCTCCGGCGTGGCTTCGTCCACACCGTCCATCACCATCCTGAGCCAGCGGCGGCAGGAGTCGTCCGTGATGTATTTGCGGGCATCCCAGGGGTCCTCGCCGATGGGGGTGGTCCAGTCGGTGCAGCGGGCGGGACGTGGCTCGGCCAGTGATTCCTTGCGGAAGAAGGAAAGCTCGCCGAAGCTGGAGACCTGTTCGCAGGGACGGTTGAGCAGCCAGTAGAGGATGTCCATATCGTGGCAGCACTTGGCCACAATCATGGGGGTGGACTTCGAGCTGTTGCCCCAGTGGCCGCGCACGAAGGAATGCCCGAAATGCCAGGCGCCTACGCCCTCGTTGGCGTTGAAGGTCATGATTTCACCCAGCTCCCCGCTGCGGATGACATTGCGGATAGCGTTGTAGAACGGCGTGTAGCGCAGCACGTGGCAGATTGCCACACGGCGGCCCAGCTTCTCCGCCAGGTCGCGCAGCTCCAGTGCCTCGCGCAGGGTTTTGGCAATCGGCTTCTCCAGCAGCAGGTCGTAGCCCAGCTCCAGCGCGCGCCTGGCGGGCTCGAAGTGGTAGTCGTCCTGCGTGCCGATGATAGCCACATCCGCCATTTTCGGCTGGCTGAGCAGCTCATCGGCACAGGAAAAGAGACGGATGCCTCCGCGCTCCTCCTCCGGGGCAAAATCGCGCACCTGTTCGGCGCGGCAGGTCACCGGGTCCGCCGCCGCCACAATGCGGAACTGCTCCGGGTATTCCATGGCCAATTTCATATACGTGCGTGTGCGGGAACCGCAACCAATGCCAACCAGCGTGATTCTGTCCTTTTCCATAATGCGTATGTGTTGCCCCCATTGTACGCCGGGCTCCTGCACGATGCAAGTGAAAAAGGAGCTTCTGCGCGATGAATGCGCAGGTGTCCTGAAGTTTGATCACAGAGCTCGATAAATTGGAATTTGGCGTAGCCAAATTCCCATCCCTCATGCGTCAGCGTGAGGGATTTCATACATGCCGCAGGCATGTATTTCATGCACAGCGCCAGCTGTGCTTTCATACCGCTGCTCGCAGCGGTATTTACATACACCGGCGCAGCCGGTGTAATTCATTGAGCGTAGCGACAAGTTACCGCTGCATCAGCAGCGGTACTACCCATTTACCAAATGAATTAGAATTTGCAAACATTGGGATACTCAAGGCCTTAGAAACATTTTCCCAAGGAAAGGAAATATATTGTGCGATGGCCATTGGTTGTACCGCTGCTTATGCAGCGGTAACTAGTCGCCGCTACGCGGCTCAATGAATTACACGCAAAGCGTGTATGTAAATACGCCCATTCGGGCGTATGAAAGCGCAGCTGGCGCTGCGCATGAAATACCGCCTGGCGGCGGTGCGAAAGCGGCACTACGTGCCGCATGGCTCCGGCGCACGCGCCAGAGCCAAATTCCAATTTATCGCGCAGAGGGGGGGCATCTTCCAAAAGGTTGCCGATGTTACAAGTCTTTTGGATATGTGGAAAAAAGCTGGGAAAAGCCCTTTAGGCTTGTATTTCAGGGCAGATTATGGCAGTATAGGTCAACGGCGCGCGTGGGTGCCGGTAAAGAGAGACGAAATCGCAACCCCTCAGAGGAGCCATGATTCGCATATACACGCAGACGGAGAATGGAATTTCCCGCACGGTGGGCCTGGAAGAGCAGGAGAACCGCCGCGGGGATGTGTTCTGGATTGACCTCCTGACGCCGAATGCTGATGAACTAAGGTATGCGGAATCGCTTTGCAGCATCGAGATGCCCACGAAGGATGAGATGCGCGAAATTGAGGCTACCTCGCGTCTGTATTGCGAGGACGGCGGCCGTTTCATGACCACCACGGTGCTTTCCCGCGTGGAGACGGATGAACCCATCATCTCGGAAATCACTTTCATTCTGAAGAGCAAGCTGCTCATCACCATCCGCCACACGGATTCGTACTCCTTCCGCATGTTCTCGCAGCAGCTGCTGCGCATGAGCCAGACGAACCGCGACCTGGTGTTCATCGGGCTTCTGGAAACACTGGTGGATCGCCAGGCTGACGTGCTGGAACGCTTCGGTGCCGACCTCGATACGCTTTCCAAAAAAGTATTCGGCACACACCACACCCGCCGGAAGCAGAAGAAGGAAGACCCGGATACCGATGACCTGCGCGATGCCCTGGAAGAGCTGGGCCGAGTGGGTGACCTCATCACCCGCCAGCGCGATGCCCTGGTGAACCTCCTGCGCCTCATCACCTACGCCGGTAACGAGGAAAGCTGCGTGAGCGACGATAACCTGTATATGCCGCTGCGCTCCGTCTCCCGAGACGTGAACTCCCTTTCCGAATATGCGGCCTTCCTTTCCAACAAGATCAACTTCATGCTCGATGCCGTGCTCGGGCTCATCAACATCGAGCAGAATGATATCTTCAAGGTGTTCACCATCATGAGCGTGGTGTTCCTGCCGCCCACGCTGATTGCCAGCATCTTCGGCATGAACTTCAAGTTCATTCCCTTCCTGCAGACGGACTGGGGCGTGTGGGTATCGCTGGTGCTCATGGTGCTTTCCGGTGCGCTGCCCCTCATCATCTTCAAAATCAAACGCTATATCTGACCATGATACCCATTCGCAAGGTTGTTACCCCGGACCAGGAGATTTATAAGGCCGATATCCTCATTGAAGCCCTGCCGTACCTGCAGGCATACCGTGACCAGACCATCCTCATCAAGTTCGGCGGTTCCGCCATGGATAATCCTGACCTGGTGAAGTCGCTCATGCGCGATATCGTGGTGATGGAAACCATGGGCCTGAACCCGGTGGTGGTACACGGCGGCGGCAAGGCTATCTCCAAGGCCATGGCCGATGCCGGTCTGGAAGCCCGCTTCGTGAACGGGCTCCGCGTGACCACGCCCGAGGCTATTGACATTGTGGAGCGCACGCTCAGCGGCACCATCAACCCCGGCCTGGTGGAGATGATGCGCGGCCACGGCGGCAAGGCCGTGGGTATCCCCGGCACCAACGTGTTTGTGGGTGAGAAAATCATGGAGAAGGATGCCGAGGGCAACCCGGTGGATATCGGTATGGTTGGCAACGTCATCGGGTGCCAGCTTTCCCGCGTGAAAGAGGCTCTTTCCCTCCAGCTCACCCCGGTGATTTCTCCGCTGGCCCGCGAGCTGGGCACCAATCATTCCCTGAATGTGAATGCCGACCTGGCCGCCGCTGCGCTGGCCCGCGAGCTGAAGCCGGTGAAGCTGGTGTACATTTCCGATGTGCCCGGTCTGATGAATGACCCGGGCGACCCGAGTACCATCATCCAGAGTATCAACCGCAAGGAAGCTTTCGAGCTCATCGAGAAAGGCATTATCTCCGGCGGCATGATTCCCAAGGTGAAGAGCGCGGTGGATGCGCTGAACGCCGGTGTGCGCAAGGTTCACTTCATTGATGGTCGCCTGCGCCACACGCTGCTGCTGGAAATCTTCACCCCCGAGGGTATCGGCACCGAGATTGTCCGCGAACAACGCTGAATCCCCCCCCCACCACCGTGAAAACGCCCGCTTCCATCGGCATACTGGCTCCCACTCGCTCGGCTCCCTGTCTGCTGGCTCTGCAGCAGCTTATGGATGCCTGCTCCGCGGCCGGACTGAATGCCTACGAAATGGGCAAGAACACGGTGAACGACCCGGTGCTCGGCCATCCTGAGCTGATTCTCTGCCTAGGGGGCGATGGTACCATGCTCTCCGTTGCCCTGGCAGCCAGCAGCACCGGCACCATCATCGGCGGTATCAATATGGGGCACCTCGGCTTCCTGAGCGCCTGCGGCCGCGATGAAATGGAACTGCTGGTGAGCGCCCTGGCCGAGGGAACCTACGAGGTGGATGAACGCGCCATGCTCGAAGTCCGCAAGTTCGATGCTGCGGGCGAGGAGACAAATCGCCGTTTCTATGCGCTCAATGAGCTTTCCCTAACGCGCGCCAAGACCGGCAAGATGATTGATGTGGATGTGGAGCTGGACAGCAAGCTCCTCAACCGTTACCATGCAGACGGCATTCTGGTGGCCACGCCCACCGGCTCTACGGCTTATTCCATGTCGGCAGGTGGCCCGCTCATGTGGCCGACAGCCGGGGTGACCTGCCTGACCCCCATCTGCCCGCACAGCCTCACAAGCCGCCCGATTGTGCTGCCGGATTCGGTGGAAATCACCCTGCGCCCGCGCGAGCGCCGCGGCCGCGCCGAAGAATCGCTCATTTTCTCGCTGGACGGCCGAAATATCTACCCCATCACGCTCAATGAGACCCTGCGCGTGCGCAAAGCCCCGAACCCGCTCCGGCTGCTGAACCTGCCCGGCAGCGACTACGCTGCCCGCCTGCGCGCCAAGCTCCGCTGGTAATAATCTGCTGGTTTCTGTTCCTTTTTCTCGACATGTATGTGTGTGTGTGTGGTGTAGACCACAGTGCGCATATCGTGTTGGCCGTACGGCAAAAGCAAGCCCCATAGCTTTGTGCTATGGGGCTTGCTTTTAGTTGAGACGATATATGAAGCGCTTTACTTCGCAAGCTTGGCGCGGCGTGCACGCACACCGGCGGCGAGGGTATCAAACATACCGAGGGTGCCGTTCCAGTCGATGCATGCATCTGTGATGCTGACGCCGTATTTCATATCCGGGCTGCACTTCTGGTTGCCGGAGCAGAGGTTGCTCTCAATCATGACTGCGCCGATGTGGTCGCCACCGGCAGCCAGCTGCTCAGCCACGCTGAAGGCGACTGCCGGTTGCCGGGTCCAGTCCTTGTGGCTGTTGCCATGGGAGCAGTCGATCATGATGCGGTTGGAGATACCGGCTTTCTGCTGGGTGTCCCAGGCGTTCTGCACATGCTCAGGGCTGTAGTTGGGCCCGTCTGTAGAGCCTCGCAGGATGAGGTGGCAGCCTTCGTTGCCCTTGGTGGACACGATGGCTGACACGCCCTGCTTGGTAACGGAGAGGAAGCAGTGCGGGTGCTCAGCGGAGACAATGGCGTCCACCGCAATCTGCACGCAGCCGGTGGTGCCGTTCTTGAAACCGATAGGCATGGAGAGGCCACTGGCCAGCTCCCGGTGCACCTGGCTTTCCGTGGTGCGGGCACCAATAGCACCCCAGACGATGAGGTCACTGATATACTGCGGGGTAATTACGTCCAGGAACTCCGTGGCAGCGGGCACTCCCATCTCGCTCAGGCGCACCAGGAGCCCGCGTGCCATGCGCAGACCGCTGTTGATGTTGTATGTCTCGTCCATGAACGGGTCATTGATAAGCCCTTTCCAGCCAACGGTGGTACGGGGTTTCTCAAAATACACGCGCATGATGAGCAGCAGGTCTTTCTCATACTTTCTGGCAGCTTCAGCCAGCAGTCCGGCGTATTCAATGGCTGCCTTGGTGTCGTGAATGGAGCAGGGGCCCACAATGACGGCCAGGCGGTCGTCCTTGCCAGTCAGAATATCCTGAAAGGCCTGGCGGGTCTCATATACCATGCGGGTGGCTTCCGGCGAGGCCGGAAAGTCCTCCATGAGAATGGCGGGGGATATCAGCGGGCGAATGCCCGTGAGACGTACGTCGTCTGTGATGTATTGGTTCATTAATTACTTCTGGTTCTTCCAAGAGTATACGTTGTCCTCCAGAGCCTCTTCTGCCAGCTCAGCGGCAGCAGCTGCGGCCTCGGCGGCAGCTTTCTTTGCCTTCTTGCTCTTGGGGGCCTCGCCATCATCGTTGCCGGAACTCATGTCAATTGCCGGGCGGCCTTCCTGGTCGGGGCCGGTGGAGTACACAAGGCAGTTCTTGCCACGGTAGCGGCGGGTGGTGAAGGGATCGATGCAGCCTTCATCTTCCTCGCAGAGGACGATGTAGTAAGGCTTACCCCAGGGATCGTAGAAGTGAATCTCGCCGCTGGCATCAACGAACAGGCCCTCGCGGGGCTGCTCCTGCTCATCGGAGCGCAGGTAGATGTCACGGGTGGAGTTCAGACGGCGGTCCTCATCGTCCTCGCGGTTCGTAAGCACCTTGATCATGTTGGCGTCTTCACCGGCTGTAGTGGTCAGGTACATCTGGTCCTTGGCGTTTGGTTCCACCATCTCGGAGTCGTAGGGGAGCATGCCGTTGTTGTCCTGCTTGAAGCTTTCCACAGCGGCAACAATATCCGTGCAGACCTTTTTGGCTGAGGTGCGTGCGGCATTTTCCTGGATGCTCATATAGGTAGGATACGCAATGCTGGCCAGAGTCGCCAGAATAGCGATGACGATAATCAGCTCAATAAGGGTGAAACCCTTGGAGGAGCGGGGAGAAAGTGAGATTTTCATACGCGCACGATACTAGCATATAGCCAGTCTTCGCGCAAGCAGAAAAGGCGTATGCAGGGCTGGTTAGTATTATTTTCCGTGGTGCCGGAGAAGGCCGTACTTAGGCGAAAAGACATAAGTAAGCAGGAAAATGCCCCCCAGCACTACGATGATGGTGGCACCCAGGTGCCAGCCCAGGGGGTAAGAGAGAAAGAAAGCAGCAATGGCGCCCAGCCCGCCGATGAGTCCCCCACCCCAGAACAGCCAGGCGGCACGGTCGGTGAGCAGGTACATGGTGGCAGCAGGTGCAACCAGCAGCCCTAGTGTGAGGAAGGCACCCACAGCCTGGAGAGAGGAAACCAGCACCAGGATGATGAGAGCAAAGATGCCGTAGTTCAGAGAGCGGGTGGGGATACCCATGGTGGCAGCGGCTCGGGGATCAAAGAGAAAGATGAGCAGGGGGCGCTGCCATGCGGTAATGCTGAGCACTGCTGCGGCGCCTATGGCGTAGGCAATCCATAAATCCGCATCGCCCATGCTCATGATGTTGCCGAAGAGCCAGTCATCCACCTTCTGCTGCAGGCCCAGGCTTATGAGGATGATATAGCCCAGGGCAAAGGCGGTGGTGTGTAGCACGGAGAGGGCTGTGTCGTGATCCATGCGTGAGGTGCGAGAGACAAACAGTGAACCCAGCCCCACTATCAATCCCGCTATTACCGCCCCCAGCAGAATGCTCAGCTGGAAAAGGCCGAATAGCAGAATAGCCAGTGCAATGCCCGGTAACAGAGCGCAGGAAAGGGTGCCGATTTGCAGTGAGGAACGCCTGAGAATTATCAGGGCACTCACAAATCCATTCGAAAAGCCGATGACTCCGCAGGCCCACAGACTGCGTTGGGCCAGTGGCTCGCTGAGAAATTGCAGAAACTCATTCATGCTCGATTAAATGCCTGGTTCAGGTTATCATCAGTCAGAACATCAGCCACGGGGCCTGCGGCTATCAGGCGACGGCGCAGCAGCAGGGCTCTGTCGAATATCTGCGGAGCGGTAGCGAGGTCGTGGTGCGAGGCAATTACCAGCCGCCCCTCTGCTGCCAGTGAGCGGAGAAGCTTGGCCAGTGCTTTGGTTCCCGGCACATCAAGTCCGGTAAAGGGCTCATCGAGCAGGAGAATGTGCGCCTCCTGGGCCAGAGCGCGAGCCAGAAAGCAACGCTGCTGCTGGCCACCGCTCAGGGCTCCGATCTGGCGGTTCTGCAAATCATGCAGTTCCAGGGTGCTCAGGGCTTTGTTCACGATTTCGTGGTCGTGGGGGCGCAGGGGGCACCACATGCCCACGGCGGGGTACCGGCCCATTTCCACCAGTTGCCGCACTGTGATGGGGAATTGCCAGTTCACCTCGTTGCGCTGTGGCAGATAAGCGATTTCGTGGCGTTGTTCAGCCAGGGGGGAATTGTTCCAGAGGATTTCGCCGCTCCAGGGGGGGAGCAGGCCGGCAAGCGCGTTGAGCAAGGTGGATTTTCCGGCACCGTTCGGGCCGATAAGAGCCAGGGTGTTGCCGCATTCGGCTTCCAGCGAGATATTCTCCAGAGCCGGCTCGGCGTCATATCCGGCAGTTACTCTGCGCAGAACGAGGTGGTGGTGGGTGTGGTGGTGGTGCCCACCGCCCCAGCAGATGTGGTCATGTTGCTCGCTTACCATTGGAATGTGAAAATGCTGTGCAGGGTGCGGCTGCCCCCTTCTTTCCATTGCGTTTGTGTCTTTGTTTCCCAACCTGCCGGTTCCAGACTCAGCGAAAGAGCCTGTACTGCCTCGGGGGACTCCCACTCGGCACGAATTTCGATTTCTACGGTTGCACTGGGGTTCAGCTGCAGTTCGAAATCGGCGTTGCTGGTGGTGCAATCCACTTCCTGCCAGGCACCGCCTGCAGGACGCAGCCTGATACTTTGCGGTTTACCCGTGAATGAAAGAACTGCCCATACGGTTTCCTTTTCTGCTGCGGCAGCGGGTGCCGGGGCTGTTTGTGTTTCCGCGTTGCGGGTGAGAAACGGCAGGGGCAGACCTGCCAGCAAAACCCCCGCCAGGGTTAGCAGAAATGTGACGCGTGGTGACATGGTGAACGTGGCAGATTGTAGGAACTGGATGCTGATTTGTCAACGCGTTATCGAGACATGAAACGAAGAGCTTTCAGATGAGCTGGGGTGATTTCTTCATCACTGAAAAGGCCAATCCCGGTCACTCCTGTGGTCAGGAGGGCGTTCAGATGGGCCGGGAGTTCCTCTGCCGGCACATCGGGCAGATGGATGGCCGGAGCCAGGGGAATCCGCCGCTGCGTCTGTTCTGTTGCCCGCTTCGTTGTCTCGATAATCCATTCTGCTTGCTTGCCGTAGAAATGATGATAGGTCATGGGCAGCACCAGGTCGGCCTGGAAGCGGCTCCAGTCCTGGTGCACCATGCGGGTGGCCAGTTCCGGGCTGGGAAATACGGCACAGGCGGCTATGAGCCCGTGGCGGCGGATTTCTGCGGCCAGTGAGTTGAACAGTTCTGCCACGCTCTGCAGCCGGAACTCTTTCCAGCTTTCTGCGAGCTGTGGATTTGCGCCGGACTTCTGCCGGCAGGTAGAGCAGTAGCAGTAATCGAATTCCGGGGATGGCGTGCTCATATCTAGCCCGTATTTACCCCACAGGGCGTGGGGTAGTTCCACATCCGGCAGGCGCATGTAATCAGTCTGAATGCCGCTCAGCCCGGGAATGGCGGCCAGAATACGCACTTGTTCCAGCAGGTGCTGTTTCACGTCGGCATTGTTCGGGCAGAGAAACTGGTAATACTCCACGAAGGGGCGGTGCTGCGGCTGGTGGCAGGAGTTTCCTTCGGCATTCACCGCGTACCACTCGGGGTGACTCAGCGCGGTTTTGTCTCCCGGCCTGTTGAGCGCCCAGAGCCAGGCAAACACGCGCAGGCCTTCTCGGCGGGCCAGCGGCGTGAGTTCTGTGAGTCGCTCAGCAGAGCCATCGATGATGACAGTGCCGATGCCTGCTTCGGCATAACTGCGGAAACGTGCGCTCCACTCGGTTTCGCTGCGTTTTGCGTTGCCGTGCACCCAGAGGTAGAGCTCAGGCCGCGGATGCTGCGGAGCCGTGGAGTGGAAGCGCCCCTCGCTGTCAAGCCGCATGCTTGTGCCGGTGCGTGGGCAGGTGGCGGTGAGCACGAAGAAATCCTGCGCCGGAAAGCTCATCTGCATTCCCTCCGGCAGCGGCAGCTCACGCGAAAAACTTCCGTGCCGGCCGCGGTGGCCCAGCTGGGTGTTCAGCACGCGGTAGAGCGCCAGCCGGGTGGCGTCTTCCGGGGCGGGCAGGGCAGCCGCCCATTCTCCGGCGGGGTGCTCACTGAATACAACGCGCCCCCAGTGCTCAGGCAGGTGGATATTCACCTTGCCAGTGGGTGCCCAGACGTGGTTGCTTTCCGGTGCCGGCAGTTTTTCGTAGCCGGTGGGGGAGCCGGGGGCGGGGCGCACCTGCCAGTTCACACGGGAGAAATTGAAGCGCATGCTGCTGCCCGGTGCCGGAGCCTGGCTGCGGCGCGGCTGGTGGGCGTGGCTGGTGATGCTGCTCCAGGGAATGGCCAGTTCCACACTCCAGCCAGCATCTGTATCAGCCGGATGGTTCAGGGTGCCGCGCAGATGCACGGCATGCTTCAGCCCTCGCATGTCCCAGTCGTGCAGGATGTGCGGGTCATCGAAGCGGTACGGGCGGGTGATGAATAAATCCCACACGGTATTCAGGGCGTTGATTTCCAGCTCGATGTAGTTCAGCCCATCGCCATCGGAGTCGATGAACACCTCAAAATCCGGGTCGTGGTAGATGACGGAATCCCGCTCCGTAAGCGTGGCCCACAGGTGCTCCTCATCCATGTCGGCCAGGATGTAGAGGTAGTCGTCATCCCAGACCATTTTGATGCGGCAGTGGTGGGGAATGGCCGCCCCTTCGATATCGCGCAGCGGTGAAAGTTCCCGCGCACCCTGCCAGGCTGCTTCATCTCCACGCCCGTCAATCACGATGGGCGATTCTGCACGCCCGCAAACATAGACGGGTGGGGTGTCCTGCGCAAAAACAGGCAGAAAGGCAGCGAGGGTACACAGGAAAGCACGCATGGTCACTTCAACGACTGAGTCCGTTCACAATATTCCTTACATTGAAACGGAAAAGCTCCGCATAAGTCGGCGTGGCGGGGTTGATGCCATCCAGCGCCAGCGGCAGGGCCTGGGCGCCCACCTGGTTTGCGATGGTCTGCAGCACCTTGGGAGGCTCGTTCACCCCATAGAACAGGCAGGGAACTGATTGCCGCCGCAGCTCGGCCAGGATGCGGGCCAGGCTGGCAGTGTCGCCCTCGCTCTCCTGCGCAATGCCATGCACCGCCAGAGCGGTGAACCCGAAATCCTTGCAGAAGTGGCTCATCGCGGCGTGCGAGCATACCAGCACGCGCTTCTCCTGCGGAATGGCGGCGAAGGCGAGGCGCGCCTCGCGCACCAGGGTATCCATCTGCGCGGCATAGGTGCGCTGTCCCTTGGCAAAAATCGCTTTCCGGCCAGGTTCGGCTGTTTCCAGAGCCGAGCGGAGCGCACGCGAAGCCCGTTTCATGGCGGTGGGGCTGTTCCACCAGTGCGGGTCAGCAACCTTGCTCCCCGGCAGGTACACATCCGGCACCGCCTGACCCAGTTCAATCACTTGCGTCCCGGCGGGTAAAGAATCGCGCAAGTCTTCCAGATAGGGCTCCACCCCCTTGCCACAGGCCAGCACCAGCTCCGCCCCGGCGGCCTTAGCAACATCTGAAGCTGTCGGCTCAAAGGCATGCAGTTCCCCGTTCTCTGGGAATAGATTCACCACCTCTACGGCATCTCCACCCACCTGCCGGGCCATATCGCTCAGCAGCGGGTGCAGGCTTGCCACTTTCAGCGCCCCCTGTGCACAGCATGCACACAATACCGCAAACAGAACTCCGCAGATTACCTTCTTCATGCCCGCCATTTTAGCCCATGTTGCTTCGGCCTGTCAATCGGACATTCAGACAGTATTCCTGTTAATCTTGTATGAAATAATGCCGGATAATACATGATGAAGCGGTTTGCTGACGGCGTGACAGCTTGACAGCAGGGGGCTTTTCTGCTAAGAGAGGGCTATGTTTTCTCTTCTTTCCGATAAGCTCGATGATGCTTTCCGCAAAATGCGGGGGCTGAGCAAGATTACCGAGTCCAATATCAAGGATGCACTGAGGGATGTGCGCATGGCGCTGCTGGATGCCGATGTGGAGTATAGCGTTGCGCGTGAGTTTATTGCGCATGTGAAGGAGGAGGCGATGGGCGAGAAGGTGCTCAAATCGGTGAAGCCGGGTGAGCAGCTTGTGAAGATTTTCCGCGACCAGCTGGCGGAGTTGCTGGGGGGGGATGCCGCCCCGCTGCAGCTGGAGCCGGCTCCCGCCCGTGTGCTGGTGGTGGGTCTGAATGGTGCGGGTAAGACGACGACGAGTGCCAAGCTGGCCCGACGCCTGCTGAAGGAAGGGCACAAGCCGCTGCTGGTGGCCTGCGACCTGATTCGCCCCGCAGCCATTGACCAGCTGGCAACGCTGGCGGCGCAGATTGAGGTGCCGGTGTATACCCCCTCTGCCACGGAGAAGGATGTCATCCGCGTGGCGAAGGATGCCCTCAAATGGGCTGCCGGGCAGGAGCATGATGTAATTATTTTCGATACGGCCGGTCGCCAGGAGGTGGACGAGGAACTGGTGGCAGAGCTCAAGAAGCTGGCTAAGTTCCTGGAGCCGCAGGAGGCCCTGCTGGTGGCGGATGCCGCTACCGGTCAGCAGGCGGTGCGCGTGGCACAGACCTTCGACCAGGCGGTGGGGCTCACCGGTATCATCCTGACCAAGCTGGATGGCGATGCCCGCGGTGGTGCGGCTCTTTCCATGCGAGCTATCACCGGCAAGCCCATCAAGTACATGGGCGAGGGCGAGAAGCTCGATATGTTCGGCCCCTTTGTGCCGCAGCGCATGGCAGACCGCATTCTGGGCATGGGCGATATCGTGGGGCTGGTGGAGAAGGCCGCCGAGAAGATTGACCAGGAATCTGCCATGAACTCCATGACCCGCATGATGAGCGGCGAGTTCAATTTCAACGATTTCCTGAGCCAGATGAAGATGATGCAGAGTCTGGGGCCGCTGGAGGGGCTGCTGGGCTTGCTGCCCGGGTTCAGCAAGATTCGCAAGCAACTGCCGGATGGCGCCATGGACCCGAAGCGCATGAAGCGCATGGAGGCCATCGTGCTTTCGATGACGCCGGCGGAACGCCTGAATTACAAGCTGCTGATTCCGAGCCGCCGCCGCCGCATTGCCAAGGGCTCCGGTGTGTCGGAAATTGAGGTGAACCGCTTCATCAAGAACTTCAAGGAAATGAAGGAGATGATGGGCGGCAAGGGCAAGATGGGCGGCATGATGAAGAGCCTGATGAAATCTGCCGGTGGAGCCAAGGGCATGCCCGATATGAGCGCTTTGATGAAGGGGCAGGACGGCGGTGCCGGCATGCCGGATATGAGTGCCCTGATGGGGCAGGGTGGCATGCCGGATATGAGCCAGATGCCCGATCTCTCAGCCCTGATGGGGGGCGGCGGCAAGCCGAAGATGCCCATGAAGGGGATGAATGCCTTTAACGGTCTGTTCCGCAGACGCTGATTCGTGGCTATGGTTCGCGGTTTGCTGGTGGCGGCATTGGGCTGCATGGTGGCCCGGGGGTTGACTCCGGCCCAGGTCGTCGTGGTGTATAATGCCGCATCGAAACGCAGCGAGCAATGCGCCCGGGCTTATTGCGCCAGGCGCGCCATTCCTGCCAGACAGTGTGTCGGCCTGAGCGGCCTGCCCAAGGGACAGGATATTACCCGGCAGGAGTTTGATACTAAACTGCGCTACCCGCTGATGCTGCATGCGCAGCAGAGCAGCTGGCGGCTGCCGGTGAACCAATTGCAGGGCTTCAAGCCCATATCCGCCATGGTGCTCATGCCGGATATCCCGCTGCGGGTCCGTGAGGAGAATGAACCAGGTAAGAAGGAGGGCTTCCTGCATCAGAACTGTGCTTCTGTGGATTCGGAGTTGATGCTCCTGGGTGCCAATTATAGCGCCAGAGGCCCCCTGAATAATCCTTGTTTTGATAAAGAAGGCACTGTGGAACAAATCACCCCCCCGGTGCTGGCGGTCACGCGCATCGATGGCCCGGACGATACGACCATACGCCGCATGATTCAGTTTCCGGCGGAGGTGGAGCGCCGGGGGCTGTGGGGGTGGGCCGTGGTGGACCAGGGCGGGCCATACCCGCAGGGGGATGCATGGTTCTCATCCATTGCCCGCATGGCAAAGGAGAAGGGGCAGCCTCTCTTTCACGAGGAGAGCAAGGCCACACTGGCCCCTTGCTTCCCGCTCATGCAGGATACCGCAGTGTATTTCGGCTGGTATGCGCACCCGGCCAATGGCCCGTTTAATCCCAAGACTCACGCGGATTTTCGCTTTGCGCCCGGTGCGGTGGCGGTGCATCTGCATTCCTACAGCGGCACTTCCGTAAAATCGGAGCATTCGTGGGTGGGTGCTCTGTTGAAGCGAGGCGCGGCTGTGACGGCCGGCAATGTGTATGAACCCACGCTGGCCGGCTGCATGCGGTATGATATTTTTTACGACCGCTTGCTGAAAGGTTATACCGTGGCAGAGGCCGCGCTGATGGCCACTCCCTGGCTTTCATGGCAGGGTGTGGTGATGGGTGACCCTCTGTACCGCCCCTTCGAGGTGCTGAGCAGGAATGGCGGCGACGGCGGCAATGTGTTCGTGCAGTGGCGGAGGCTGATGCAGCAGACGGGCGGTAATCGCAAGAGCGTGATGGATGCGGTGAACCGCCAGCTTCCGACGCCGCAGGGCCCGCAGTTGCAGGAGATGCTGGCCTGGCATCTGGCCGAACTGGGGGAGCTGGATGCGGCTGCCGAGTGTTTCGGGCAGGTGGCTCGCCGGGCTCAGAGTGAGCGAAACCGCGTGCGCCCGGCCCTCTTGCAGGCTACCCTGGCGTTTGCGGATAAGGATGAGCGCTATGGGCGCCAGCTGATGCAGCGGCTGCTGGAGGAAACTCCGCGTTCGGCCTTCCGCCCGGCGGTGCAGAAAACCGCAGAGGCATTCATGCCGGAACTGCGGCCTGCACCCAAGCCTCCGCCGCAAAAGAAGTGATGCACTGCGCACAGTACGATTCTCCCCTGGGTCCCCTGTGCCTGCGCAGCAACGGTCTGGCGCTGACTTCGCTCCATTTCGGTGCTGCAGAGGAGCAGGGGGAAACAGCTGTATTTTCGGATGCTTTCCGCTGGCTGGATGCCTATTTCAGCGGTGTGGAATTGCCCCGCCCGAGGATTTTTCTCTCAGCCACGCCGTTCCGGTTGAATGTATGGGAACAATGCGCTGCCGTTCCTTATGGACAGACCTGCAGTTACAGCGAATTAGCGCGTGCTGCGGGATGCCCTGGTGCGTCTCGCGCTGTAGGCACGGCGCTGGCACACAATCCACTGCTTATTATCATTCCCTGCCACCGCGTTATACCTGCCTCCGGCAGTGTCGGTCAGTATGCTGCGGGTAGCGCGCTGAAACGTCAGCTTCTGGAACTTGAAACCAACCAGCGACCAGGAAAAACACTTGGATAGACCTATCTCCGGGGTGAGGGAACACCGCCTTCAGAGATATAGCTCGTAGGACGCGGTACGAGATTGCTATGGCACAAAAACTGTGATAGTTAGAGTCTGAATGAAAACTTTTCTCCTTTCTGCTCTTTGTGTTGGTGTGGCCACTATGCCATGTTGCTGTCCTGATGACTCTGTCGAGTCATCGGCTGAATCGCAACAAGCTTTTGTTCCGCAGGAATCGGTGACCACTCTGCCTCCGTCGGAGGAACTCTCCCCTGATATTGTTGAATGGGTGAACCTTTGTCATGAAGCCCAGCAGACCTATGTCCGCAATTTAGTACAGTCTTTTTATCCTGATAACGAGGTGCAGTCGCGGACTGATGCTTTGCTGGAGAAACTGGCAGACATGCAGAAAAAAGTCCTTACTAATATGGCATATCTCAAATCTGCCGATTGCCCCGAAAGTGTAAAAACTCAGCTGATTGAGTCACTGCCTGAGCGGCAGCGTACCCGGCTTCTGTCGCTGGAGCAGCTGGATTCTCCCACCATGCTCCAAAGCCGAGGCTGCACGTGGAGCCAGTATTGGATGGAGCAAGTTAAGTCCGAGCTGCGCATTATCAAGAATCAATGGGTCCCGGAAATTCCCAAGGAAAGCAGTAACGGCTCCCTCAGAAGGGATTCAGCCGTCCTGGCTTTCATCGAAGCTTCCGATATCGAACGTTCGAATCGTCTCGGGCTGATCCGGCATCTGGATGCGTGTTACGATGCGTGGGAGACGGCGTATTCCACGGCCAGTCGGGTTGATGATATTTACAAGGATGATAGAGATGCACAGTTTGTTTCTGTTCTTGTCAAAGCTCTGATGCTTAATGCACAGCAGGATTATCTGAAGTTTCTTGTGAATGACGTGGGTATAGAACGCTTTGCTTCAGAGCCTTGCAGATTCTCACTCGGGGATTACCCGGCAATGTATTGGATGCCTGAGCCGCCTGAAGATGAGGATAAGGAGCTCTTTGAGGAGTTCCGCAATCAGATGCTCGCCAGTTATGGCTGCAATTTTGATTATTCTGATATATCAGAGGAGGAGGGCAAAACCCGCATTGCAGAGCACATGGAGCAGGCTTTGTCTGACATGAAGAAGATGTACCATTCGCAGATGAGATATGCTCGTTTGTCTCTTGCCATGGTAGAACGCGATAAACAGGACAAAGCCCTGGATGACTATAGGTTCGTTATACAGAAACTTTGCAGAAATGATGTTGAAATCGTCTGCCGTCTGGCAAATTGGGTGAAAAAAACGGACTCTCCGATTGATCGCCGGCAGTCCCCGGTGGTGCCGCCCTGGTCTGCAATTATCTCCGAAACAGATTGGTATTCAACAGCTGAAGGTTGTGACCTGGCCTGTATGGCAGATAGTGTGGAGGATTCTCAGCGAGAGGCCGTGCGGAAGTTGATTATGGCTCCCCGACCTGACCGGCGCGAACCGGTTGCCCGTGAAAAGTACACGAGAGATGACGTTATCAACCCGCACCTTCATCAGATGTCCCGCGCGTTTGAAGAAGCGGAATACCTCTGGGAACTGTATCTGACGAGCATGGCAGAGCTTGGTGCTGTTGATCTCGGCAAGTGGGAGGGTACCTTGGCTGTTTTCGACGCCATATCCCGTGTTAAGTATATGACCCACAATCA
Organism: uncultured Verrucomicrobiales bacterium; assembly: GCA_937916135.1. Lineage (GTDB taxonomy): Bacteria > Verrucomicrobiota > Verrucomicrobiia > Verrucomicrobiales > Akkermansiaceae > Akkermansia. The sequence continues at coordinate 67,944 of CALFTQ010000015.1, forward strand.
TGATCTGTACTACTTGTACCTTCTGGCACCGGATATTGACAGGCTGAATTATTTCCTTGAATTTGAAGAATGAGTGACTTTGTGCGGTATCGGGAACTTTTCAGCATGTGGCTGTAGTGCGACAGCATAGTGTAAAACATTGACAAATTTCACCTTTTTGTGTAGATTAAAGGCCGATATGAACGACCAGTATGTATTGCCGACGTATGGGCGCGCGCCTTTTGACGCAGCGCGTGGTGAGGGCTCTTACCTGTATGATACGGAAGGTCGACGCTATGTGGATTTCTGCGCCGGCATAGCTACCTGCTCACTGGGGCATTGTCATCCTGTGGTGGTGAAGGCGCTCACGGAGCAGGCAAACACGCTCATGCACTGCTCGAACCTGTATGGCATTCCCGGCCAGGCCAAACTGGCGGAGCTGGTGGTGGAGAAGCTCATCGGCATTCCCGGTCGCGTGTTCTTCTGCAATTCCGGCGCGGAGGGTAATGAGGGCATGATCAAGACGGCCCGCCGCTTCGGGCACCGCCAGCCGGCAGCAGATGGCTCGCCGCGTTATGAGGTGATTACCTTCAACAAGAGTTTCCATGGCCGCACGCTCGGCACACTGGCTGCCACCGGGCAGGAAAAGGTGCAGGTGGAGTTCGACCCGCTGCTGACCGGGTTCAAGTATGTGGATTTCAACGACCTGGAGGCGCTGAAATCGGCCATTTCCCCGGTGACCTGCGGCATCATGCTCGAAGCGGTGCAGGGTGAGGGCGGTGTGAACCCCGCCACTCCGGAGTTCCTGCGCGGTGTGGCTCAGCTCTGCAAGGAGCACAACCTCATGCTCATGATTGATGAGGTGCAGTGCGGCGTGGGCCGCTGCGGTGCCACCATGGGCTGGAAAGCCATCTGCCCGGAGGTGCAGCCGGACCTCGTTTCCTGCGCCAAGGGCATTGGCGGCGGTTTCCCCATGGGTTGTTTCTGGGTGAGCAACCGCGCCATCGATGCCGAGGGTACCCCGCTTTCCTCCATCATGAGCCCCGGCTCCCACGGCTCCACCTTCGGCGGCACGCCGATTGCCTGCGCCACCTCCCTGGCTGTGGTGACGGAGGTGCTGGAGAAGAACCTTTCCGAGCGTGCCGACTGCCTGGGCAAGCAGATCAAGGAAACGGTGGAAGGCTGGAATCTCCCCTGCGTGGAGACGGTGCGTGGTCTGGGGCTGCTGCGTGGTGTGGGCCTCCGCAAGGGGGCGTTTGACGTGCCCGCCGGGCAGACCCCCGCCGGCTATGTGAACAATCTCTGCCGCGAGGCCGGCCTGCTGGCTTGTCCCGCCGGCCCGGATACCCTGCGTCTCATCCCTGCTCTCAATGTGCCGGAAGAAACGCTGGCCGAAGGCCTTGAAATCCTTCGCAATGTACTAACCTCACTTGTTTGATTTCTGCACAATATGAAGATGAGATACATCCCCATTCTTGGCGGAACCATAGCGGCAACTTGTGTGATTGGCGCCGCTCTGCTGGCACCGTACATGCCTACGCAGGCTCAGCTGGCACCGGAAGAGACGGCGCTGCTGGCCGAATGGGCAAAGATTGGTGATGCTCTGGCCGTGCAGCGCATGGTGGAGCAGGGCGCTTGTGTGGAGGCAGTGCGGGCAGATGGTACTTCTGCTCTCATGACCGCCGCCGGTGAGGGACACCAGGATGTGGTGAAAACATTGCTTTTGCATAATGCCAAAGTGAATGCCGTCAATGCAGCCGGAGATACCCCGCTTCATTTCGCTGCGCTCCATAACCAGCCGGAGGTCGTGGCTCTCCTTCTGGAGAATGGCGCTGCGGTGGATGCTCGCAACAAGAAAGGCGTGACGCCGCTCATGGTGGCCTCCTGGTCCGGATTCGACAAACTCGTCCAGATGCTTCTTGCCGCGGGGGCTGATACCGAGGTGGTGGATGAGGATGGCTGCAAGGCCGCTACTCACGCCCGTGAGGTGCATGATCCCGTGGTGCGCGGGGTCATTCTCAAACTTCTCGGGGCCTGAACCGCATTTTCTCTTTCACAGGAAGCGCCATAAGGCAGAAGAGGAAAAAGACGGGAAGCTGCAATAGCAGGTAGTACTGTGGGGCGGGCCCGAGGTAGTCCAGAATGCAACCGGGCACGGGGCTGGCTGTGGTGAATCCGTAGTTGGTGCCCAGCAGCAGGTTGAGAGGGTGAATGCACAGCAGGTACGCATCCATGAGCAGCAGGCTTTTCAGCGCATCCTGGATGCGGGCTCGCATGCCCAGCAGCAGGGGCACTGCCAGTGCTGCGGGCATAAGGATGCCATGCACACAGAAAAACAGGAAGTATCGCAGAGTTGGAAAATCGCATTCAAGTGCCGGGGTAATCAAGCCCTGCAGGCAGGCTGTCAGGGCTCCGAAATACAGCACCCAGCAAGCAGTGCGGTTGCGCGTCCAGAGGGCGTAGACTGCTACCAGGAGCATCATGCTGCAGAAGTGGATGGGTAAATTCTGCTCCCAGCTGCCATGGTGCTGTGAAATGAGGATGTATCCGCTGTCTGCAAGGTAGATCAGGCCGACTACTACGGCGAGTATCCGACACATTTTCTGTCGTACGTCGAGAGGTTTGCGTAGAGCTCCGCCGATGATTGACAGCGTGACCAGAGCAGTCACGATAACGGCGCTCCAGTGGGTGGCTGACCAGCGCACAATGCCTTCCGTGGTTTCAATCATAGTATTATCGCTGCTTGCGGCATGGCAGAAGGAGCATGATGAGTTGCAGAATCCAGCCGTAGGGCGGCAGCAGAAACATGAGTGCAAGAATCATCAGCCTGGGGTAGAGCGCAAAGCCGATATCGTTCAACCGCCGCCAGATGGCTCCAAGGAAAAACGAAATCAGCAGCAGGTGAATGAGCACCGAACCTGCTACACTACCCGCAATTTCCGCATTCCCCACGTCTGTGCCAATCACCAGATAACTGATGCCCCCACCCGCAATTGGAAACCAGATTTTCGGCAGCAGATAGACCCAGAGCCAGTAAACGAGGAAATCGCGGCGGCTGAGTCTGCCGTGGAAATTGTAGAGTCTGGCAAGGGGATTTTTCATTTATACGATGAGCATGCAGTCGCCGTAGGAGAAGAAGCGGTAGCGCTGCTCCACGGCCTGGCGAT
>CALFTQ010000016.1 GCA_937916135.1 uncultured Verrucomicrobiales bacterium
GAATCCGTCATCTGCAGGTCAACAGCGCTCAGCTTGCCGTTCAGGCTCAGCGTGGAGCCGCTGCTCAGCGAGAGGTTCTTCTTCACCGTGAGGCTCTGCGGTTTGGTGTCGCTCAGGCTCACCTCCGAATCTACCAGCGTGAGACTTGCAGCGCTCATCTTACCGTTGATGGTGGCGCTGGAGTTGGTCAGCGTGGCATTGCCCTTCAGCGTCACGCTCTGCGGCTTGGCATTGCTCAGGCGGAGGGTGGAATCCGTCATCTGCAGGTCAACAGCGCTCAGCTTGCCGTTCAGGCTCAGCGTGGCATCATCCTTCAGCAAGGCGTTGCCCTTAAGGGTGACGGCTGCGGCTTTGGCGGCATCCGTCTTGACCGAGCCCCCCTCCAGCGTCAGAGACTGAGCGTTCAGCTTGCCGCCGAGCGTCAGCAGAGCATCATCTGCCAGGCTGATAGCGGTCTTCGCGCTACTGAGGCCCTTGGAGCCGATGGTGAGAGCAGCCTCTTCTCCCAGGGTGAGGATGGGAGTGGTAATTCTGGCGGCGGCGCCCAGCGTCACGTTGCCGGTCACCAGCACCTGGCCGTTGCCGGAGAGGGTGCCGTTCATCAAGCCTCCGGCCAAGGTGGCTGAACCGGCCACGTTAAGAACCGAGCCTTTCCGCAGCTCGCCGCTTTCCAACGTGTAGGAGCCGGCGAACTTCTTACCGTTCTTGATGGCCGCCGTACCGGTCTGCACAATATGGTTGGATGCCGCCTTGGAAGCCAGGTTCAGCGTACCACCCTGCAGGTGGACATCGCCCTTACCCAGAGAAGTATTGCCCGTCACCTTCAGCGTGCCTTCCTTCACATAAATATCGCCCACCCAGTTCGTATTACCATCGTTGAGCGTAAGCGTACCCCTCCCCGTCTTGGTCAGGTCACCGGCTCCCGACAATGAGCAGGGATTCTTTCTATCGCTCTTGAACGTGACATTCTTTTCAGCATTCACGGTAATAGAGCCAGGCTTTAAATTACCAGCCAGCGTGATGGTTCCAACAGTGTCAAAAATGACATTATCTCCATCTGTATATTTCACGGAGAACGCGCCCTTCTTCCAGTCTGCGGCACCATCTCGCTGCCATGCAGACTTCTTGCCGCCGATCCACACCAGCGTAGCGCCCTCGCGGGCAATGTCTATCATGAGAGCATTGCCAGAAACATACAATTCACACCGCTGGCCGCTGTTGGCAGCGATGACATCCAGGTTTTCAAGATTGCCGGAAATCGCGTTTGCCGTCAGCAGCGTATAGGTATTGCCAGTGGCATAGCTGCCATCCAGGGTGATGCTGGTCAAGCCGGTCTCAATCAGCAGAGAATCGGCTATGCGCACCGTCTGGCCTTCAAAAATCAGGTTACCGGTATTCAGCGTCAGGCTCCCTTTCGCGTTGCCATCCATCACCAGCGAACCACCGCTCAGTTCGATATCTGTTGCCGTTCCACCTGCGGCTTCCGTAATGGAAGTCAGGCGCACCATCTCGTCGCTTCCCGTCCGGTAGTGGCTGTAATCCACATCTTCGAAGTAAGAGGCAGTGCCGTCCTCCGCCATGGAAAGAGCCTTCCCGGAGTGAATTGCATTCGCTCCAGCTACCTGCACCTCGCCGCCGGTGACCACCTGCACTGAGAAGCCGTTCCGCATTTCAAAGCCGTATGCGCCTGACACACCCTCTGCATTGATGTGGGTATGGGCAAGATCAAAGGTGGCAAGGGAGCTGACATCGAAGCTGCCGGAAAGCTTCAGAGAGCCATTGTTGGAGATGGCATCCTGAAGGGTGAGGGATGTCCCGGCGCTGACGGTAATGCTGCTCGTGCCGTTGCTGGTGATTTTGCCGCTGCCGAGCGCAGAGCTGCTGCCCACTGTCAGGGTTGCCGAATCAAGGGTCGTTCCGCCGGTATAGCTATTGGCCCCGGTAAGACTGACCTTGCCACCAACCGTCACCCCACCCTCACCAGAAAGCGCGGCTTTCACCGCTGCATTCCGGAAAACAGCCTGCGTTGCCAGGTCCACGTGGCCGCTCAACGTGCTGGCCTCCAGTGATACACTGCCGCTGCCCTTGATAGTCGATGCAAAGCCATCGGCCCGGCTCATACTCAGCTCGCTGTTCTCCTTCAGAATGACAGAGGAAGCAGACAGCATGCCACTGGTCTCCAACCTGGTATCAGCAGCAAGTTCCAGCTGTCCGCTCAATGCCAGGTTGCTCTCACCAAAGATATAGGAAACACCACCGCCGAGAGTCACCTTGCCCTGGCCGGAAAGATTCCCGCCCGGGGTGATATCTGCATCACTGGTCAAGCTGAGCGAGCCCCCGGATTCAACAGATATGCTGCCGTCCATGGTGTTCACTTGCCCGAACGTCAAGGATACTCCGGAAGCCACCGAAAGTGACGTGCCTGCTCCCATGTTCAGGAAGTCAAACGAGGATGCAGCACCCGCCACATATCGCGAAGAATCGCTCAGGGTAAGAGACTCCGCTTCCACGGGCACATTATTGGTGAGCACAGAGCTGCCCGTCATGTTCAAGTCGCTCGCAATCAGCAGAGCTGCCGAAGTATCTGCCGGACTGAACGTGTAAATGCCACCGCGTATCGAAACAAGATAAGGTTCCACCTTGCCGCTGATATTCACGTTGCCACCGGGTGTGGCATCGAAATACGCCAGAATGTCTTTGGTAGGAATGGCCGTATCGCCCCACTGGTCAGCAGACCAGGTGCCCCCGGCCTGATTCCAGTAAAGCTGGTCGTAAGGAATGTAGGTAAGGTACAGCGTATTGCCGGAATACTCCAGCACGCCGGATTCGGACTGGAACAGGCTCTCCCAGTTATTCATCTCATCATTGAACGAAATGATGGCATACTTCTCGTTCATGATTGCATCATCCGTCATCTGCAGGGTAATGGGGGACGATGCCGATATGCTTCCCCCCAGAGTCAGCCTAGCGCCTGCGGTGGAGTACAGGAAAGTCACCTCGCCGGAGCAGGTCAGCGTGGTAGTGGTCAGGCTGCCATTGTCTGCCAGTTCAATCACGGCTCCGGAATTAAGCGTCAGGCTGGTGATGGACGCCTCGCCGCCGTTGAACATGAGCGAAGCCCCGCTATCCACGGTGCCACTGGAGTACTGGAGCTGAGCAGAGGAGCCCAGCTCCACCGTGCCGGCAGCCAGGTGCAGCAAGGCACCCCCCATTCGCACATTCTTGAAGACCGTATGGCCACCGCCGGAGGAAACAAGCTCACCCGCAGCAATCTGCCCGCCACTGAAGGTATAAGTCAATTCCGAGTTATTGAGAAGCATCTTCGCGGTCTTCACGACCCCGCTGACCGTCACAGTGCTGCTGGCGGCGGTATCATCGAATTCGACGACGCGGTCCGAATCCAGATGATAGCTGGGGTAGAGTTCCTCCCCCACCTGCACCTGCCAGCCGGAAGTTTCATCCGGCAGAGCCTCTGCAATCTTCGTGGCGGGATCCATGGCCCAGCTGCTCTTGCTGCCGCTCCATTTCAAGTTATTGCTCTCATACTCCGCCAGCATCCCCTGAAGCACCTCCGGGGTGCGGATAGCCCTCGCTTCGACGATATACCACCCTTCATCGGCATATTCCCACAAACGCGTACAGGATTCGTCGTCATACAAGCAAATCGCACCTCCGACGACCTTGACATACAGCTTGAAAAGCTTGTATTTCATATCGTCCGAATTAGTTACATACAACGACTTGAGATTACCGGCATCATCCAACTCTACACCGTGGCAGGTGATGGCGTGGCCAAGACCATCACTCAGAGGAGACAAGCCCAAGTAAACAAGCTGTCCCTTGGTGGTCAGGGTATAGCTGCCATCCGCCTGCCGGGTGTAACCCAGTAAGCGGAGCAACCCGCTCGAAAGCACGCTTATTGAATCTCCTGGATCCACGGTATCCAGGAGATCGCATCCTCTTGAATGAGAATTAGTGGTAAAATAATCCTTCCAATACCCGCCATTCCCGGTCTGTTCAATGACTGAGTACCAAGGCTCCTCATAGCCCAGCATCATCCAATCCAGGTACGATGCCAAATTGTCGGCATCATTGGTGAACGTATCCAGGAAAACAAGGTTCTGCTTCAGGGACAATGTGCCCCCGGTTTCATCCAGATACTGGCGATCATAGCAGCGGCCGTATATCAACCCACGAGGATCCTTACAGAACACGCCATAATACGAGTGCCAGTACTCCACCATATTCATGCTCGCCTGGGCCCAGCAGGTATCGGAATCGTCTGTCAGGCTCTCCTGATTCAGGTCAAACGTATTCGCGGAGAAGCGTTCGTACAAATCCCCCAGGAAAGCAAAGCTCCCATTCCGGGCCATGACCCTGTACAAATCGAGCCAGTACGATTTATCCCAGGAAAAATAATATCCCTTGCCCGTATCGTAAAAGCGAGCGCAGGAGAAAACATCTTCAGGATTAACATCTTCAGCAAGATAGCTAGTTCCTGCAGAAGCGGAGAAAACGGGTGCCGTAGCGGCAAACATGCAAGCCAGGATAGCTTTGCGCAGAGAGGAAGATAAGTGGAGTTTCATAACAGTCGAGTGCTACCAACTGCAGTCTACTACAATTCAGCTGTGATAACAAGCATAAAACGACCATGCGGCCACGCGTGACCCAAAGATTTTGTAGAGAATAGAAATATCAGCAACATTTTGGAAGAATCCCCCCTCTGCTCAATAAATTGGAATTTGCAGCTCTGGCGTATACGCCAGAGCCATGCGGCACATAGTGCCGCTTTCATACCG
>CALFTQ010000017.1 GCA_937916135.1 uncultured Verrucomicrobiales bacterium
TGGCGGTGGTGGTGCCGTCGCCGGCGATGTCGTTGGTCTTGCTGGAGACCTCGCGCACGAGCTGGGCGCCCATGTTCTCGTAGGCGTCCTCGAGCTCAATTTCCTTGGCCACGGTCACGCCGTCCTTGGTGATATTGGGGGAACCGAACTTCTTGTCGATGACGACATTGCGGCCGGCCGGCCCCAGGGTGCTCTTCACAGCCTTGGCGATTTTGGTCACACCGTTGAGCAGGCTCTGGCGAGCGGATTCGTCGAATGAAAGTTGCTTAGCCATAACTAGAATGATTAATTATTAATGATTAGTGATTAATTATATTAGTCGATGATGGCGAGGATATCGGACTCGCTGAGGATGGTGTAGGTGGTGCCGTTGAGGGTAACCTCGGTGCCGCCGTACTTGGTGATGAGCACCTTGTCGTTCACGGCCACGTTGAAGGGGATGAGGTTACCGTCCTTATCGCGGCCGCCGGTACCGATGGCGCGCACGATGGCTTCCTGGGGCTTCTCCTTGGCGGTATCGGGCAGGAACAGGCCACCTGCGGTCTTGGTCTCAGCTTCCACACGCTCCACGAGCACTCGATTTCCTAATGGTTTGATCATAATAATGTAGTATGTTTGTTTTGTTGAAAATGTTTTTAGTTTTATTTGGTGGCAGCGTTCTGAAGTTTCTGCGCGATAGCGGGTACTTTCACTTCGTACTTCCCACCTCGTACTTCGTACCTCAGAACGCTGCGCGTTCTGAAATTACTCATCGACCACTTCGGCGTCCACCACCTTGCTCTTGGCCTTGCGGGGGCCGTTGTCGGCGGAGGAATCGCAGCCGGCATCGCAGGAGCCACCGGCGCAGCCACCCTGCTGGGCAGCAGCAGCCTGAGCGGCGGCGTTCAGCTCAGAGAGGGTCTTTTCGAGCTCCTCGGTCAGCTGCTTGGACTTGGCCACGTCCTTGGCCTCGGCGGCCTTCTTCAGGGCGTCCACCTTCTCCTGGATGGGCTTCACCAGCTCGGCAGGGGCCTTGTCGCCCATGTCCTTGATCTGGCGCTCCACGTTGTGGGCGAGGGAGTCGGCCTTGTTGATGACCTCGATATCCTCGGCCTTGCGGCGGTCTTCCTCGGCGTGGGCCTCGGCTTCCTTCTTGGCGCGCTCAATCTCATCCTTGGAGAGACCGGAGGAACCCTGGATGGAGATATTCTGCTCCTTGCCGGTGTTCTTGTCCTTGGCAGTCACCTTCAGGATACCGTTGGCGTCCATATCGAAGGTCACCTCAATCTGGGGCACGCCGCGGGGGGCGGGCTGGATGCCGTCCAGCTTGAAGTTGCCGAGCAGCTTGTTGTCGTTGAACATCTTGCGCTCACCCTGGCAGATGCGGATATCCACGGCGGGCTGGTTATCAGCAGCGGTGGAGAACACCTGGCTCTTGCGCACGGGGATGGTGGTGTTGCGGTCAATCATGGGGGTGGCAATGCCGCCCATGGTCTCGATGGAAAGCGTGAGCGGGGTCACGTCCAGCAGCAGCACGTCATTCACCTCACCGGAAAGCACGCCACCCTGCGTAGCGGCGCCCATGGCCACCACTTCGTCCGGGTTCACGCCCTTGTGCGGTTCCTTGCCGGCCAGGCGCTTGGCCATCTCCTGCACGGCGGGCATGCGGGTCATACCACCCACGAGCACGAGCTCGTTGATATCGCTGGTGCTCAGGCCGGCGGCGGCGATACACTCGCGAACCGGGCGGGCGGTGCGCTCCAGCAGGTTCTCGGTGAGCTGCTCCAGCTTGCTGCGGGTCAGCGTGAGCTGGATGTGCTTGGGGCCGGTAGCATCCATGGTGATGAACGGCAGGGAGATGTCATAGCTCTGGGTGGAGGAGAGGGCAATCTTGGCCTTCTCTGCCTCTTCCTTGATGCGCTGCAGGGCGTCCATCTGCTTGGAGATATCCATGCCCTCGCGGCTCTTGAATTCGGCCAGAACCCAGTTGATGACAGCGTTGTCCCAGTCATCACCACCCAGGTGGGTATCACCATCGGAAGCCTTCACCTCGAACACGCCGTCGCCGATTTCCAGCACGGAGATATCGAAGGTACCGCCACCAAGGTCATACACAGCAATCTGCTCGTTGCTGCCCTTGTCCAGGCCATAGGCCAGAGCGGCGGCAGTGGGTTCGTTGATGATGCGGCGCACCTTCAGGCCGGCGATTTCACCGGCGGCCTTGGTGGCGTTGCGCTGGGCATCGTTGAAGTAGGCGGGCACGGTGATGACAGCCTCGGTGATGGTCTCGCCCAGCTTGGCCTCAGCATCGGCCTTCAGCTTGCCGAGAATCATGGCGCTGATTTCCTGGGGGGAGTACACCTTGGTCTCGCCGGCCACTTCCACCTGGATGTGGGCGTCGCCATTCGGGGCCTCCACGATGGTGTAGGGCACCTTCTTGTCATCCGCAGTCAGCTCGGCATACTTGCGGCCGATGAGGCGCTTGGCGGAGAACACCGTGTTGCGGGGGTTGGTCACGGCCTGGCGCTTGGCAGCCTGGCCCACGATACGCTCGCCGGTCTTGGTGAACGCGACGATGGAGGGGGTGGTACGTGCGCCCTCGCTGTTTTCCAGCACAGTGGCCTGACCGCCATCCATGACGGCCATGCAGGAGTTCGTCGTACCAAGGTCAATACCGAGTATCTTGCTCATGGTTTATTGTCTTTCTATTTTATTTGTTGTTTGTTTTTAGAAATCGGTCGGTCTGCACTCGCGCAAACGTTCTTACCTTCACTGTCGCAAATTCCGTGCCAACTTTTGCACACGAACACAAAGCAAGAGAGTATATGCTTATAATTAAGGAACTTGGTGCATTGTCATATATTTTCAGCAAGCCAAGTCCGGCACGCTTACTGTGAGACAAAATGCCGCAGACGCACAAATTGCCGCAGCCGCCACCGCGGCATTCTGCCGCAGCGAAATAACGCCGCTCTGCCCGATAAATTGATGTTTGTAGTTGTCGGAGCACGGGACTTCAGTCCCGAAATAACGGTGCTTCCAATCGGGACTGAAGTCCCGTGCTCCGACAGAGTTCCCCCGACAAATTCCAATTTATCGCTTCGCTCATGCGTATGATGTGTGGGGGAAATCAGACCCGAAGCGGTGTGCAAAAGCGCAAAATTAAAACACCCTATCCGGCAAGGCGGACAGGGTGTGGTAAAAGGCTCAAACGGCAGGAGGCTTACATGCCATCGGGTTCGAAGCGGCTGTTGTTGGTGCCGTGGTAGTACATACCGTGAGCACCCACGGGGATGTAGCCATACTGCTGGGACACCGGCTGAGTCACAGAGTAGAGCTGGCTGGTGCCATCGATCTGCACGGTGAGGGTCTGGCCCTTGGTGTTGCCCATGGAATCAGTCAGGTAGCGACCGGCAAGAGCACCGGCAGCACCGAAGCCCAGAGCGGACACAATGCGGCCGGAACCACCGCCCAGGAGCTGGCCGGCACCGGCACCGAGCACGGCACCCACGCCCGTGCCAAGGTTCTTGGCAGTGCTGGTGGTCTCAATGTTCACATTCTTGGCAGCCACCACCGTAGCGGGGAAAGCCTGAGCACCGTAGCCCACCTTGTTGGGGGACACGTTGTTGCCATCCACCATGGTGGAGCAGGAGGTGGTAAGCAGGGCGACACCTGCAACCAGAGCTGTAGCGATGTAGTTCATTTTCATATGCGTATAGAATGGGTTATATGATAGAATATTCCTGAGGTACGCTACCATGTTACCCCAGAGGAGAGGGCGGCGTCAAGTGCATTTACGCATTGTGACACACAGTTCTCACCGATACAGGCGCGCCAGCGGGAGAGTTTGACGTAAAGAAAAGCAAAAAAGTCAGAAATTTGGCTTGCAATTACAATCATTCTGATGTATAAACGGCCACCACTTATCCGCAGTGATGCGGAGCTAACCTTTACAAAACACACTATATATGTCCAAGCACTCCACACTCAAGGCTACTGGTACCGTCGGCGGCAAGCGTTCTGTTCTCAAGCGTTTCGAGCGCGTGAAGCTCATGAAGGAACGCGGTCAGTGGAAGGAAGGCCAGAGCCCCATCGGCCTGCCCAAGACCAAGTTTGAAGCTTAATTGGCCCCTCACGAGAGGGAACTCACATTTTCTGGAGCCCCCCGGTTGTGGCAACCGCGGGGCTTCTTTATACACTGTAAGTTTAGAGAAATCTACTATGTCTGAAGATACTGGCTACCCCGCAGCCCCTGAGGGCAGCGTGCGCCTGAATAAGTTTCTGGCCATGTGCGGCTACGAGAGCCGCCGCGCCGCGGACCGCCTCATTGCCGAGGGCCGCGTGGAGGTGAATGGCAAGGCCGTGGATACCCCCGGACTGCGCGTGATGCCCACTGATTTTGTGCGAGTGGACGGTCGCCGCGCCGTGCCGCAGGAGGAAGTGGTCATCCTGCTGAACAAGCCGCGAGGCTATGTGTGCAGCCGCGAGGCCCAGGGCGCCATCGGCACCGTGTATGACCTGCTGCCCGCCAAGTACCGGCACGCCAACTATGTGGGCCGACTGGATGCCGACAGCGAGGGTCTGCTTATTTTCACGAACAATGGCAGCATGAGCCAAAACCTGGCCCACCCCAGTGGCGGCGTGGAAAAGGAATACTGGGTCACACTTGACCAGGCATTCGACAGCAGCGTGCTCATCCAGCTGCTGAAGGGGGTGCGCATCCCGGAAGGCCAAGCCAAGGCCAAATATGTATCCCGCCTTTCCGCCCGCCGTGCGTGCGTGGTGCTGGAGCAAGGGCTGAAGCGCCAGGTGCGCCAGATGTTTGCCTGCCTCGGCCTGCGCGTCAAGAAACTGGTGCGCGTGCGTATCGGTTCCCTCTGGGGTGGCGACCTGGAGCCCGGTCACTGCCAGCTCATGAGCGCAGAACAGATTGCCCTGGCCGGCACCAACCCGCGCCGCCGCAAGGGGCTCATGGGCGCAAAACAAGTGTTCAAGCCGCGTCCTAATCCCACCGCCGGCAAGCAGGCTGAGGAAGATGAGGACGAAGGCTACGTGTTCAACCCCGCCGACTTCGAGACCGAGGAAGAAGCCCTGGGCATCGCGACCAAGTTCACGGAGGGAGAGGCCTTCGAGCCTGAGCGCGAGGATTCCCGCCGCCCCTTCGGCCGCGCCCCGCGCAACCGCCGCGATGATTCCCGCAGCTTCGGCGACCGCAAGCCCTTTGGCGAACGCCGCAGCTTCGGTGAGCGCAAATCTTTCGGCGAGCGCAAGAACTTCGGTGAGCGCCGCTCCTTCGATGGCGAGCGCCGCAGCTTCGGCGAGCGCAAGAACTTCGGCGAGCGCCGCTCCTTCGATGGTGAGCGCCGCAGCTTTGGCGAGCGCAAGAACTTCGGCGAGCGTCGCTCCTTCGATGGCGAGCGCCGCAGCTTCGGTGAACGCAAGAACTTCGGCGAGCGCAAGTCCTTTGGTGAGCGCCGCAGCTTCGGTGAGCGCAAACCCTCCTTCGGAGGCCGCAAGCCCTTCAACCGCAATGGCGGCGGGCGCAGCTCCGGCGGTTTCCGCCGCGGCGAATAAGCCACCGCAATTCCCTTTACCGGTGCTGATTTAACATCGTCAGCACCGGTTTTTCTTTCAACACCTGCCTTTTCCCAGAATCATAAACCGTATGAAAGCCCCCTGGATTCTCGCCGCCCTGCTTGCCCTGCCCCTGCTGGCTCAGGAGACAACCACCCCCGCCCTCTCCTGCGATGATGAGCGAATGGAACAAAGCCTGGCAGAACTCAAAGCAGAAGCAGAAAAGGGAGACGCCTACTCCCAGCGGCAGGTCTACCTGCGCTATGCCATGAAAGGCCACCGCGCACAGGCTGCTGCCTGGGCAGATAAGCTCATTGAGAATCTCACGCAGAAAGGCCAGGCCGGCGACCAGAAAGCCATGTGGCTGCTGGCCCGCATGTTCATGACGGGGGATGAAGTCATCCCGGCGGATATGGCGCGCAGCGTGGAGTGGTTCAACCGCCTCTCCGCCGCGGGGGAGCCCTCCGCCGCATTCATCCTGGGAGACCTGTACACCAGGCAGAACAGCCCGGAGGCCGCCAGGTCTGCCTATGCCAAGGCCTACGCCATCTACAGCGATATGGCCGCCAAGGGGGACACCGAGGCCCTCTACTGGCAGGGCTACATGGAGCTTAACGCATTGGGCACCATGCAGAATGCGAAAGACGGCATTGCCCGCATGGAACAGGCTGCCGCCGCCGGCGCCCTGCCCGCAGCCTACCAGCTCTTCAAGGTCTATACCACCGGAATCGGCACCCCGGCAGATGAGGCCAAAGCCCTCGCCTACGCCACCCAGCTGGCCGACCAGGGCAAGGACGCCCAGATGGCCTATGTGGTGGCCGATGCCTACCTGAAAGGCAAGGGAATCCCCAAGGATGAGACGAAAGGCATGCAGTATCTGGAAAAAGCCGTGGCAGCGCAGGTGCCGGCCGCGCTCTACCACAAAGCCTGGATGCTCCAGGAACAAGGCAAGCACCGGGAAGCACTGGAAGGCTACCGCGCCGCCGCCCAGCAGGGCCATGCCGATGCCGCAGTCAAAGCCGGTTCCATGCTCATCTTCGGGGATGGGGTGGAAGCCGACTCTGCGGAAGGGCTCAAGATTCTCCAGTATGCCAGCAGTGCGCTGGAGAGCCCCTTCGCCCCCTACGAACTGGGCCGCTACTACGACAGCGTGGGCGAGGGAGCCCTGGCCGATGAATACTACATCACCGCCAGCAACCGCGGCTACCCCGCCGCCATGGCCCGCCGCGGCCTGCTCCACCTGGACCCCACCTCCGGCCTTACATGGAACCCCACGGCCACCTACCACTGGTGGAAACTCGGAGCCGATGCGGGGGATGAAACCTGCACCCTCTACCTGCGTCTCTACCTCTTCGTCTTCGTTCCCCTGCTCCTCATCCTCATCTTCGGCCTGCCGCTCTACTTTGTGCATTACATGGTCAAACGCCGCAACGAACAGGAATGATGCGCAAATGCCGGCTTGCAGTCTGAAGCAAAACCTGCTAGAATACGCTTACAACATTATGGCAACACAGCTCGAACAACTCAAAAAATTTACTACCGTAGTGGCAGATACCGGTGACTTCCGCCAGATGGAGGAATTCGCCCCGCAGGATGCCACCACCAATCCCTCCCTCATCCTGGCAGCAGCCGCCAAGCCTGAATACCGTCCTATCCTGGATGCCGTAGTGGCTGATTTCAAGGCAACTGTGGCTAACCCCGCCGAGAAGGTCGGCGAACTGATGGACCGCGTCATCGTGGCCTTCGGTCTGGAAATCCTCAAGCGCGTGCCCGGCCGCGTGTCCAGCGAGGTGGATGCCCGCCTCTCCTTCGACACTGAAGCAACCGTGCAGAAAGCCCGCGAGATCATGGCGCTGTACGAAGCAGCCGGCATTCCCCGCGAGCGAGTGCTCATCAAGATTGCCGCCACCTGGGAAGGCATCCAGGCCGCCCGCCAGCTGGAGCTGGAGGGCATCCACTGCAACCTGACCCTGCTGTTCAGCCTGGTGCAGGCAGTGGCCTGCGCTGAAGCCGGCGTGCGCCTCATCTCCCCGTTCGTGGGTCGCATACTGGACTGGTATGTAGCCGCCACCGGTGAGAAATACACCGCCGAGACCGACCCGGGCGTCATCTCCGTGCGCACCATTTACAACTATTACAAGAAGTTCGGCTACCCGGTGCAGATCATGGGCGCCAGCTTCCGCAACACGGGCGAAATCCTGGCCCTGGCCGGGTGCGACCTGCTGACCATCTCCCCCGGGCTGCTGGCCGAGCTGGCTGCCACGGAATCCGAGGTGGTGCCCCAGCTCTCCCCCGAAGCCGCAGCCGCGAGCGATATCGAGCGCATCCCGGCAGATGAGAAGAGCTTCCGCTTCCTCTTCAACGAGGACGCCATGGCCACGGAAAAGACGGCCGAAGGCATCCGCAAGTTCTCCGCAGACATCCGCAAGCTGGAATCCCTGCTGGCTTCCATGCTCTAAAACAATCTCAATCACATAATCATCATGAAAGTACTCGTTACCGGCGGTGCCGGTTATATCGGTTCACATACGGTGCGCCAGCTCGTGAAGAGCGGTGCCGATGTGACGGTGCTGGACAGCATGGTGTACGGCCACCAGGCCGCCATCGTGGACAAGGAAGTAACACTGGTCAAGGGAGACCTGGGCGACCCAGCCGTAGTTTACCCGCTGCTGGTGAACGGCAAGTTCGATGCCGTGGTACACTTTGCCGCCTTCATCCAGGTGGGCGAGTCCGTGACCGACCCGCTGAAATACTATGAGAACAACATCGCCAAGCCCCTGGTGCTGCTGCGCGCCATGATGCTGGCCGGCTGCAAGCGCTTCGTGTTCTCCTCCACCTGCGCCACCTACGGTGTGCCCACCCAGGTGCCGATTCCTGAGACCGAGAAGCAGGACCCCATCAACCCCTACGGCGGCTCCAAGTATATGCTGGAGAAGGTCTGCAAGGACTGCGACCGCGCCTATGGCCTCAAGAGCGTGTTCCTGCGCTACTTCAATGCCTCCGGTTCCTCCGTGGACGGTGCTATCGGCGAGGACCACGAGCCGGAATCCCACCTCATCCCGGTGATTCTGCAAGCAATCAAGGGCGAACGCCCCGGCATCACCGTGTTCGGCACCGACTACGACACCCCGGACGGCACCTGCATCCGCGACTACATCCATGTGGATGACCTGGCCGATGCCCACCTGCGCGCACTGGATTACCTGATGAAGGGCGGCGAAACCAACTGGTTCAACCTGGGCACCGGCAACGGTTTCTCCGTGAAGCAGATTATCGAAGCCGCCGAGAAGGTGACCGGCATGAAGGCCCCCGTGACCTATGGGCCCCGCCGCGAAGGCGACCCCGCCCGCCTGATTGCCGACTCCCGCAAGGCCGCCGAAATCCTGGGCTGGATTCCCAAGTACCAGGACGTGACCCAGATTGTGGAGACCGCCTGGAAGTGGCACAACGGCCCCCGCGGCGGCCACTATTAATAGATTCTTACAATCCTCCCGATCCCGCATTCTTGATGAATGCGGGATTTTTTTGCATTCAAAAATAAACGCTATGCTCTGCAGCAGAAACACAAAATGGGGGACCTCTAAAAACTCACCAAATTGGAATTTGTCGTTGTCGGGGCACGGGACTTCAGTCCCGAAATAACGGAGCTCCCAATCGGGACTGAAGTCCCGTGCTCCGACAGAGTTCCCCCACAAATTCCAATTTAGTGAGTTTTTAGAGGTTCCCGAATTATAATTTTCGCGAGCCATGGGGCTCGCCATTATTCATCAAATAATTCCTCTCGTGCCGCAAAAGTCTGAGTTAAGGGAGCTATGAACCGGAGTTGGCGGGTGGTCTTGAGTTTTTGGAGATACCCCGATACGGACAGCAAGTGCGAAAGTTCCATATCCCTGAAAAAGGATCAGCAATCAGGCCTTTATCAGTTCCCCTGCTCGCGGCGCTGGCGGAGGTATTCCATACGCTCGGAAATGCGGAGTTCGAGACCGTTCCGGGTAGGATGGTAGTAGACACGGCCCTCAGGCAGGTAGGCCTGGGGCACAAAGTGGTCGTCAAAATCGTGGGCGTATTTGTACTGGGTATCCTCCTCAGCCACGCCGCGGAGCCTGGCGAGTTTCTTGCGGGTGGGGGTGGCCAGGTGGTCCGGCACAGCCAGGGTGCGGCCCTCCTTCACATCCTTGAGGGCGGCGTTCACGCCCATGTAGGCCGAGTTGCTCTTGGGTGCCGTGGCAATATACACCGTGGCATGAGCCAGGGGAATGCGGGCTTCGGGCATGCCGACCATCTCCGCAGCCCGGGCGGCATCCAGCGCCACGCGCAGCGCGTTGGAATCCGCCAGTCCCACGTCCTCGCTGGCGCAGATGACCAGGCGGCGGGCAATGAAGCGGATATCCTCCCCTGCATTCAGCATGAAAGCCAGCCAGTAAAGCGCGGCATCCGGGTCGCTGCCGCGCATGGATTTGATGAACGCGGAAATCGTATCGTAGTGGCCATCCCCCGCGCGGTCATATTTCACCGCCTTTTTCTGGATGGATTCCTCCGCCACCGCCAGGGTCACATGAATCTGTCCCCCTGCCCCGGGAGCAGTGGAAAGAGCCGCCACCTCCAGCGCGGTGAGCGCCTTGCGGGCATCGCCATCGGCTTTGATGGCAATATGCTCCAGCGCCTCATCATCCAGCAGCAGCGGGAGCCTGCCCAGGCCGCGCACCTCATCCGCCGCCGCGCGGCGAAGAAGGGCCACAATCTCCTCATCCGGCACCGGCTCCAGCGGGAAAATCTGGGAGCGGCTGAGCATGGCAGAGTTGATGGCAAAATACGGATTCTCCGTGGTGGCGCCGATGAAGCGCACCGTCCCCTTCTCCAGATGCGGCAGCAGCACGTCCTGCTGGGCCTTGTTGAAGCGGTGCAGCTCATCCACAAAGAGGATGGTTTTCTGCCCGTGGATGGCCATGCGGGTGCGGGCTTCCTCAATCTTGGCGCGAATCTCGCTCACGTTGGATTCCACTCCGTTGAGCATCACAAAAAACGCGCTGGTGCAGCGTGCAATGACATAGGCCAGCGTGGTCTTGCCCACACCTGGCGGGCCATAGAAAATAAGCGAGGAGAAGCGGTCTGTCTCAATGGCGCGGCGCAGCAGCTTTCCCTCGGCCAGCAGGTGTTTCTGCCCCGCGACCTCAGCCAGGGATTCGGGACGCATGCGGGCAGCCAGGGGCATCTGCTGCTGCTCAGCAACCGGAGTAGCGGGCGTTTCGCCATGCGGGGTGAAAAGGTCGTATTGCATAGCCCGTTATACATGAGGCGCCGCAGAGCGCAACTGACGGAAAATCTCACTCTGGCGCCGTTGGAGCGGCTCCAGAGTCGTCTCGTAATCGGCCACTTTCTGGCGGGGGCCAGTATATAGCTGGCGATAGGCAGACACCCGGGATACAATCATATCCTGCACCAGATTTATCATACCACCGGCCATACTCTCACGCAAGGGCTCTGCCTCTTTCTGCATCAGCCGGCAGAGCTTCCGGACCACCAGTATATGGATCAGCGAACCAAGCAGCCAGAACACCCCGGCAAGCCCCATGAAGATGAGAGCCAGACTATCCAGCATGCAGAAACCCAGCAAGCCGGAAATCACGAGGTTCAGACAAATACAAACAACAAAGAAGCGCATCCAATCCACATGGCACTTGAACAAAGCCGAGAAATTGCTGCGAATCTTTGTAGCCCGGAAAGGGTCATGCAAGGATTTCTGCAAGCGTAAGCGCAGTTCTCCCAGATCATTCTCCAGAACAGCTGCCGGGAAATCCCCGATTTCGCATTGCAATGCATTCTTCATTCGGGGGCGAGCGCTGCGCCAGTGGCCATGGCAGGAATGGACAAACTGCTTGTCTGACTCCTCCTGCTGCGATGTGACATCCTCCAGCACCAGATTATAATACACTTCCTCAGAAGCAGAAGCGTAGCTTTCAAGGCGAAGCAGAACCACCGGAGAAAGGAACCAGCCCATATTGCGGCGCAGCTGCCTGAGGAGCTTAGGCATGCTCCGCTGAGCCGCAGCAGAATAATTCAGCACGCAATTACGCACGCCCTGCATCTGGCGATTCTGAAAGCTATCAATCTCCTGCTCAATACTCTGGAGGAATCCGCTATCCGTTCGGGCAACAGCTTCACGAGCCTTAAGTATGCTGGCTTGTTTGTAAAGCATATCGTCGGCACATTTGACCACCTTGCGAATAGCCGCGCGGAGCCCACCGTACGAACGTTCCATGGCTGCAACTACCTTGTCGCCCATATCCTCAGCCTGTGCAGCATTTGCCGGATTCAGCTGGTATACCGGAAGCTGCCGGCGCAGACGCTTTCTGGAAAAGTTCTGCACAGACTCTTCCAACGCAACAACCTGTGCAGTTTCCAGCAAATCTGCATGAGTGAGAACAATCAAGCAGGCAGGGCCACCCTCAACCGGCAAAGGTTCCAGCATCTCCCACACAGGAGAAAGCTCAACAGAACGAGCATCCACCACCGCCACTACAACATCTGCCTCACTCAGCAAGGGAGCCACAGTCCCCGCCACCTCAGGACTCTCGCAAGCACCGGTATCCACCAGTTCCATTCCGAACAGGTTCGGTTCCGGCAGGAAACGGCAGTAGCTGGAATCATCGGTATCTGAGCCCATGTAACGCCAGCGGGTATAGTGATACGCAGAAGCAACGCGAGCAAGAACGGGCACCCCGACCATGCCGGCCAGCAAGGTAGATTTACCACTCCGAGCTGCGCCGATCATGACCACGCGGCGGTCGCGATTCATCTCCTCAATTGCCTTCCGGAGGCTCTCCTCTACCGGTTCAAGCGACTCATCGTCAATCGTGAAACAAAGCTCAGCAGCCTGCTGCGCCCAATAGCGCACCTGGCTTTCCTGAACTCTGTAACAGCGTTTCAACATGATGACAGGGAATTATACTCGCCACCACTGCAATTGTCCACTCAAAAACACGTTCCACATGGGGTATGAACCACAAATCATCAAGGCGAAGGATTCGTGTATATGGGCGATGGGATATCATCCAGATGAACCCGGGGAGCGGGAGCCCCCTCGGCTGCAGGGATGGGACCAGACGCCGGAGCAGGAACGGCAGTTTCTTTAACCTGAGACTCAAAAGCCTGAGGGTAGAATTCGGCAGCACGTTCGCGGGCCTCCATAATCCCTTGAGCCGTGGGCTTGATACCGGGGACATCGTCAAAATTCACCGCACGACGGAAAATGCGGGGATCCGTACCAAAAACCATATAGCGGTGCACCAGCAGAGGGTCCTCAAGCGTGGTTACCTTCTTTTCCAGAACAGTAAACGCGGCACCGATTCCCTGCTCACGCAAAGAGGCCAGCATGGGCGGTGTGTGATACCCACCGGGATAACAGAAAGTGCTGCAATTTCCGAACAGAGATTTGAGCTTTTGCACAGAATCCGGCAACTCCTGCTTGAGCTGAGCAGCATACTCAGGCGAATCCTCTGCAAAGCGCTTCCACTGGCTGGGGTAAAGATGAGTGGTGGAATGGCTGCCGACAGTGGCGCCGGAAGCCATCATCTCCCGGATCTGCTCCGGAGACATGGATTGCCCCCTGCCGCTCAGATAGGTGGTATACAGGAAAAGCGTGAAAGGATACCCGTAAGCCTTCAGCACCGGGAATGCATCTGTATACACACTGCGCCAGCCGTCATCAATCGTGATGAGCACGCAACGCTCCGGCAGGCAGCGGTCTCCCAGCAGCCAGTCCAGGAAATCCTGCATCGTGATGACGGTGAGCCCCGCATCCTTGATATACTGCATCTGCTGGCAGAACTCAGAGGTGCGCATGAGCATCTCGCTCACCGGTTTTGTATTGCTGAAATTATGATACCCGAGCACCGCCACGCGGGTCTGGGAGCGGGGCACCACCGGCTGGGGAAACTCGCGGGAAACCCAGTCTCCACCGGGGGTGCGTCTAATCAGAGTACCGGCTGCCGGCTTAGTGCTCACCGGGCGGGGAGTCAGCACCGGATCCTTGAAATCCGGGAGATGAACCGGCTCCAGCACCGGGGCCGGTATGGGAGCCTCAGCCGTGTTGCCCTGCCCCACAGCCAATCCGGCCAGGGGCTCCACCACCGGGGGAAGGGGCGGTTGTTCTGCTTCATCGGCTGCCGGGTTGCCGTTAAAAGCGGGGAATGCAGCCGCCGCAGACTCAGGAAAAACAACCTCCACCGGTCGGGAAACCGGATGCTGCGCCGCCACCGTGGAGCGCACCTGGTCCAGCACCCTGGCATCCTGCGCCGGGTCACCGAAATTCACAGCCGCGGCAAAGGAGGGCATATCACTCACCATGTTGCGCTCCAACATATAGGACGGCTCCTCCCGCTGAACCTTGCCGGCATTCAGCCCAAAAGCCACTTTGTAACCATAGATGGGGAGATTCTCCGCCATGCCGGCATTGGCATAACCACGGGGGTATGCAAACGCCTGGCAACTACCGAACGTAGAGACAATCCGTTGAGCCTGAAGCCCGAGCTCGCGCTCCGCCATCTTCTGCGCGGCATCCGGGCCAGACTGCTCAGCGTACGTCCAGTCACAGGCCAGCGGACGGCTCAGGCTGAGGCTGCCGATAGTGGCACCGGCCCGCTGCATTTCCAGCAACTGATCCGT
This sequence comes from uncultured Verrucomicrobiales bacterium, assembly GCA_937916135.1. Lineage (GTDB taxonomy): Bacteria > Verrucomicrobiota > Verrucomicrobiia > Verrucomicrobiales > Akkermansiaceae > Akkermansia. The sequence goes on from CALFTQ010000017.1 coordinate 14,215, forward strand.
GCCAAGCACCGCAGAACCGGGCTTGAAACAACGCCCATCCACAAACAGGACAAAGGGGAACCCATGCTCCCGGAGCACGGGGAATGCCACAGTGTAGGCGGCGGCATCAGCCTCGTCCAGAGTAATCAGGACCGAACGCTCCGGCAGTGTGGCACGCCCCTGTTTCCAATTGATGAACTGCTTCAGAGAAATGGGGGTAAGCTCCTGCTCCTTCAGATAGCGCATCTGCGCCGCAAAAGTTGTGGCGTCAATACCGCTGGCTCCCTCTGCCGCTGCAAACGCACCATAGCGCAGCACCGAAACCACTGATGCAGAAGCCGCCGCAACATCAGGCCCGGCGGCACCAGCCTGCTGAGCCTCCAGCGGCCAGACCAAGGCCGGAAGCACAAAAAGGGACAGCCGGGAAAGATACCGAATCATGCTGACTCAAGAGTACCACAACAGGCCGTTTTTGCAAGGCTTTTCCTTAGCGTCCGGGCACCATTTCGAAGCTGAAGCCTTTGAGGTATTCCGTCTCGGGGATATTCAGCAGGATGGGGTGGTCCGGGCTCTGGCCGTGCACGTGGGTCTGGCGCAGGGTGCAGTGGCCATCCACCGCAGCATCACAGATGGTCTGCTTGAACAGATTGGCGCTGATATGGTGGGAGCAGCTGAAGGTGGACAGCACACCGCCCACAGGCAGCATCTGCATGGCACGCAAGTGGATTTCCTTGTAACCACGCAAAGCTCCGTTCAGACTCTTCTTGTTGCGGGTGAAGCTGGGCGGGTCAAGGATGATGAGGTCCCACTTCGGGTCAGCGCCGTTGCGCACCTTGTCACTCTCGCGCTTCAAAAAATCAAAGGCATTCTCGGCAATGGCCTCAATCTCCACACCGTTCAACTCTGCATTCTTGCGCACAGAAGAGATGGCGTCCTCCGAGATATCCACCGCCGTCACGCTGGCAGCACCGGCCTTGGCGCAGGCCAGGGCAAAACCGCCCTGATTGCAGAAGCAATCCAGCACACGGCGGCCGCGAGCCAGGCGGGCCACCTCCTGGTAGTTCTGCAGCTGGTCAAGATAGAGTCCGGTCTTCTGCCCCGTGGCCAGGTCTACCATGAACTTGATACCGCGGCCCTCTGCCACGAAAGGCTCCGGCTGCTCGCCCAGGGCCACGTAGGTCTCCTGCTCAATACCCTCTGCCACGAGCATGGGGGAATCATTGCGCACGATGATGCAGCGGGGATTAAACAAATCCCCCAGAATATCCTTGATAAGCCCGAGGCGCTGGTACATAGCCATGGTCAGAGTCTGCACCACCAGCACATCGGCATAGCGGTCAACAATGAGTCCGGGAAGGCCATCGCTCTCGCTCCACACCAGGCGCATCATCTCCTCACCGGGCAGCCAGCGTTCGCGCAGCATAGCCGCCTGAGAAATACGGCGGGCAAAGAAATCGCGGTCAAGGTCCTGCTTGCGGCGGGAGAAACGGCGGGCCACAATCTGGGAATGCGGATTATACATGGCAGACCCCAGGTAATGGTCGCGCTGATCCTTGAGTAACACCACATCACCGGGCTTCGGATTCCCGAAAACCGTGCGAACCTCAGTGCCATACACCCAATCGTGTCCGTGGAAGATGCGCGCCTTCGGCGCTATGATGAGTCCTGCCATAACGCGCGTACCATACCGCAATTGCTACTGCGTGTCAAGTTTTTCAATTTTCTCATCGGTTCTGGTCACGCGTGGCCCAATGTTTGAGTACTGAGCTCAATAAATTGATGTTTGTCGTTGTCGGGGCACGGGACTTCAGTCCCGAAATAACGGTGCTTCCAATCGGGACTGAAGTCCCGTGCTCCGACAGAGTTCCCCCACAAATTCGAATTTATCGAGCAGAGGAGGGGCATCTTCCAAAATGTGGCTGATTTTTCTATTGCTTACAAAATCTTTAGGACACGCGAGTGGGTTTTATCAGGCAATGCCCACTTCTCACTTGCCAGCGCGGCGCTGTTATGTTAAAAGTAAAGCCACATGGAAAAAACACTTTTTCAGAAGATAGCGGACAAGGAGATTCCCGCAGCCATCGTGTACGAGGACGAGCTGTGCGTGGCCTTCCGCGACATCGCACCGGCGGCGCCGGTGCATGTGCTGCTGGTGCCGCGCAAGCCGATACCGAGCATAGCCGCTGCCACGGCGGAAGATGCCGCGCTGCTGGCCCACCTCATGCTGAAGGTGGGCGATATTGCCCGTGCAGAAGGAATCGAGGAAGGCGGCTACCGCACAGTAATGAACACCGGCGAGGACGGTGGCCAGACCGTGCCGCACCTTCACATCCACATCATCGGCGGGCGCTCCCTGCAGTGGCCTCCCGGTTAGTAGCCCCCCGCCCCGGCGGCTATGCCCACGCGCCTGAACACCAGCGTGCGCAGCTTTGAGTGGGTCACGCCTGACACGCTTGAGATTGAGCTGCCTGATACCCGGCTCCGACTCGGTTTTCTGGAGCCGGGCGTAGTGCGTTGCCGCTATGTGACCCAGGCCGTCTTCGAAAACATCCCCAGCTACGGGGTGGCCGCAGAGTACACCCCCGCCCCGCCGGAGCTGGTGGAAGAGGACACCCCCGGCTACCTGGCGGTGCACACCGGGCGGCTGGAGGTCCGCATCCGCCGCATCGATGGCGGGCTGGAGTTCTACCACAGCGCCAGTGGCCGGCTGCTCTGCGCCGATGCCGAGGGCATGGGGCACCGCCGCTCTGAGCGCACGGGAGATGACCTGGTGTGGGTGCTCAAGCACATGCCGGAGCAGGCGCACTTCTTCGGGCTGGGGGATAAGCCCTGCGCCCTGAACCTGCGCGGCCGCCGCCTGGAAATGTGGGGGGCGGACCACTACAAATTCACCACCGAAAGCGACCCGCTATACAAGAGCATCACCTTCTTCCTCTGCCTGAACCAAGGCACGCAGTACGGCATCTTCTTCGATAACACCATGCGCTCGTACTTCGATTTCGGCAAGACACGCGAAGACCGCCTGCTCTTCGGGGCCGATGGCGGGCACATGGATTACTACTTCATCGCCGGTGCGGATGCGCTGGACACCGTGGCCACCTACACCCGGCTCACCGGGCTGCCGCCCATGCCGCCGCTGTGGGCGCTGGGTTATCACCAGAGCAAGTGGAGCTACTACCCGGAAGAAACAGTCAATAAACTGGCACGCGATTTCCGCAAACGCAAGATTCCCTGCGATGCCATCCACCTGGATATCCACCACATGGAGGATTACCAGTCGCTCACCTGGAGCAGCGAGCACTTCCCTGATCCGGAAGGCATGGTGCGCCGCCTGGGGGAGGACGGATTCAAGGTGGTCACCATAGCCGACCCGGGCATCAAGATCAACCCGGACAACTTTGTGTGGCGCAGCGGCTTTGAGCGCAATGTATTCTGCCGCCGCCACGATGGCGCCCTGCTGGAGGGCGACGTGTGGCCGGGGCTCTGCACCTTCCCGGATTTCACCTCGCCCGACACGCGCAACTGGTGGGCGGGGCTGCTGCGGAAGCAAGTGGCTGAAATCGGGGTGCGCGGCATGTGGGTGGATATGAACGAGCCCGCCATCTTCCCGGACCGCACCTTCCCGGACGACACGCGCCACGCCTTCGACGGCTACTCCTGCTCCCACCTCAAAGCGCACAATGTGTACGGCCAGTGCATGGCCCGCGCCACGCAGAAGGGCATGCTCATCCACGCACCGAACCGCCGGCCCTTTGTGCTCTCCCGCGCCGGCTTTGCCGGTTTGCAGCGCTACGCCGCCACCTGGACCGGCGACAATAACTCCGACTGGGAAAACCTGAAGATGGCCAACCTCATGGTGCAGCGGCTGAGCACCAGCGGCGTCTCCTTCTGCGGGGCAGACACAGGCGGCTTCCTGGGCCACCCCACGCCGGAACTCTTCTGCCGCTGGATGCAGATGGCCGCTTTCCACGTCTTTTTCCGCAACCACAGCAACGGCGAATACGGCGGACAGGAGCCCTGGTGCTTCGGCCCGCTGGTTGAGCAGTACGTGCGTCTCGCCATCATGGAGCGCTACCGCCTGCTGCCCTATTTCTACACCCAGTTCCACCGATACCACGCCCAGGGGCTCCCCATCATCCGCTCCCTGGCCATCATGTACCCGGAAAACCCGGATATGTACTGGCGCAGCAGCGAATTCTTCCTGGGGGATTCCCTCTATATCGTGCCGGTGCACCACCCCGGTGAAAGCGGGCGCTTCCTCTACATGCCGCCGGGCCACTGGTATTCCCTCTGGACGGATGCCCCCGCCCCGGCCAGCGGTGAGGAAGTGTGGGTCTCCACCCCCATGAGCCATATCCCGGTGTTTGTGCGGGGCGGGCACCTCATCCCCCGCTGGCCGGTGCAGCAGTTCGTGGGTCAGCAGCCCACCCCCCACGTGACCTACGACCTGTGGTGGGCGCCGGACTGCACGGCCACCTCCTACCACTACGAAGACGCCGGCGATGGCCAGGGCCACCGCGTGGGCATGTTCCGCTTCCACCGCTTCCGCTACACCGCAGGCCGCCGCAGCATCTCCATCGTGCGCGAGGGCGAGGGCAACCTGGACCCCGCGAATGACACCGCCACCCTGGCCCTGCATGCCCTGCCCATCGGGGCGCAACCCAGCGTGGTGGCCGATGGAGCCCCCTGCCCCGGCAGCTTCGATGAGCGCCACGTCTACCACGCCGAAATCCCCATCTATTCCAACCACGTGCAGATTGAGCTGTGAAACAGGACACCATCGATAAACTCGTCACCCGTCTCGACCACCTCAGCCCGGAGGAGCTCCGCAGCGTCTTCATGCGCCTGGTATCGGATAAAGGGCTGCTGCAGGATGTGTTCGATGCCCTGAGGGACGGCATCATCCTCTTCGATGCACACGGCCAGGCCCGATTTGCCAACAAAGCCGCCGCCGCCATCTATGCCCGCCCGCTGCGCGAGCTGCTGCGCACCCCCTTCGAAACCCTCACCGGCGGCACCTGCCACTGGGATGACCTGCGCAACAGCGGCATCGCCATCACCCGCGACCTGCAGGTGAACTACCCGGAGCCCCGCCACTACCATTTCCACATGAGCCCCATAGCCGGCGGCAGCGAGTACCTCCTCCTTGTGCGCGATGATACCGAGCAGCACACCCGCGGGCTGGAAGATGCCGAAGCCGAGCAGATGAACCTGCTCAGTTTCATGGCCAGCGCCGTGGCCCACGAAATCGGCAACCCACTCAACTCCCTGGGGCTCAACCTGCAGCTACTCCAGCGCAAACTTACGAAGCTGCCGGAAGAGGAGCAGGCAAAGCTCACCCCGCTGCTGGAAACCGCCATGGAGGAAACCCGGCGGCTGGATACCCTGCTGCACCAGTTCCTGCACAGCATGCGCCCCACCCGCCTGCAGCGGGAAACAGTCAACCTGAACACCCTCATCGAGCGCGTGCTCGAAACCCTGGACCCGGAAATCGCCCCGCGCGGCATCTCCGTGCACCTGGAGCTCAGCGAGGGGCTGCCCGAGCTCAGCGCGGATTCCGCCCAGCTCTTCCAGGCCATTTACAATCTGGTGCGCAACGCCTACCAGTCCATCCCCGGAGAGGACGGCGGCATCTACATCCAGACCGCCTACAATGACAACGACCTCCGCATCGTCATCTCCGACACCGGCACCGGCATCTCCCACGAAGTGATGGGCAGCATGTATGAACCCTTCCGCACCACCAAGCGCAAGGGCAACGGCCTGGGGCTCCTCATCGTCCGCCGCATCATCAAGGACCACGGCGGCACCCTCGGCTTCGCCTCCAAGGAAGGCACCGGCACCACCGTCACCCTCACCCTCCCCCGCGCCGACAGAGTGGTGCGCTTATTGCCTGCCTGATTACGTCCGCGAGCACCGGCTCGCGGATATCGTTCAGGCCATCGGCCTGAATATCGTCCGGCGCCAGCCGGATATCGTCCTGACCGCAGGTCAGGATATCGTTCCCCATTCATCGGGAAGCAACAAAACCACCACCCATCGGAAACGATATCCGCTTCGCGGACGATATCTGCTCTTCGAGCAGACGATATCTTGCTGTGCAAGACGATATCCTCGCCTGCGGCTCGGACTCATGGCTCCAGCGGCGCCGGCGGAGTGGATGGCGAAATCAACTCCACAATGGGCGCGAGAGTTCCCTCCGGCTTGCCGAAGAAGCCGCCGAGTGCGCGCACGCTGAGGTAGGATGCGTATTTGCCGGAGCAGTTGTAGCGGCGGCAGGCACGCAGGAAGGCCAGGTCTGCCTCGCGGCGGGTGAAGGGCGCATTCCCCTGCAGGGCATAGTAGAGCGCATCGTGCAGGAGGCTGGGCATGAGTTCCCGCGGCTCGGTGTGGCCGAAGCTCACGCCATCCCACACAAAACTACGATGCAGGATGAGGGAATCGCCACGGGCTTCCATCATCACGCGGTGCGGGGGCAGCGGATGCCGCAGTCGCCAATACCCCAGCTGCATCTGCGAATCGGAATACACGATGGCGCAGCGGGTCTTAAGGCAGAAATAGGGGGCATACTCCGGCATATATTCATACCAGGCATCCACCGCCTTACCGTACTCCACAAGCTCCGGAGCCAGCTGCTTCATGTTCACGGCATCCACCACCTGCCGGCAGGAGGCCAGCAGCAACAGAAAAAAAATGAAAAGAAGCGCGCGCATGAGAAAACCTGGGCAGATGAGAATGCAGGCTCAGGGCTGCTGCAACTTCTTGCGGGCTGATTGTAACTTCGCCTGTTCTCTTTCAAGCAACCATGGAGCATGACCTGCATCCCAACGCGCCATACTGTCCTTCTGTGCAATGTTCTGAAGAACCGGCGCCATGGCAGCCATAATCGAGCAACGTTCCTGCAGGGCTTCCACGTATTCAAGAGTCAACTCACCCTTTCGGAGAACCACCTCTCGGCGGAAAATGCGGGCAGTCTCCCGGGCAGAGATGGCTGCATCCGCTTCGCAAAAGCCCTCGCGCTCCCGCGCAGTCATCAGCGCAGCCAGCTGGTCATACGTGCTCTGCAAATCTGCCAGTTGCTCAGCACAATCCCTCGCAAACCAGCTCTTGCGCGCAAGTTTCAGTTCCCCGGTGGCGGCAGCTACCAGTAACACGTCCGCCTGATCAGCTACACCCGACTTCACGCCGTCTGCTACCAGCTGTCCCAATTTCGCCAGCAATTCCTCCGCGCGGTTCAATTTGTCAAGGCACACATCACGATCAGCACTCCGAATCTGGCGTGCCCGCAACCAGGCATCGGCCAGTTGGGCGGTGTGCAATTCCCAATCACCCACTAAGCCCAACTTATGACGAGCTTCCACAAACTTGCATTTATCCCTCGCAGCCTTGAACAGGCGCCCCTTGTGAATCAGCCGAGTCTTTTCACCATACAAAAGCGGCGTGAGCTTATGCAGATACTCCAGGCGGGCATCCAGATACCCGACTGCATCTGAAAGGCCCTGCTCATACCGGAGTTTTTCCATTTCGACCCGCTGCTCAGCGGTGGTCAGTGCCGGTGCATCCGGCATCACCAGGGGATTCTCGTGCGCACTCATCCCAGCCCCGGGAACAATGTAAAATGGCAATGGAGCAGCCACAGCCACACCTGCCGCGGCCAACAGCGTAATCACAGTTAGTTTCATCGCGCGTGCATTGTAGCAGCTCAGCCCCCCGAAGTCAATGCGAAGCACCTATTCGAAAGGTACGAAGTGCGAGGTGGGAGGTACGAAGTGAAAGTTCCACGAGCCTTACGGCTCGCCATTGTACATCGAATAATTCCATACTGGCGGGCGAATGCCCGCGGAACTTTTTACTTCGTAATTCGTAACTCGTAACTCGTAATTCAAATTCCCATTTTTCGGGCTCTGCGCTCAAACTTTGGGACATACTCAAAGCCCCGCAGGCATGCTGCAGGGCGATTGTAAAAGGTTTGGGTGGGGGGGATCAGATAAGCTCCTTGAGTCGGTTGACGGTGATACCGGGAACCACATAGCGGGTTCCATCTGCCCTGGCCAAGATGGGGGAGCCATCAAAATCCACGCCAATGAAGCGGCCTACATGGCGTTCCTTATCGGTGATAGCCACCACAGGAAGGGATTCACCCCAGGCGGTACCCAGGATAGGCAGTATGCTATCGACTCCGCTTTCCACGAAATACTCGAACATTTCAGCCAGTGTATCACCCAGGAGGGTGCGGAGCTTCTTGACAGACGGGCAGGCAGGCAGGAGTTCACAGAGCCGGGTGACGGGGTCTGCTGCTTTCTCCCGGATTTCGTTGATGTCGTTGAACATGTTGATACCAACGCCGATAGAGGCCATGCCGGAGGATGGGCGTTCCACAAGGATGCCGGCCAGCTTCGCTTTGCCCACCAGCACATCATTCGGCCAGCGAAGACGCAGCCCTTTGATGTTGTATTCTTTGAGCGTTTCTATGACTGCTGCTCCGGCCACGAGCGGGAGCACGCCCCAGTGGCGGTTGAGTTTGGAATCAATCGGCAGGTTATAGGTTGCCCAGAGCCCGCCGGTGTTGCCGAACCAGGCACGGTTGAATCGACCACGGCCGCGTGTCTGACGCTGGGTGGTCACGACGGTCCAAGCCGGCAACTTGCGAGCCACATTGAAAGTGGATTCGCATTCCTCAACTTCCTTTACTGTCCATTTTGCGCTCACGTTTGCATTCTACACCACAAGTGGAGTTAAGTCTACCCCCCAACACGCAATTTTTTAAGAAAAAGGTGGATTTTCTGGGTCTGCGGTATGATGATTTCGCCCCGGCACAATTCCCCCGACGCATCCCTGATGTTGATGCCATTCCCATTGCGCTCGCTCCGGTAGAATTATTGACGCGGCAATTATTGATGAGGCAATTAAAGATTGATGTGTTATCCGCATTTGTGGTGACGGACAAATTGATGTTTGTCGTTGTCGGGGCACGGGACTTCAGTCCCGAAATAACGGTGCTTCCAATCGGGACTGAAGTCCCGTGCTCCGACAGAGTTCCCCCACAAATTCCCATTTATCGAGCAGTGGGGGGATGCTTCAAAGGGGCTGACCGCTCTTTTTCAATGTATCATTCGTGTGTACTTTTTAGCGGATTGGCGGGTTGAATTTTCTTGATTTTGGCAGGGGCATATCGTAGAGTAGAGACTGATACCATGCCCGTTGTTCTCACAATATTCGGATTTTGCATCTTCAGCTTCACCTCTGCCTGCCTGGGGCGTCAGGTGTGTGGGTTCTGGTTCTATCTGGCGGCTGTGATGCTGGGGTTGCCGGTGGCATTCGGGTGTGCTGTGGCAGGCTGGCAGGTGTATGGCTGGAGCAGTGGCCTGTGGATGGGGGTGAGCGCTTTGCTGGTGGTGCTGTTTCTGCGGGCGTTCTGCGTGTTCTGGCTGCGTATGTGCCGCCGCCTGCATATATGGATTCATCGAAGGTGATGCCTGTGGTTCTGCTGGTAGAAGATGAGGGCGGCCAGAGCCCCGCCGAGCGTGTCGAGCAGCATGTCCTTGTGGGCGTCCCACTCGTCTCCCTGGGAGCCGAGGAATGCCTGGCCGGCAGTGCCTCCGTCGATTTCAGCGTATATCCATTCCACAAGCTCCCACAAGCCGGCCAGCGCCAGAATGAATACCAGGCTGAACCATGCGGCGGTGGATACGCTGTTGACAATGCGCTGCCGCCACAGCAATTCCGCAATGGCGATACCACCCAGCCCCACGGCAAAGTGGGCTACGCGGTCATAGTGATTGCGCTCGAATCCGAATAAATCAGTGATGGCGCCGAAGGGTACAAATTCAAAGGTATAGTGCGCGCCCACTATCTGCATGGCGCACCAGAGCCCCATGCATGCATAGGCGGTGTCGGAGAAGCGGAACCGCCGGAAGGTGCAAACCAGGGCCCCCACGAGCAGGAATACGGAGCTCATCTCTGTCCACCACACCTGCTCATCATGTGGAGAGATGCCGGACCAGATGGTCAGCACCGCCAGCAGCACAAGCAGGATATGGGGGAGCCGCCGGTTCATTCTTCTTGCTTCTCTTCTTAGTTATCCTTATCTTCAGTTTCCTCTGCCCCAGTGGCTTCGTATTCGGGTTTCACCGGGGTGTGCAGACGGATGAATTCTCTGATTTCATCGAACTTCTCCGGGCTGACGACATAATCAGTCAAGCCTTGGTCCATGTCGGTGATGAGGATGCCGTCCAGGTCGCGCTCAATGTGGTAGTAGTACTCTTTTTCACCGCTGCGGCAAATCCCCATGGTGGGCTGGGTGTCCTGAAAAGTGCTGATGACATCTGCCGAATCGAAGAAGTCGCGGTTTCTGGTGCGGGGCTTATACTCATTTTCCGGTGTGGGGACATCGGCCATCATCTGTTCAAATTGGAGGATAGCCTCATCATCCTCAATCATGAGGCTTTCGCCCTCATCGAAGGGATCGAGTATGAGCTGGTTCTGGGTGCAGCCGAGCAGCGCCAGTGTGAGAAGCAGGGAAGGAATGCGTTTCATGGTAGAGCGAAAAAAAATCAGATAGTGAGCGCGAGCAGGAAAAGCCCCATGTGCAGGGAGGAGAGCCCCAACAGCATGTTCATCTTCTTGTTGGCCGGCATGGTGTGCAGCTTCAGCAGGATGAACCCGCCCACCACAATGGCGGCAAGCCAGACCAGGTTCCACTGGAACCCCGGGAGGAAAAAGGCGGTCTGCTTCAGGGTGACATAGGGCGCAATGAGGAAGGCGGAGGCCAGCCCACGGGCCCGTTTGTCTCCCAGTCGCACGGCAAGTGTGCGTTTGCCGGTGGTGGAGTCTTCTTTGCGGTCGCGGATGTTGTTCACCTCGATGAGCAGGCAGGAAAGCAGCCCGCACTGAATACCCAGCACGAAAGCCCCTGCATAGATTTCTGCATAGCCCGGCTGCCAGCCTATCTGCACAAATACCGTGCCTGCAACGGCAACCAGACCGAAGAAGAGCAGCACAAAAAGCTCACCCAGCCCGTGGTAGGCCAGTGGCCAGGGCCCCCCGGTATAGCCATAGGCAAAGAACAGACTCGGAATCCCGATGAGCAGCACCGGCCAGCCTTGTGCCATGATGAGCGGCAGGCCGAATGCCGAGGCTGCCACCAGGAAGAAACAGCCCCACAACTTAACAGTCAGTGGCGTCATATCCCCGCTGGCCGTGATGCGCCGCGGCCCCTGCCGCTTGTCCGTATCAGCGTTCTTGGTGGCATCAATCGCATCGTTGAAGAAATTGCAGGCAATCTGGATGCAGGCGCAGCTCAATGCGGTGAAGGCGGCCAGCCACCAGTCGAGCCGTATACCTGTTTCCGGGAAATGCTGCTGGAATTTCCAGACGATAAGGCAACCGGCCCATACGGCCACGAAGCCGGCTGGAAGGGTTTTCGGCCTGGCTGCCAGGATAATGGAACGGAGTTTATTCATAAGAAAAGGTTTTATTTGCGGGGGAAGTGGCGGCGGCCACCGGCTGCAGAGCGGAAGGGATGGAAGAGATTATCCAGCCCGCTGTTCTTGATGAGCAGCGTCTGCTCCATCAGGCGTCCCAGCTTGCCTTTGGGCCAGCCGCGCTGCCAGAACCAGTCCAGATACTCCGTGGGCAGGTCCATAAGCGGGCATCCTTCCGGCGGGTAATTCTTCGGGCCGTACATGCCGTAGGGCATGTGTGTGGCGGCTATGTCTGCGAGCAACTGCCGCAGGTCATCGGCCGTGGGTATGGGGGCTTCTTCCATCAGTGGACGATACTCCAGCCAATGCTCTCACCGGCATACATGGGCACTACTTCCTGGCCGTAGCTGCGGTACGCTGCCGGCACGCTCATGGGCGTATCGCGCAGCGTTACCAGCTTCTGCGCCGGGGTGAGCCCGTACCACTTGCAGGCATTGCCGCTCACAAAGGCCTGCAGTTTGTCCAGCGCGCTGTGTGCAGCAAAAATTTCTGCTAGTTTGGGCAAGGCTACAGGGCCGGTAAACACCCCGGCGGCGCAGCCGCAGGCTTCTTTCTTGCAGCGCGGGTGCGGGGCAGAATCGGAGCCGAAGAACAGGCGCGGGTGCCCCCCCAGCGCCGCGTGAAGCAGAGCATCGCGATCCTCCGGGCGCTTTGCAATCGGCTTGCAGAAAAGGTGCGGGCGCAGGGCGCCGCCTGCTACATCGTCCAGCGTGATGATAAGGTGCTGCAGCGTGACCGTGGCGCAGATGTTCGGGAACTCATCCAGCAGCTGCAGTGCAGCAGCGGTGGTGATATGCTCCATGCTGAGCTTCAGTCCCGGGTACCTGGTGGCCAGGTGACGGTACACCGCCAGGAATTCCTGCTCGCGGTCCATCACAAAACCGTGGCTTTCGCCATGCACCAGCAGGGGAATGCCCAGTTCTTCCATGAGACGCAACGTGGTATCGGCCTGGGCCATGTCGGAAACGCCACCCTCGCTGTTGGTGGTGATACCGGCGGGGTAAAGCTTGAAGCCGAAGAAGCCGGGAGTCTCCCTGGCTGCCAGCAGCTCCTTTTCCCCAAGCGCGGTGAAGAACAGGGTCATGTACGGCGTGAACGCAGCCCCGTCCAGCGCTGCCGCGATGCGTGCAGCATAGCCCTGCATCATCTCCGGTGTGGTCACCGGCGGAACCAGGTTCGGCATAATCACGGCTCCGGCAAAATCAGCAGAAAGCGGCGCGGTCAGCTTCAGCATGTCGCCATCGCGCAGGTGCAGGTGCATATCCAGCGGGGAATTCAGCGTTATCTCCATGCCCCTCATTCTACCATAGCTCCCCACGCTTTTCAAGCGCAGGATAAACAAAAGAAACGCCCGCCTCACTACATGATATGGCAGTCAGCACTTTTGGCATGTACTTGACACGCGCGTAGAAAAGTGGCAGAATAGGTGGCATGAAGCGCTATCTACTCCCGGTCGCCCTGCTGCTCCCCCTGCTCTGCGTGAGCTGTGGAGAATCCGACCAGGAGAAGCGAGACCGCGCGGCTCAATTCACCACGCCCACCAAACCGGCGCCCAACCCGCAGCGGGAATCGCTGCAGTCCCTCATCCGCACAGATAAACAAGTGCCTACCACCCTGCAAGGACGCCCGAAATTCGAGCTTTACAGTGTGTACGAAGGTCAGGATATGCGCCAGGTCACCGAGGTATCCGGGCGCACCCTGCTGCTCTGCTTCACTGCCCCCTGGTGCCGCCACAGCAACGCTATGCGCAAATCTCTGCAAGAACTGGCCGCGCAAGAAAAAGGCGGCGTGCAGGTAGTGGAAATCAATGCAGATGACTACCCCGCCATTGCCGAGGACTACGGCCTGACCAAGGTGCCCACCACCGTATTCTATGCGGAGGGTATCAAGCTGCGCAGCATCGAAGGAGCCTTCACGGCCGAAAGCCTGGGGAACTATCTGCACGCCCTTCTCACCCAGGAAGAAGAGGAAGCGGAAGAACCCTGATCCCCAACCTTTACCAACACACAGATACACAGAACATTATGCGATTCCTCACAGGATTACAGCCCAGCGGCCAGCTCCATATCGGCAACTATTTCGGTGCCATTGAACCCGCCGTGCGGCTCCAGGAAAAAGGCGAGGCCTTCTATTTCATTGCCAACTACCACGCCATGACCACTATGGAAAGCGCCGAAAAACTGCGAGAAAATACGCGCGGGCTGGCCGTGGACTTCCTGGCATGCGGGCTCGACCCGGAAAAAGCAGTATTCTTCGCCCAGTCTGCCGTGCCGGAGGTGAACGAGCTGGCCTGGGTTCTTTCCACCCTGTGCCCCATGGGCCTGCTGGAGCGCTGCCACTCCTACAAGGACAAGGTAGCCAAGGGATTTGCCGCCAGTCACGCACTCTTTGCCTACCCTGCCCTCATGGCGGCAGATATTCTGCTGTACGATTCCGATGCCGTACCCGTAGGCAAAGACCAGAAGCAGCACCTCGAAGTAACCCGTGACCTCGCAGGCAAGATTAACGACACCTTCGGCGAAGGCCTGCTCAAGATGCCCGAAGCAATCATCTCCGAAGCCACCGCCGTGGTGCCCGGGCTGGATGGTCAGAAAATGAGCAAGAGCTACGGCAACACCCTACCCATTTTCGGAGACGAAAAGCCCCTCCGCAAGCTCATCAACAAAAAGGTCGTGACCGATGCCACCCCGCTGGAGGCCCCGAAACCCACGGAAAACTCCATCATCCTGGCCCTCTATAAGCTTTTTGCCACACCGGAGCAGCACCAGGCCATGGTCAATGCCCACCTCGCCGGCGGCGTAGGCTACGGGCAGTTCAAGAAAGACCTTTTCGAAGCCTACTGGGAATATTTCCGCACCGCCCGCGAAAAACGGGAATGGATCCTCGCCCACCCCGGATATGTGGACGACGTGCTCACCACCGGCGCCGCCCGCGCCCGAGAAGAGGCGGCCAAGGTGCTCACCCGCGTTCGCAAGGCGGTAGGCCTCGCCTGGGTTTAAAACACCCCTGCATCCATCTGCCAACCGTGAAACGCCCTCGTTTCACGGTTGCTTTTTTATTAGCTCCAGCAATTATTGACGCAGCAATTAAAGAAAATTGCTTTGACGGAACGTCAAAGCGGAATTTGTCGTTCCGACAAAAGCACGAGGTGGGAGGCTATGACATCGAGAATCTTACCGACCCGGTACGCCGCCGGCAGTACAGTGGTGCTATCACGACCGATGCCTACGGGCGAGAAATCCCGGCTCATTCCCACGGCACACACAACCTTGGCCGTTACACGTCCTCCACGAAGCTGATTCTACAAGCCGTCACCGAGCTGGCCGACAGGCTCGTGGATATGAATCTGCTGGTACGCCGGCTTAATATCGTTGCCA
>CALFTQ010000018.1 GCA_937916135.1 uncultured Verrucomicrobiales bacterium
GCTGGCGCTGTGCATGAAATACATGCCTGCGGCATGTATGAAATCCCTCACGCTGGCGCATGAGGGATGGGAATTTGGCTTCGCCAAATTCCAATTTATCGAGATTAGTACTCAAACTTTGGGACACGTGTGCGTAAAGAAAGCAAATCCCCCTCTGCCGTGGGGGGCTGAGGGGGATTGAGCTTATAGAATGTTTTTATTGTTCCGGAGCAGAGGAAATGCCAAGGTGGGCGGGCCAGTCGGTGGGGGCGGGCCCGTCGTAAGGCTTGGCGGCGGGGGAGCAGAGGTCGAGCTCGGCGTTGTAATACGGGGTCTGCAGCCCCACAAGCCCCAGCAGGGTGTGGAAGTAGTGCTCGTGACCAATCTGCATGGCGGTGGAGCTCCGCATCTGCTGCACGGCCTGGGCAAAGTGCGGGTTCAGCGCCTCGAATTCAGGCGAACAGATGGCAAAGGCGCCAACGGCTGCTGCCTGGGTGGAGTGGAAGAAGCCCTTCTCTGCTCCCACGCGGGCGCGGCCCCAGGTGCCATCGTAGTCGCCCAGGTATTCGCCGTGGTCGCTCACGTAAATATACACATAAGGGCGCCCCTTGAGGGATTCCAGCACGCGGTGCACAAAGCGGTCGGTATAGTGAATGGTGTTGTCGTAGGCATTGCGCACGGCTTCTTCATCGCTTCCGTTGGGTTGCAGAATCGGCTTGCTGGGGGTGAAGGGTGGATTCTCGTGGTCATAGTTACGGAAGGGAAGGTGGCTGCCTTCGTTGTTCACCATGAGGAAGAGATTCTTCGTGCCGGATTCCTGCAGGCACTGGTGAATCTGCTCCGTGGCGTCCATGACATCGCCTCGCGTGTAATAGCGCTTGCTGCATGCCTGGGTGAGGTTGCGCAGCGCCTTGTCTGCGCGGATGGACTGCTTGTTGAGGGATCCCAGGAAGCAGCGGACATCGAAACCATTGGCCTTGAACAAATCGAGCACCGGCCCGCAGGTGGCTTTCATGTCATCTGCCGGGGTGCCATAGACGCCGCCTTCTGCGCGGCGGGCATTGGTGAGCAGCACGTGCAGGCTGGTCACCGTCAGCCCGGAGGCGGCCACGCAGCGCTTCCAGCTCATCAGGTTCGGCACCTTGGAAAGCAAAGGTGTGGTGTCGCGGCTGAACCCGTTGAAACTCAGACGGTCGGCGCGGACGCTTTCGCCGATGTGAAACACAATGACGCAGCCTTCATTCCCCTGCAAGGTGGGGAGACTGGAGGGCTGAGCCGCGGGGGAGGGGATAGACGTGGCCAGCTTGGCATCGGCCTTGGCGGCTTTCTTCATGTCGCGGTAGGACTGGGAGGTGCGCTTGAATGCACCGTTGATACCTACCTTGGAAAGTGAGGTGCAGCCATTCGGCAGGAAAGGATACAGGATGTAGAATGAGCAGATGGTGCAGATGACGGTGCCGAGCAGGGCCCGCTTGGGAATGGAGTGCAGCAGGCGGTTGAGCAGGTAGCTGGATACTGCAATAATGGTGACGCCCAACACGATGAGTGTGATATTCAGCGGGGTCACATAGACCATGAACTCCTCCTCCGAGCATTCCAGAGCCTCCACCAGCACCATGGAGTTCAGCATGGAGCGGTACTGGATGAATGCGCCGGCTTCCAGCATGCCGATGAGCATGAGCGGAATGAAGAGGATGAATGAGAACCCGCGCAGCAGCAGCCAGATACCCACCACCACGCAGATGAACATGGCGGAGCTGTGGAAGAACAGCTCCGTTTCACTGTAGGTGAAGGGGCAGGTAAGCGCGGTCAGGAAGAAGACCATGGCAAGCAGGGCTGCCAGCTTGCCGGGGCGGGGCAGGCAGAGCCAGCCTTTCTTGCTGTTGATGATAAGGAAGATGATGCTTATCACCAGCACGAGCGAGCTTTTCCACCAGGAGGCGGCGGAAGCGAGGCAATAGGGCGTGTACAAATCAAACTTGACACACAGGGGCGTCAGCAGCAGGAGAGCCAGCAAGCCCATCAGCAACCAGGAGCCGATGTTTTTGCCGGGCTTGGCAGTGCCGGTGTTTTCGCTAATGTCGTTGTTCATGTTCAGTAGGATGAATGGACGTTTTGATTGATATAGATGGCAAACAGGTGGATTGTAGCACTTTTCGTATCAATGTTCAATGTTTTGTAGTTGATGAAATGAAAGATTTATCGGCTGTGAAGCAATGCTCAGCCGCTGTATCTGCCTCATGCAAATGAGGCAATCATCCCGGCTATCAGCAGGATGATGAGCACGATGGTGAGGCAGATTGCCAGAACCGCGCGTTTGCGGGAGAGTCGGAGCCAGCGGACGCCATAGCGGTATTGCAGGATGATGAACGCAATGTTGGTCAGTAGCTGGGTGCTCCATGTGGGAAGAATCCCGTTCAACAGGGCGCCGAAAAGCCCGAGGAGAGCCCCCAGCCCTGTGAGCGCTGCGCTGGTTCTGAGGATTTCGCTTTGCGTGCATTGCTTGCGGGCAACGAGAAAGTAGGAAACGTAGATAATGGCAAATAGAACAGCAAGAGCAACGGCTATGCCGATAATAAACGGAAAGACGGTCATAATCAGATGAAGAGTTCAGGTTGTTTCGGCTCGGAGGCAATGGCGGTGAGCTTTGCCGTGAAGGCCTGCTCCATGGGCGGGGGCAGGATTCGGGCTTTGCGCGGGCAGATGGCCACGCAGCGCATGCAGAGAATGCACCTGGCGGCATCTGTGCTGCGCGGGTCACTCAGCGGGATGGCTCCCACCGGGCACATGCGGGCGCACATGCCGCAGCCGCCGCAGGCATCCGTCACCAGCGGGGTAGCAGGCATCTGGGGCAGGGGCCGGTATTCTGCATTGCCGGGCACCTCCACGGTGCCGGGTGCATCCTGCGCCAGTTTGGCCTCCACTGCGGCGCCGAACTCCACGCACTTGGCCAGGTCTGCGGCATCCGGGCGTCCGGGGGCTATGCTGCGGATGATGCTGTGCTCAGCGATGAATGCCGCAGCAGCAATAACCGCGAAACCGGATTCCGTGAGGGTGGTTTTGAGCTCCAGCAGGGCATCTTCATACGCACGGTTGCCGTATACCACCACGGCAATGGCCGGGCCGCCCTGGCCTTTCAGGGCTCGCAGTCGCTGAATGGCCACAGCGGGCACGCGACCACCGTACACCGGCACCACGGCGAGCACTGGCACCCAGGTGGGCACCTCCTGCGGCTCGACAGGGGCGCAGAGGTCGATTCGTTTGCCCATGCGGGCACCCGCAATGGCAGTAGCAATGGCGGAACAGCCCCCGGTGGGGCTGAAGACGGCGGAAATCCAGTTGTTCATACGAGGGTATTCTAGCATTGTTGAAGGGGTAAATCAAACGATAAATTGATGTTTGTCGTTGTCGGGGCACGGGACTTCAGTCCCGAAATAACGGTGCTTCCAATCGGGACTGAAGTCCCGTGCTCCGACAGAGTTCCCCCACAAATTCCCATTTGTCGGGCAAATCTTCGGGGGACGTGTGATATTGGAGGAGAAACACGCAGTTTTGGCTTG
Source organism: uncultured Verrucomicrobiales bacterium (assembly GCA_937916135.1). Taxonomy (GTDB): domain Bacteria; phylum Verrucomicrobiota; class Verrucomicrobiia; order Verrucomicrobiales; family Akkermansiaceae; genus Akkermansia. The sequence goes on from CALFTQ010000018.1 coordinate 3,540, forward strand.
AATCTGCGGTGCATTGGTATAGAATAAGCGTGTTATGCTAGATATTCGTATTGTCAGGGAGAATCCCGAATATGTGAAGGAACGAGTGCGTCTGCGTGGTGGAGACCACTGGATGCTTGTGGATAAGGTGCTTGAGTGTGATGTGAAGCGCCGCAGTGCCGAGACGGAGAAGCAGGCCCTTTCCCAGGAGCGTAACAGTTCATCCAAGCTGATTGGGCAGATGATGAAGGAAGGCCGCCGCGAGGAGGCCGAGGAGCTCAAGAAGCGCATGAGTGAGGTGGGCGACCGCATCAAGGAGCTGGACGCCGTGGCCTCTGCCGCTGCTGAAGAGCAGGAAGCCCTGCTGCTTTCCATTCCCAACATGCCGCACGATGCCGCCCCGGTGGGTGAGGACGAATCCGCCAACCCCGAGCTGCGCGTGTGGGGCACCAAGCCCGAAATCGCAGAGCCGAAGGATCACGTGGAGCTGGGCACCAGCCTGGGCCTGCTGAACTTTGAGGACTCTGCCCGCATTTCCGGCTCCGGTTTCATTGTGTACCGCGGCCTGGGTGCCCGCCTGGAGCGCGCCCTCATCAATTTCCTGCTGGATACGCAGACCCTGGAGAACGGCTACCAGGAAGTGGGCGTGCCCTTCATCGTGAAGCGCGAGTGCATGTACGGCACCGGCCAGCTGCCCAAGTTCGAGGAAGATATGTACGGCCTGGAGGAGAACAGCATGTTCCTGGTGCCCACCGCCGAGGTGCCTGTCACCAACCTCTGCCGCGACCAGATTTTCAAGGATGCCGACCTGCCTATCAAGATGACGGCCTACACACCCTGCTTCCGCCGCGAGGCCGGTTCCGCCGGCCGCGAGAACAAGGGCATGATCCGTGTGCACCAGTTCGACAAGGTGGAGCTGGTGGAAATCTGCCGCCCGGAGGAAGGCTTTGCCGAGCTGGAGAAACTCACCAGCCATGCCGAGTGCATCCTGCAGAAGCTCGGGCTGCACTACCGCGTCATTGAGCTTTGCACGGGCGATGTGGGCTTCTCCTCTGCCAAGACCTACGATATTGAGGTGTGGGCACCGGGGCAGGGCAAGTATCTGGAGGTTTCCAGCTGCTCCTGCTTCACGGACTACCAGGCCCGCCGCATGAAGCTGCGCTACAAGGATGCCGACGGTAAGATCCGCACGCCGTACACGCTGAATGGTTCCGGCACTGCGCTGCCGCGTCTCTACGTGGCTCTGCTGGAGCAGTGCCAGCAGCCGGACGGTTCGGTGAAGATTCCCGCCGCGCTGGTTCCCTATTTCGGTGCAGAGAGCATCGCCCCGAAAGCCTGATTTTCAACGCCCCGGCCTGCGGCAAGCAGGCCGGGGCAAACCGCCTTCTCTCCTGATTTCAATACTTACACCACCTGAGACTGACTTATGCGCGAAATGATTATTGCCATGGGCCCCATGTTCTGGCTCATCCTCTTCTTTGCCACACTGGCCCTGGCTGTGCTGGCCGAGCGTCTGTTCTATTTCCACCGTATCAATATCAACTCCGGTGAGTTCCTGCGCGGCCTTTCCGCCCTGCTGCGTTCGGGGCAGTATGATGAGTGTCTGCACGAGGCCCGCCAGCTGCCCGGCCCCATGGCCCGTGTGGTGGAGGCCGTGCTGAGCCGCCCGCGCCTTTCCCGGCACGAGCTGCGCGAGATTGCGCTGGAGGCCAGCGAGGTGGAGGTATACCGCATTGAGCGCAACGTGCGCACGCTGCTGGTCTGCGCTACGGTGATGCCGCTGCTTGGCGTGCTGGGCACGCTGCTTTCCCTGGTGAGTTTCTACGAGCAGCCCGGTATCACGGATGGCGCCGCCGCCGCCCCCATGATAGCCGCCACGCTGCAGCAGGCTCTGCTGCTTTCTGCCTCCGGCGTGGCCCTGTCTATCCCGACCTATATTTTCTACATGTTCCTGGCTTCCCGGGCCCGCAAGCTTATCAATATGGTGGAGCGTGCCGGTCTGGAATGCGTGCATATCATTGCAGATGCCCGCGAAGAGGCTCTTGGCAAGAAGCCCGAGGCCCCTGTTGAAATCCCTGAGAAGGACGCCGAGTAATCGATATCCCATACTTCCTCAATATCCATGCGCCGCGTTCGTTCAACACTGAAAGAAGGAGGCTTCCCCATCGTGGTGGTAGCTGCGGTGAATCTGTTCCTGGTTCTCTGCGTCTGTGTGCTCCTGCCGAATCACCTGGGGCCGCGTTTCGGGTTCTCGGTGCAGCCGCAGGAATCCCACTTCGTCATCGGTTCCTACAACCGCGATTTCACGCACATCGTTTCCGTGGCGCCGGGTGATATGCCGCGCCTGTATGTGGGCTCCGAACTGGTGCGCGGGGGGTACGAGGGATTCGAGAAGTGCCTGGAATCCTGGAAAACGCCGAATCCCTCCCGTGTATCGGTCATTCTGGTGCTGGATAAAGCCGTTTCCGCCGGGGTTTCCCAGCGGCTTACGGATATGATACTTTCCCACGGCTATACCTGCAGCTACGCCGCAGTGCCGTCCATCGAATAAATGAAGGATAAAGAACACAGCCTGCTGTACCACACCATGCACAGCCGCCCCATGCCGGGGTGTCTGCCGCTGTTCTTTCTGCTGGCCATGATTGTGGTGGGCGTGGGGCTGTGGGTAGCCCCGGTGGAAATGCCGGAGCGCGTGAAACCCAGGGGGGTGGGCAAGGTATACAAGAAGGAGGGGCGGTTGACGGATTTCGTGCTCCGCCGGCAGAGCCCGCTTCCCCTGCATCTGCCGCTGCATGCCGACCCGGAATATCGCGAGGACCTGGCAGCGGCCTCCATGCCTCTGCTGCGAGAATCCCGCGTGCTGCCGCCGCCGCCTCAGGAATTGTTTGACCCGGCAGCGGATTCTGCCGTGCTGGATGCTGCCGCACTGCTGGAGCTGCCGCCCATGCCGTCTGAAACCACTCCGCACGCTGCGCAGCCGGTTTCTGCACCGGCGCCGGAACCCGCGCCTCAGGCAGAACCGGCACAGCAGCCTCAGCCTGCTGTGGAAGAACCCGTATTCCACCCCGGTGTGGAGAATGCTACGAATGGAGAGGAGGTGCAGCCATGACGCCTGACCCCATGCCCCCCTCCGAGTTTCTGGCCTCGCTTGTTTATCTGGGCATTCTGCTCACTATCTGCATCTATGTGCCGGTGAAGATGGTTGCCAAGTGGCGCCGCATGCGTCGCGCCCGCACGCATCTGACCTGCCGCATATGCGGTTTCCGCTTCCTGCGGCGCGATGCGGAAGGAATCTGCCCGCACTGCCAGTCGCGTAACTGATTTTGCACCGATAAATTGGAATTTGGCGAGCCGCAGGCGAGCGTAAATCAAAGCCCGTGAAACGGGCGACATACCCATAGCGAGGCGGT
>CALFTQ010000019.1 GCA_937916135.1 uncultured Verrucomicrobiales bacterium
CGAACCGCTGACCTTCTCAATGCCATTGAGACGCTCTACCAACTGAGCTAATCCCCCGCTGAGGGCTCCAGGAGGGGCTACAGCGGGGGATTTGTGTTAGGAGGGGTGGTTGTTACTTCCGGGGCTCATAAGCCAGCGGCGGGACGAGGATGAGGGTATTTTCCACATCAAACAACCGCATCTTCATTTCGTGCAGCACCAGCAAATCGTGGATGAACGCGTCCACCCTATCAGGGTCGACCTTATTCTTGAGGAGAGCATCGGCCAAATCTTCACGAGACTCCGGTGCCGGTAAGCCATAGAACGGAGGTTCGATGAATGCGATTTTTCCGTCCTGCGACCGATAGAGCATTTTGAGCAGGTGAATCATGAGCTGGCACTCATCGTCGATGGTGAGATAGGTTTTGTCCCATTCTGCGGCGTTGGACATGTCGAAGCAGTCCTCCAGGTGATATGGGGGGACATCATCGTTATAGACGATAAGCGGCACGATACGGTCATCCGGTGCGGTAGACCTGCATGCAAAGAAACAGAGCTGCTCCATAAAGGTCTGGATGTCACCTATAGGGATTCCGTGTCTGATGAGGTAGACCTGCAATTCCTGTTGGCTCAACTGCCGAGCCGGTAAGTCACTAAGCATGGGTGGGAGTACCCCGTCCTTGCAGTCGAGGTCAAAGGTACTATTGTTGACGCAGGCGAGGTTGAGCAGCAGAGCCCACCTGTTGCGGTGGCTGAGATACGGGTAGAATTGTTCGATAGCCTGGGCGGCCACAGCGTTGTTTTGTATTGATTCAGTCATTGTTGTGGTGGTGTGATTAGTTGTTGTCATTTGTGGTGGAGGTAAGACCGGCGGCGGCGAGAAGCGCTGGGTCGGGTTGAGCGATTGCCATACCGGAGATATCGAGCGTGAGCTGATTGTGCCAGTCTGCATGCGGCTTAAACTTGTAGACGGTGTATCCGTTTTGTACAGTTCGTTCGAGCAGATTTGGCCATCGGCGGTTGCACTCTGCCAGGAGGCGTCCCATCTTCTCCGAGGTGGAGCAGTCGGATTTACCCTCAATAGATTCCAAGAAAGAACGCAGCATCTCCTGGGTGTGGTAGCGGTTATGGACGCGGTATTCGATGGCAGGGTTCAGGTAGACCTTGCGGAGACGCGCCATGAGAATACCGGCCTCATCCATCTCTGCGAGCGCTTTCTGCACCGGCGGCGAGATATAACCCCAATCGGCTACGGTGTGGCGCGAGGTGTTACGTACAGCCCACTCCGGCAGCTGGTACTCACGAAGCAGCCAGTAAGCGAAAGCAGGCATAGCGTCTGTGAGCTCTTCCTGCATGTAGTCATAGTCACCCGCCCATTCGGTCATGAGGCCGGAGGGAGCGCAGTTGTGGAGGAAGAGGTACTTGTCCTGGTTTTCCTCATAGGCAGGGAGAGCGCGTAGGGCGTAGTCCTGGAGGTTGACGATGAAGATGCGCTCACAGGGGTATGGTAGGTTGACGACCGCCTTGTTCTTGCACTCAATCGTGAGCTTTGAAGAGTAGCCCGCATTCTTGAGGAGTGTGGCGGCGTCCTTGCGTTTCTGGATGGACTGTAGGGAAACGCCGTCATCGGCCACCCAGATATTTGAAGTCAGCGCCCAATCATTAAAACGCGATTCCCCGGTGAGCCAGGCGGTCGGCATGTTGGTGTATGGGCCCAGGAGGCCGGTGATGATAATATCGAGGAGCACGTGGGTCTTACCGGTGCCGGGGTCACCGGCGATGGCCAGGGTCTGCGAGGCGACCTTGCGGTACGGGGCTGACTTACCGCGAGCTTCGGCGGCGTAATTCAGCTGGCGGATGTAGGCACCCTTAAGCCAGCCGAGGAGGAGCGGAGCCTCATTACCAAACATGCGGCAGATTTCGCGGAGGACGGCGGAGCAATCGCCCGGCTCTGCTTTGAGGGGGCTGGAATCCTTTTGAAGAAACCAAG
>CALFTQ010000020.1 GCA_937916135.1 uncultured Verrucomicrobiales bacterium
GTCCGTCACCACCAATGCGGATAACACATCAATCTTTAATTGCCTCATCAATAAACCTATCTGTTCGATTGTAGAATTTTCGTTACCTGAGGTCAAGTCAGGAAACGCTCAGCACAAAAAGTGGTCATTTTAGAACACCATTCCTGCTTGCGCGGGCGCGTGGGGCTGTGGTAACATGTGGGGCATGAAGAGTTTTCCCCTGTTTGCTGCTGCTCTGGCCCTGGTGAGTGTGTGCCAAGCCGCCAGTGATGCCGCTACCTCCGCCCGCGAAGCAGCTCAGCAGTATGGAGCCGCCGTGCGCAACTGCGATATGCGCTGGGCGGTGGATTCCATGTATCCCCCCCTTCGCCGCACATACGCCGACCAGCTCACCTCCCGCACCAGAGAGGCCGAGATTGCCCGGGCCCGCCGCGTGCAGGGACTGGACCGCGAAACCGTGGTGGAGGCCAAGGCCCGCATGGCGGCCAATGATAAGGCCCTGCGCGCCAAATACGCCCGCATGGGCGAGGAAATGAAGAAGGCCGGGCTCACCGTGGAAAGCTACACCGTGGGCGAGGCCACGGCAGAATATGTGGTCACCCCGCCCATGGCTGCAGTGAGCCAGGTGCGCAAGGATACCGCAGGCCGCCTGCGGGCAGAAAACATCGGCAACACACAGGAACGCAGCCGCGTGGTGGTGCTGCCCACCACTCTGGTCATCAGTGCCCCGGCGCGGGATGGCCGCCGCACCCGCATGGAGCGCCGCAGCTACATCTTCGCCGTGCGCGATGAAGTCATCACCGACAAGAGCCAGCCCCGCGGCACCGTACTCAACAAGTGGTACTTCATCGATGGCAATACGGATGTGAACACCCTGCGCACTTTCTTCCCGAACCTGCCGCTTTACCTGCGCCTGCCCTCCACAGGCGACCGCATTCTGCGCTGATTTTCCCCCACCCCCCACACCATGGGCCTGCTGAGCGAACAGACCCTGCAGGATTTCAGCGAGACCGGCCTGCTCTCGCATGCCCGGGGCTTTGAATTCCGCCCGGAGCAGCAGCAGATGGCCGTGGCCGTGGCTGAAACGCTGGAAAACGAAGGAGCCCTGCTGGCCGAGGCCGGCACCGGCGTGGGCAAATCGCTGGCCTACCTCATACCGGCTATCCGCTACGCGCTGGAGCACGGGCGCAAGGCGGTCATCTCCACGCACACCATCAACCTGCAGGAGCAGCTCTTCCACAAGGATATCCCCACCGTGGCTAAAGCGCTGAACTGCCATTTCGATGCCGCGCTGCTCAAAGGCCGGGCCAACTACCTCTGCCGCACACGCCTGCGCCGCGCCCTGGAACAGGCGGATGACCTCTTCAACCAGGCCGAAACCAAGCAACTTTACGACCTGCTGGCCTGGTCCAAAGACTGCGGCGAAGGCTCCCTGGCCGAACTGCCGCACGAGCTCAACATCTCCCCCAAGGTCTGGGCCCAGGTCTGCAGCGAGAACCACGTGTGCACCCCGCGCAACTGCGGCTACGACTGCCCCTACCAGGCCGCCCGCCGCCGGGTGCAGGAGGCCCAGGTGGTGGTGCTCAACCACACCCTCTTCTTCGGCCTGCTCTCCCTGGCAGATGAGATGATGGCCATTGAGCCCGAAGGACCGCCCGGCTTCATCTTCCCGAATGACTTTGTGATTCTGGACGAAGCGCACACCATCGAAAACGTGGCGGCTAACCAGCTGGGGCTCTCGCTCAGCGAGGCTGAGATGAAATACGAGCTGCTGCGCCTCTACAACCCGGCCACTCACAAAGGCAGCATGCGCCATAATGCCTCACCCACCGTGCTCCAACTCATCGAGGAAGCTCAGGCCGCCGTGGGTGAATTCTTCACCGCCGCCCGGGCCGATTGCCAGCTGGAGGCGCACCACGGCACTGTGCGCCTGCGCCAGCCGGAGTGGACGGAGAACCTGCTCTCCCCGGTGCTGCGCCAGCTCTTTGCCGAAATCAAGGACATGGCCGCCATGGAGGAAAACGAGCTGACCAAGGCTGAGCTGCTGGATACAGCCGCCCGCATTCTGGCCTATGATGAAGCCGCCACCGAAATGGTGAAACTCAGCAAAGCCGATACCACGGTATACTGGGTGGAAAGTCACGGGCTCGAGGGGCAGTTCACCACCATGCGCGGCGCGCTCATCAACGTGGCCCCCGTGCTGCGCGAAAAGCTCTTCGAGGCAGGCCGCAGCTGCATTTGCACCAGCGCCACCCTGGCCACTGGTGAGCGTGGCATGGGGTACTTCGCCGGCCGCGTGGGAGCCGAAAGCGCACGCCCGCTGCAAATCGGCAGCCCCTTCGATTTCGAGAAGCAGATGCGCATCATGGTGGCGCGCAGCATGCCACCGCCCCCACCCGCCAGCGAGGACGCCGAGTACCACCCCGCCCTGGCGGATTGGATTATGCGCTCGCTGGATGAATCGCAAGGCCGCGCCTTCGTGCTCTTCACCAGCTACAATCTATTGCGGGCCATGGCCGTGCGCCTGCGTCCCTTCTGCCAGGAGCGTGGCTGGCCCCTCCTGGTGCAGGGCGATGAACTCACCCGCAGCCAGATGGTCCACAGCTTCCGCGAGAATATCGGCAGCGTGCTCCTCGGCACGGATAGTTTCTGGACCGGCGTGGATGTGCCCGGCGAAGCCCTCTCCAACGTCATCGTTACCAAGATCCCCTTTGAATCTCCCGGCAATCCGCTGGTCGAGGCCAGAATCGAAGACATCACCGCCCGCGGCGGCAACGCCTTCCGCGATTATTCCTTGCCCGAGGCCCTGCTCAAATTCCGCCAGGGCGTGGGGCGCCTCATCCGCTCCAAGACCGATACCGGGCTCATCACCATCCTGGACTCCCGCGTAACCAGCAAGTTCTACGGCTCCCGCTTCATGTACGCCCTGCCCCCAGCAGCACCAAGGCAGTTCCTGTGAGGAGCGTGCCCAGGACATAGGTAACACAAGTTCCAGGACATTGGTTACACTTTTGGATAGACATGTGGCATAGCTGCGAGCGCTGACGCGCTCTTACCCCCGGATAGTGTTCTTACGCCCCTAGCGGGGCTTATTTTCCGCTCGCCTGCAGCCCACCAAATTCCCATTTGACGTTCAGTCAAAGCAATATTCTTTATTGACGCGGCGATTAAAGATTGATGTGTTATACGTACTGGAGGGGTAACAAATTGGAATTTGGCGGGCTGAAAGCCCGCGGAATTTTGAGCCCGTCAGGGCGACATACCCATAGCGAGTGGTGAA